>CAYZSD010000149.1:0-8388 GCA_964481075.1 uncultured Rikenellaceae bacterium | reverse complement strand
TGCACCCAGTTCAGAACACCATCGGTTGTTTTCAACACCTTACCCTTGGCACCAACTGCAAAACCCACATTACTATCAATGAAAGTAATGTCTTTTAAAGGTTCCATAGCAGTATTGGTGAACAGCTCACTCCAACTAACTCCACCGTTTGTGGTTTTGCAGATTCTTGAGACGGAGGCTTTCTCAATGCAGGCGAAACCAGTATCCTCATCTAAGAAAAAGATGCTCCAAATTATTTCAGCATCTGAATATTCGGGGTTGTTCTGGGATCTAATCACAAACCAATCCTGAGAGAAGGAAAGGTTTGATAAAAGTAAGAATGCAGTAAATAAAAATAATTTTTTCATGTCTGTGATGTTTTAGTGTTTAGAATGAAAAACAAGCAGGACAAGCAATGTAGCAAGCCCTGCTTGCTGCACGTAATACCTATTTGCTAACAGAAACACGTGCTTTAATTGGTTTCATAGTGAATTACTAAAGGCCTATTCTGCTAAACCAAAGGGTTTTATCCTTTTTGTCGGTTCCAAAGAAAACCACCTTTTGGTCGTCATCAATTAGAAGAATTGGATGACTATTATCAATAAAAAACTCATCCTTCTTACTAACACCGTATGTAGAAATCTCGGAAATCGTTGCCTTCTCAAGGTTAATTACCGAAAGACGAGGGTACATAAGCAACCTCTGACCGTCGACACCTTTCATCTCATAAACTATCCATGTCATTGTTTTTCCGTCTGGATTTTCAAACTCAACGTGTAATGTACCCTGCGAAGTAGCCTCTTTGCCTGTCTCCTCAAGTTTATACCCATACTGAGCCTTCAACCGTCCATCGCTACCAAAATGGAACAGCATGATATCACCAAACTTGCCTCCATCATTGTTTTGTCCACTGATTATGATATCGCCTGAACCAGTTATATTTAGTCCACCTACCTCGAACTTTTTGCCCGAATATGGCTCAATCTTCTTTACATTTGCAGGGAGCTTAAGCCTGCTTGTGAACTCTTCCACAGGAGTGCTTGTGATGTAAGCAA
Source organism: uncultured Rikenellaceae bacterium (assembly GCA_964481075.1). Taxonomy (GTDB): domain Bacteria; phylum Bacteroidota; class Bacteroidia; order Bacteroidales; family Tenuifilaceae; genus MWFE01. The sequence goes on along the minus strand of CAYZSD010000149.1, from coordinate 7,354 downwards.
GCTTCCCTCCCGACACCTTCATTAGCTGAAAGTTATCGTACTTCGAAACATTCATCTGCTCACAATGGTACTTATCATTCTTCTTACTTACAGCTTCGCCGTAGATAAAGATATCGCCATTTGGCATTAGGTTAGCAGAATTTATATCCCATTTACTACTTGGAGATTCGAACTCAATCCTTTCAATAAGGTTAGCATTCTTATCAACTCTAAAGTAAATAAAAGCACGAGTATTGGGGTTTGGCTTTGCTGGTTTTACATGAACCCCCGAAAGGGGGGCAACAATGAAAATTATTGTTTGATCGGGCATCACCTTTTTGTAAATCACATCCACCCCATAGTCAACCTCAATAAGTGTCTGGTTCTTCAGTGATAGGTCAGTGGCAGAGAATTGAAGTGCAACGTAACGGTTGTAGAAAGTTTTATCGACAGCGTAGTACTGACGACCCACGATTGTAATATCACCACTTGCGGTACTATAATCACGTTTCCTTTCCCATAGTGTTTTGTTATACTTTGGATGAAACGAACGTGCACCAGTAGTTATTTCAGTCTCAGGCTCATCGGTTTGGTATGCCACCAAGAAGATTTTCTTTGCTGCATTCTCGGCCATATTTTTGACCATCTTGGGAGCCCTTGGATCTATTTCAACGGTAACTTCAATCTTGGGTTTAACCTTTTCAAGCTCATTGAAATCGTATTTCCAGTAGCCAACCCAGTGATGAGTTGTGTAGCTAACCCCTTGAGTTTGGTAGTAATCGGTTGCCCACTTACGGGTAATTGTTCCTTTTCGAAGAACGAGTTGACCAGCACCCCAGGCATTGGCATCTACCCTAACCACCGTAGGGTTGCTCCAACCACTGCTACCTTCATCGTAGTCAACCCAGTCGTACTTCTTACTTGCCTGAACAAGCGACAACTCCTCCTCGTGTTCATTTATCTGGTTAAAATTGTAGTCGAATTTGTAGGTTACATAAATGGTCTTCTTGTTCTTTTCGCGAACAAAAACCATGGTGTATTCCTTCGTATTCTGGTCGTAGTTAAATGATCCTAAGTAGCCCCTCTTGGCATCCTTTGAGAGAGAGTGGGTTTTCTCAACTTCCAACTTCTGCGAATAGATTTGCACAGGGAAGCAAACTACCATAAATAGTAGTACAACAATTTTGGTTAGTGTTTTCATAGCAAATAGGGTTTTGGTTTATTGGCATAAAATTATGCTCAAACAAAAGGCAATAAAACCCTATGAATAATGAAATAGCAGCAAGAAAACCTCCCTACAAATAGGGGTATTAGAGTCTAGTTTGTACTCTCAGCTGCTGCCGAATTTAACACTTCAATCGAATATAAAGGTAGATTAACTATTGGATTAGAAATCGAGTAGGGTGCTTGGGAGATTTTAAGAGCCTTTTTTGGATGGTACTTTTCAATGAAGGATAACAAGCTTTTTAGCGTCCCCTTTTGCCCTGATTTTACCTCAATGGGGATTATTTCTGTACCCTTAGAGATTAAAAAATCGATTTCTGCCTTACTACCCCTTGCTTCTCGAACCCAGTAGTATAGGTTTGGTTTTATTTCGTACGGAGTTAAGCATATTAGTTGCTGTCCAGCGAATTGCTCGGTTACTTTTCCGCTAAAAATTGCAGTAAAATCGTTCTGCATTACTGTTTCTAGATATATTCCGCAAATTGCATGTAGTAAGCCTATATCGATAAAAAGAAGTTTGTAGAAGTCAGTTTTTGCCTCAGCCTCAAGTGGCAATGCCGAACCGCTTGTGCATTTGACTCTGGTAACAATTCCTGCATTTTCAAGTAACTCAACGGCCTCCTTTAGGTCTCGGGACTTAACAGAACTATCAACATTGGAATACTTATACTTGTTGCCAACCTGCGCTGGTACTGAATAGAAGACCTTTTCTAGATATTTATGCTTTGAGGCACGTGCGTATTTGCTGAAATCATCAATAAATGTTTGAATCAGATTCTGCTGGATTCTCTGGCATCTCAATATATCCTTATTTTCAATGTAGTCTTTCATTACGGCAGGCATCCCTCCAATCAAAAAGTACTTCCTTAGTAGTTCATTAAGCTTATCGTGTAACCCTTTTGGGATGCTTTCCAAATTTTTTATATCAGAAACATGCTTTCTTAGCATTCCCTCGTTCATGGCATCGAGAAATTCGCCGAAAGACATTGGTTTCAAATACATATACTGAATACGCCCTATGGGAACACGACAATTTTCGCTGTTCAACGCAAATTCAAGTAACGATCCAGCCCCCACTACATGCAACTTTGGCATCTCTTCATAGAAGTATCTCAGCGACATGATAGCCTTTGGACTCTCCTGTATTTCATCAAAAAAAAGAAGCGTTCTACCTGCTTTTATTTGTTTACCAACAAATAACGATATCCTTTCAACAACTTCCTGTGGGTTGTAACTCACGAAAACCTCCTTGTACTCAGGATTCCTTTCAAAGTTCAATGTAACAATATCCTGAAACTCTCTTTCTCCAAAATACTTGATGATATAAGTCTTACCCGTTTGCCTTGCCCCTCTTAATAGCAAGGGCCGACGATTCTCATCATTCTTCCAATTGATTAATGACTGGATAATATCACGTTTCATCCTGCTTTTGTAATTCGTTTATTTTTTGACAAATATAAAATATTTTGGTCAATAATCAGGGGTGTTTTTAATTATTTTTGGCTAAATATCAGGGTTAATGCTAAGAAAATATGGTTATAAATCAAGTATGATATAGAGTTTTTTTGGTCGAAAAACAGGGATGATGCCATCACATGATGCTGTTTTTCGAAAAATCAAAGATGATCTATCCTAACTGATAGGTTGAATTTTGCTATGTAGTGCGAAATATTCTTCGATGGATTGGGATTTCCTACGTCCATAAGGTGAAATTTTGATAGGATGCTCTTACGATGAGAGTCAATGGTTGATTTTTCACGAAAAAGTTTTTTTGCAATCTCCTGTGTGGAATCGCCCTGAATGATAAGCTTAAGGACTTCTTTCTCTGTTTTTGTAAACTTAATGCCATCAGAGTTTGACGTTTCTAAGCGACTCTTAACCAGCAACTCCCTGATATCTCTGCCAAACGATTCGCCTCCAGCGAAAACATTGAGTATGGCATCGATGTACTCCAAGCGTGTGGCAGTTTTTAAAAGATACCCCCTTGCCCCGGCATTGATGAAATCCCTGATTAGGCTAACCTCGGCAAACGATGATATGATGATAACTCTTGTATCACTAAACCTTGAAACAATCTCTTTACAAACATCTAGGCCTGTAATGTTCTCATCATGAATAAAGTGGTAGTCGAGAAGGAGAATGTCGGGGCAATGAATACTTACCAGGGGGATAACCTGACTCAGGTTGGTTGTGGTAGCAACAACTTTAATCTCATCAAAGGTTTTAAAGTAGTTTTCAAGGCCATCGATAACCATAGGGTGGTCGTCGGCAATAATCAGCTTTATTCTTTCCATACACCTGAGTATTAAAGTGGTATTTGAATATCGATGGTTGTTCCACCACCCGGTTCTGATCTGATATGCAAATTCCCTTCTAGCATTTTCACCCTGTTACTTATATTGCTAATTCCCCAGCTATTAGTGTCATTTACTTCGCTTTGCCTAAAACCTATTCCATTGTCCTCGATACTTAGCATAAGTAAACCATCAATAACATTAAAATCAATAAGTACATGACTAGCTTTCGAGTGTTTAATAATATTATTGATTGATTCCTGAATTATTCGAAAGACATTGAATTCAATTACATTGCGAAGCGCTACACCAACCCCTTGATTTTGAAAGGATATAATCAGTTTTTCACTTGAAAAACTGGCAACCAGTTCCTCGATAGCAGCAATAAGGCCCTTATCTTTTAAGCTTCTTGGCATTAGCGTATGCGAAAGTTTTCTGACAGTTTGATGGGCATCCCGTAGCTTTTCAATTCCTTTTTCAACCCTTGCATTGCTCTCTAAATAATCATTGCTCATGGCAATTATTATCGAATTCAAGTCGTTTGCTACACCATCGTGAAGTTCAAGGGCAAGCCTGTTTCGCTCGGACTGTTCTCCCTCAATCAGTGCGTTCTGTATTCTTATCCTTTCATTCCTTCTTGCTATTAACTGCTTGTATCTATAAAACAATAGAATTGTGACTATTAGCAAAATCGAAAGAACAGCTATGGTCGATTTTGTTGCTCTTTCACGAACAAGTTCCTGATTCTTAAGTGCCAACTCCTTTTCCTTTTCAGCCGTTTCAAATTGAATCTGCAAGTTTGCAATGGTTGCATTTGTTTCAATGTTTACAATGCTGTCGTGATACTGCTTATGAAGTTTTTGATAGTTAAGTGCCTCAATATAGTTCTCCGTCAATTCGAAAGCTAGCGAAATGTTTTTGTAAAGGTTTTGCAAAAGGAAAGTATAACCATACTGGTCAGCTAGTTTTAGTGCCTTTTTGTAAAATTCAATTGCTTTGTGGTATTGCTCTGTTTGAACAAAAAAATCTCCTTGGTAGGTATAGTTCTCGGCAAGTCCATGCTGATCGTTTCTTCTTTGACGGATGATAGTAGATTGATTCAGATACCACTGTGCTGAATCAAAGCGATTCGTGATAAGATACAACGAAAAGATATTATTAAGGCTAAAGGGAATCCCTAAGCTATCCTGCATCTCTTTCTTAATATACAGAGCCTTACGATAGAAAAATAGTGCACTATCGTAGTTTTCGTTTATTTCGTGCAAAACGCCATAATTGTCGTATATCTTAGCAAGTGGCTCATTTTCTCCAATATCTTCAAGTATTCTTTTGCCCTTTCGCATTAACTCAAAGGCCTTAGCCAAATCCCTTCGTTTTGTTTGATATCCCAGCTCACCGTACATAGTTCCGAGTTTACTCAATTCTTTTAGGCTATCGAGCAGTTGTATGGCTTTAAGTCCATAGAAAAGGTTTTCGTCGTACTTTCCTCTGTAGTAGTAAACTAAACTAAGATTGATATAAAGTTTAGCAAGCAAATCAGTATTCCTTTGTCGAGAAGCAACAAGAATATGTTCGTGAAAAACAGGTATTAGCCTTTGGCTGTTACTTACAATAAGGTCGAAGGGCAAATTTGCCAAAATTTCTAACTGATTACCAATGGGTTTATGCTTTATTTCAGACAACAAAGAATCAATGCTTGAAAAAGCAGAAATACTTATAAATAGTAACAGTGAAGGAATTAATAAAAATCTAAACATACCAAAAATCCCTTGCAATCAATAAGCAAAAACGATAGTAAACAAATGTATAATTTCCAGCTATACCAGTCAAGCAAATGGAAATATTTTCTTTACAGCAAGTGGTTTTGCCTTATGATTTCCAGCATTTTAGGAACACCCGAAGAAGCAGGTGCTTTTATGAAAGTGATATCGAATCTTGAATACACAGCAACGTCATTGGGATCGACCAAGAAAATTGGAATTCCTTTTGGTGCATAGTCGAGTAAACCTGCTGCAGGATAAACATTTAGGGAGGTGCCAATAACAGCAAAAACATCGGCCATTGCCGAGATTTCTGCTGCTTCGGCAATTGCTGGAACCGCCTCACCGAACCAAACGATGTGGGGTCGGAGCTGTGACCCCTTCTCACAGGTATCGCCCATGAGAATATCTTTATCACCAATTTCATACACTATACTTGGGTCAACCGTTGAGCGCGCTTTAGTTAACTCGCCATGAAGGTGAAGTACCTTTGAGCTGCCAGCCCGTTCGTGAAGGTTGTCAACATTCTGTGTGATAATATAAACGTCGAAATCCGTTTCGGCTTTAGCAAGAGAAAAATGTCCTTGATTGGGCTCAACTGTAAAAAGTTGTCTTCGGCGTTCGTTATAGAATCGCTGAACTAGCTCTGGATTCTTTCGCCAAGCTTCAGGGCTTGCCACCTCCATCACATCGTACTCCTCCCATAGTCCACCCATATCGCGAAAAGTTCGAATCCCACTCTCTGCCGAAATACCTGCTCCTGTTAGAATAACAAGTTTTTTCTTTGACATCGTAATGCTATTTTGAACCTTTATGTGAAAATCCTTCCTTCTTCTTATCCATGTGCTTCTTTCTAATTTTTAGCGGAATACCAAGGCTTTCAGGAACACCAGAAAGGATGCTCTGAATTATATAATGGGTAACGGGTCTTGTATTATCCCTTTCAAAATCAATAGTTCCCACCCTTAGTTCATTCTTCCTGGTAGGGTTATCTTTTTTAATTAACAAACTATTAACCAACATGTTGAGCAACCACTCGTAATTGCTATTCTCAACAATTTGTCGGTTTCTAAACTTTTGAACGCTAATATTCAGGTCTTTATAATGAATTCTAAGTTCTCCTGTTGCCTTTTTTTCATTAGCTTCTGCATTAAAATTCAGGCTGACGAGCTTCCCTGATTTTATTCCGAGAAAGGCTGTTGGTTGTAGAAAAGAGTTAAGCTTTGTGAGGTCCATTCTTAAAATTTGCCCCGAGTAGGATATTGGCTTATTGGAATCTTGAAGCGGGAAGCTAATCCTTGCATCCATCTTTCCCTCGCCCATAAGCATTCCACTAATGCTAACGTTGAGATCCTCGGCTGTTTCACTTGGAATGTTTGTTATGTTGTCAAGTGTAAAGTTTGCTTTTGCAATATACAATGACCCCGATCGATCTGCGCCAGGCAAAAGGCTTTCAAATGAAAGAAGCCCTGTTGTACAAACGATAGAATCGACCCGGAAGGGTAGCTTGATACTATTAATAAGATCTTGGGGTAAAGGCACTTCAGGGTTATCGACTGGACGGGGTAACCGCTTGTCTTTGAACATGCTGACAGCAAACTTGTTTACATGTACTTTCCCTACCAGAAGAATATTCTTTTGAAGAAATGTTTCTAGATCAACATTATGTATTGAAATATTTACTATTCTTCCCTCAATTCTTGTAGTTTCTTTTCCTACCACTTTGCCAAATCTATCCTTTGAATGGTTTGGCATAATCTTTACACCCTGAAATTTGCAATACCTCCTTGCTGTTGAGATATAAACAGAATCAACGCCAAAAGAGTAGAGCGCCTTTCTCTTTGAATAAATTATCTTTGATGAGGTAAGTTCTATTTTATCGAACTTAAAGTTCTTGATTGAAACAGTGCTATCCTTTGGAAGTGAGAAGTTTAAAAGCAAAAAATCTAAATCATTGACAACTGTCAACTGATTCCCTCCCTTCTTTTCTAGCTGACTGAAATACCCGTCAACTATACTAAACTTCCTAAGGGCTAACCCTTTGTAAAGAATTGGTTTAAAACCTCCTTTTGTTGTATCGATTGCATTTTGGTACAT
>CAYZSD010000148.1:0-8407 GCA_964481075.1 uncultured Rikenellaceae bacterium | reverse complement strand
GTAACCATCAATGGAATAGAGGCATCATCTATTGTGGGTGGTTCAACCTCATGGATTGCCTCAAGGGCATTGGCTTTGGGCGAGAGCGAGGGTGTTGTGCCCTTTGCCATTGATATTGTTGACCTTGCTGGAAACTTTGCACCCACTCGAAGTGCAACAACAAACGGCTTCGCCGTGGTGTTCGATGCTACAAGTCCAACCCTTTCGCCTGTAACAATCAGGTCGAACAATCCGAATCCAGCAATTGCAATGGTAAGCGATATCATACTTCTTGAGTTTACCTCCGATGAAACCATTATCAACGTTGTTGCAGAAATTGGTAGTATAACTGCTGATGTATTCAATATCTCTGGAAATAGATGGAGGGCAACTGTAACTGTTGATGATAGTTTCCCCGAAATTATCGACTTTGAAATATCATGCCAAGATCTTGCTGGAAATCAAAGTATTGTCAATTCCACATCCGATGGTAGTTCAGTCACTTTCGACCAATCAACGCCTAGTGTATTCAATATCAGCATAAGTTCGAGCAATCCTACCAATACACTTGCAAAAGTGGGCGATATTGTTACAGTCAACTTCGAGGCCAGCGAAGCGATAAAGGATGTTGTAGTAATAATAAACGGCAACAGATTGGCTTCAGTAAGTAACATTGAATTAAATACATGGCAGGCAACCTATGCTATGGCCAGTATCGATGTGGAGGGTATGGTAACATTTACCATAGACTATAAGGACTTGGCTGGTAATGTTGGTTTCCAGATGAATGAAGGTGATGCTACTGGTTTTGTCCTATTCGACCGAACCTTACCCTTCTTACCCGCTGTTATAATCGGTTCAAACAACTCTAATTCATCTGTTTGGGCTAAGGTGGGAGATACTGTGTTTCTAAATTTCACCTCAAGCGAAGAGATTCAAACTCCCGTTGTTAATATCTCTGGAAATTCTGCTTCCGTTTCAAATCCTTCATCCGATGGAATAACCTGGATAGCAGAATACTCAATAAATAATACTGACAATGAAGGGATAGTTCAGTTTCAGATACAATATACCGATTTGACAGGAAATGCAGGGATCATTGTTACAGCCAAGACAGAAGGAGAAAATGTTGTGATTGATAGGACTATACCATCGCTCTACAACATTACAATATCTTCAAACAACGAATCATCGTCCAGGGCTAGAAATGGTGATATTGTATCACTCTCTTTCACCTCAACGGAAATTATTCAAACTCCAATTGTTACACTTAATGGCAATAGCGCCGATGACATTACTAACGATGGTAATTTGTGGGTTGCAACCTACACCATTGATAATGACTCCGATGGGATAGTGGTTTTTGAAATCAATTACTCCGACCGAGCAGGCAACGATGGCGTTCCTGCTTCCTCAACAACCAATGGTAGTCAGGTAGTTGTCGACAACTTAATCCCTATGCTATTGAGCGTAGCCATATCATCGAATAACACCTTAGCCAGTACCAGGGCTACGGTAGGCGATATTGTAACCCTAACCTTCACTTCATCTGAGGCCATCACTGATGTCCAGGTAGTTATCGATGGACAACCTGTTCCGGCAACAAGCAATTCGAGTGGAACAGCTTGGACCTCTACATACACCTTGACAGAAGAAAACACCGAGGGAGTAATTGGTTTCTCGGTTGCTTATCAAGATATTACAGGTAATGCAGGAGTCCCTGTTTCCTCAACTACGAATGGAAGCTTCATACGCTTCGACATGACCCCACCAGAAATATTAGTTGTTTCAATACAATCAAATAATATTTACAACAATCAGCTTGCCAAGGTGGGCGATGGTATCACTTTGTCATTCGAATCATCTGAAGGAATTCGAAATGTCCTTACCCAGATCAATGGCAAGGTAGCCACCCTTAGCTCGATAAATCAGGGTAAGAATTGGACGGGAACGTACACCATGCTTAGCAACGATTTCGAGGGACCCCTCTCGGTGTACATAGCCTACCAGGATTCAACAGGAAATGTAGGGGTAGTGGCAACAGCAACAACCGATGGCTCTCAAGTTATCTTCGACCGTACAAGACCCTTCCTTTCATCTGTATCCATTGCATCAAGCAATAGCGATCCATCAAGGGCTAAACCAGGCGACGAGATCTCCTTAACCTTCACTTCGTCAGAGGGTATTACTAATGTTTCTGCAACAATTTCTGGCAGTCAAGCCACAATAGAAAGCGTTGGCTCCGATGGAATAAGCTGGATAGCAACTTATACCATGCAAACAACCGATGCTGAGGGGAATGTTCCTTTTGCCATTGCCTTCCGAGATACGGTTGGCAACCAGGGTCTTACCGTTACAGGAACAACCGATTTCACCTATGTAAACTTCGACAAGTCCGACCCATATCTGATCTCGGTAAACATCCAGTCGAATTACATTAATCCTAATTTTGCGAGGACAAACAGCTTGATAACCATAAGCTTCATTGCTTCCGAAGGGATTGAAAATGTGTCGGCAACAATACTTGGCCATGAGGCCGATGTTGCTAATGTGATTGGAAACACATGGAGAGCAACCTACAGCCCATTAGATACCGAGCAAGAAGGATTGGTGGAGTTCATGTTAAGCTTTACCGATTTAACTGGAAACCCAGGAAGTCATACCAGTGTAACCGATGGTTCATGGGTGGAGTTTGATAAAACAATTCCCGATATCGCGTCAATCTCAATCTTCTCCGACCATGCCAACCCCGATAGAGCAAGAGTAGGTAGTATGATAACCATTGATTTTGAGGCTAATGAGCCAATAGAGTATGTATCGGCAATGGTTAATGGCAGAAATGCAACCGTCGATTACATCAACGAAATTGATAGGTGGCAGGCTTACTACTTCCTACGTTCTGCTGATAACGAAAACTTTGTAACTTTCTCCATAAACTATATGGATAGGGCAGGGAATGCAGGTATTCAGAAGGTAGAAACAACCGACGGGAGCTCAGTACTATTCGATAAGACCAAGCCCTTCTTTACCCTCGTTTCATTCAACTCCAACAATAGCCAGTCGAACGTCTATGCTATCGATGGGAATTCGGCTATCCTCGATTTTACCCTATCCGAGGCCGTTGAAACACCACAGGTTACAATAAATGGAAATGCCCCAACCACACTAACCGGTGGACCTATAAGCTGGCAAGCTACCAGAATTCTTCGTACCGAGGAAGATCAGGATGGTGTTGTTCCTTTCACCATCGATATTGTTGACCTGGCTGGAAATGAGGCAGCAAGGCAAACGGCAACAACGAATGGTACAAGCGTTATTTTCGACAACACACCACCCGCAATCATCTCTATCACAGTAGCATCAGGTGTTTATAAGGTGGGCAGTCTGGTTTCTGTATTTATCCTTGCCGATAACTTCAACTACACAAGCACATCCAGCTTGGTTAATGGAAAACCCGCCGTATTTATCAACAACAACAACAATACATATTCTATTTACTATACTGTTGAAGAAGCGGACAACGATATTTTCTCAGCCAATTCTCTGCCTGTGAACATTACTCTACGCGATGCTGCTGGCAATGAGACCACCTTAACCCAAGCCGTGGTTTCAACAGGAACCATCACTATCGATGCAAATACACCACAAATCCTCTCGGTTACTTCTAATGCTGAAACAGAGGGAATCCTAAAGATTGGCGATCAGCTGGTATTTACTGTTAACCTCGAAGTTGCAGAGGTTGGGTTGATACTTGCCCCCACTATGTATAATTCGAAACCAATTTCTTGGGTTGCAACAAATGGAGGTGCATCGTACGTTGCAACATATACTGTTGCTGAGGGCGACCAGACACAAGTTACCCCTCTTCAACTCGGGCCCATCAGTGTTACCGATCAAGCAGGCAACGTTAGTGTTACATACATCTATAATGAAATTGAAAAAACCATTTATACTGTTCGGCCAACCCTAACAATTCTTGGGACAACATCAAGGTGTGCTAATAATCCAGCTGTTCCGGTAACCTTCAATTTTACAGGATACAAACCGTTCCAGCTAACCTACAGCGATGGCACTGAAATATATGGACCAGTTGTGATTGACGACAACGTATATGGAATTGATGTTTATAGTGGAACCTATTCCCTTGTAATGCTGGTGGATAGCACTGGCAACTCAACTACCACAGCCCTAAAGAATGCTGTGGTAACAGAAATAGCATTACCAGTGCTTACGCTCAATATTTTAGGTTCACCTTTTGTTTTCGATGGCGATCCAGTTTCGCTAGTTGGCTTTGCAACCCCTGCCGGAGGCTCTTTCTCGGGCGAAGGGGTAACTGCCAACGGGATGTTCTTCCCTTCAATGGTGGTGATAGGTCAAAATGTTGATTACAAAGATGTTGCCATTACCTATACATATATTGATACCTATGGCTGTACAAATTCAATCACCCGAACAATAGTTGTATCAAGGACTGGTGCTGTTATCACTGGTGTAAAACCATTCTACTGCCATTACGAGAGCGCTTCTACCATAACTGGAAGTAACCCATCGACTAACCCAGGGGTTTTCAGCATTAAAAGATCAACCGATAACACCGACGTCCCTTCAGACTGGTGGACCAATACTGGTAATGATACTATAACAATCAGCCCAAGTTTATTTATTGCCGGAGATCCAGCAATTACTTACACCTTAAAATACTTCTACTCCGATGATGAGGTAACCTACCAAAGAGAGGTAACATTCAAAATCGACTCAGTTCACATCAACAACCCCTTCGCCAGCCTTAACAATCAATTTTGCGAGAACGCCTCTGCCATAACGATATCCGCCGACTACTACCCAGTTGGTGGCACGGGAACTTACACGGGCCCTGAGGGTGGACTCCAGTACATGACTGGCACCTTTAACAACTCCGTATATTTCTATCCACAAAATCTCGACCCCAATCAATCATATACTGTGGAGTACTTCTACCAATCGCCCAATGGATGCTATTCCGATACCGTTGATTGGCAGGTTACAATCAATTCGTTACCAGTTGTCGATTTCGATATCAGAGATAACTACAACTACGACGAGGATCCTGTTCTAATGGTAGGAAATTATGAGGGTGGAACATTTACATCGGGTATCCTAATTGATGAGGAAAACTATTTCTACCCCAATCGTGGCGTTCCAGGAAGTACTGTTATAATTAACTACGCTTATACCGAGAACTTGACTGGCTGCTCGAACAGCACCTCGAAAAGTACGCTTATTCGTAAGGCTAACGAAACAATTACTGACTTGACAGATAAGTACTGCTACTCCGATGATTTAGTGCTTATTTCATGCTTATTAACCGATTCAACAGATGTAATAGGCGAATTTTTTAGTACCAAAGGTGCTGTTTTACCTGCAGAAAGCCCCAACCAGGCTTGGTTTAGTATTCCCCTTGCTTATACGGGCGAAGGTAATGCACAGGGGAAAGATACCGTTACCTTCCGCTATTATATCGGTGCTTCACAAACCCTTTATGAGGTGAAAAAAGCCGTTTTTATTGACTCAATAGGTTTGGTTACTATAAGTGGATTATTAGAGGGCTACTGTGAGGATGCTGTTCCCCAACAGATTTTTGGCAACGTGAACTATACTGGTGGGGGCTTCAGCGAATTTTCCTACGATGAAGATGGAACGCCAAATGCTTTCTCTCCACAAGGGAATAACGCCTGGCTTTACCCTTCGAGTGAAAATGTGGGTGTTTACAGCATAACCTACACATTTACATCTACTTTATCAGGCTGCACAAGCGACACAACCTATACTTTCAGTATTTGGGGGCTACCCGAACTATCTTTCGTTGATTTTCCCGATTATTACAACATAGTTGATGAACCATTAGTTCTTGTTGGTGATCCTCCCGGTGGAACATTTGGGGGAAACGGTGTGTCTGGTACTACTTTTGATCCTCAAGATCCAGGTCCTTTTACAATTACCTACACCTATACCGATGGCAATAATTGTACTAACAGTATCTCAGAGTCAATTATTGTTGTTGGAGCTGATGGCGAAATCAATGGGCTACCCGCTGAGATATGTATCGATAATGACCCTGTTACAATTATCGGCTCATCAAACAATGGACTTCCGGGGTACTTCGAAGGTCCAGGTATAGAAATGCTGGCTCCCGATACTGCAATATTCTACCCAAATATTGCAGGAGATGGAAATCATACTATCGATTACTTATATCCTCACGAAAATAATGTGGAAACGTTCCTAATAATAAGCGAGGGGATTAAAGTTACTGACCTTGGTACGGTTACCATCATCAACCTTGTGGATGAGTATTGCTTTGACCATGACCCCGTTCAAATGAACATTGAACCAGTTCTTAGTGGAACTTATAGCGGTACTGGCGTAGTTCCACCCAATCAGTTCCACCCGTCAATTGCGGGTGTTGGTGTGCACACAATTAATTTCATTCATACTTCAGGTATATGTTCAATCAAGGACTCTGTTGTGGTTAGAGTTAATGAGATTCCCCAAATTGGCTTCTCTGTAGTTGACTCGTGCTCGAATCTTAATGATACCCATATTCAATTCATAAACAACACTACAACTGAAACAGATCCGATAGCAACATGGAAATGGCAATTCGATAGCAACACAGAGAACACTTCTGATGAAGAAGAACCTTCATGGCGTTATACTACCGCAGGGTTAAAACCTGTATCTCTAGAAGCCACCACATCAAAGGGTTGTAATGCAAAACTGTCTCAGAATATCAATATTGGGCTAATCCCAATACCAAATTTTACCTGGCAACAAGAATGTCTCACCAATGAGCCAACTACTTTTAGAGGCACTACTAGTAACCAGACTAACATTAGTCAGTACCTATGGAAGTTTGCTGATGAACCAGTAATTGTAGGTCAAACCGTTGGTTACACATTTAATGAGGTTGGCTATCACGATGTAAAACTGATCTCCCGGACGTCAGATGGCTGCTCCGACTCCATTGTTAAACAGGTATTTATTCAACCTCTTATCACCATAAGCGATCTTCCCAATAGGATTTACATACAGGACTTTGAGGAGGGAGCAGCCTACTGGGATGCCCGCCCCATGAACGAGAACCAGTTCTTTAGCTGGAATCTTGGTAGCCCTGGGGGAAGTGTAATTAACGGTGCAGCATCGGGACAATACGCTTGGTTCACTCAAATTGATTGGACTAAAGACGAACGCTCACAGGTTCTGAGCCCTTGCTTCGACCTAACGTTGCTCGAAAAGCCTATGCTAAAGTTCGATATTTGGTCGGCTTCGTATCAGGGTCGTGATGGGGCGGTATTGCAATACGACCTCGATGGACTGGGTGATTGGCAAACACTTGGTTTAGTGGGCGATGGTATCAATTGGTACAATAGCACTATTGAAAGTCAGCCTGGTGGACAGCTTATCGGTTGGAGTCACACCACCATGAACGACTGGGTTAGCGCGCGTATCAGCCTTGATGCTCATAAGGATAAAACTAATATTAGGTTTAGGGTAGCTTACGCAACTAATAATTATCAGTTTGAAACCCTTTTTGATGGTTTTGCATTTGATAATTTCTGGATTGGAAACCGACAGCAGGAGGTGCTTCTGGAGTACTTCACTAACAATACCATGACCTCCACCATTTCTGCTGACGAGTACATGGCTACGCTTGAAAATGCAAACAACCTTGATGTCAGGGCGATACACTACCACACCTCAAGCCCTTCGGGCGATCCTCTTTTCAATCAGTATCAAGCAGGACCATCGGCAAGAGAGTTCTTCTATGGGGTTTCTACAATCCCCTACGCACTCATAAATGGTAGTACAAACCTAAACTTCACCTCAACATCAGGAAACCAGCTTGCCATTGACAGGAAGGTTCTGCTTGACCCAATGTTTAGCATTTCTTTAAACTGTCAGGAAGGGAATGGAGTTAACGTTCAGGTTGATATTAAAGCAAACACTTCTTTCGAAGGGATGGAACTGGCACTTCATTGTGTTGTGGTTCAGAAGGCAGTTGAAATTAGTAATGCACCCAACGGGAAGAATATTTTCTACAATGTGCTAAGGGCTATGTTGCCAACACCAGCCGGAAGCAGCTTATCGTCGAGTATGGCTCAAGGGGAAACTTTCTCGAAGAGCTACACATGGAGCCCAACAGGCTCAATTGCCCTGGATCAGGCAAGCGTAATTATTTTTGTACAGAACGTTAGAACTGCTGAGGTTTACCAAACTGCATACTACGATTTATCTCTGCTCACCTCCGATTGGCTCGAGGTTTCTCTTTCGGAAATCAGACTGTATCCAAACCCCGCAAGCAGCATGCTTTGGATTGATAGCCCTGTAAACGTGGAGCAGGCCTCTGTTATCGACCTAACCGGCCGCCCGGTAGGTATATATAATGTAA
>CAYZSD010000147.1:0-8448 GCA_964481075.1 uncultured Rikenellaceae bacterium | reverse complement strand
ACTGTTTAAATATGGGAAAACTTTCTTGAAGTATCACCCTGGATAGGCCAAAATCTGCAAATTATCAGTTACTTCTGGGAACTTTTAAAAAAAAACATCAAATTTTATAATCGTTAAGATGTTTTAAAAAACGTGAGATTGATTGTAATTGACAAGCAGGCATACTTTCATCGATAAAAATTACCTTTCCTCACGCTGAAGTATGACACAATATCTCTAAGTTGGTTAGCTAGTTCGCTTATTTCATTGCTATTTGAAGCCATTTCCTCGCTGACAGCAGCAGTACGTTGTGCAACCTGATTAAATTGCTGAATGGCATTGCTAATTTGATCTGCTCCAGACGATTGCTCCATGCTTGATGCGGCAATTTCTTGAATAAGCTTTGCAGTACGTTCAATTTCGGGAATAAGTTCTTCTAAGTGTTTAGCCGAGTATTCGGTTACATTTACACTTTTAGAGGCAAGATCTACTATTTCATCGGCAGCAATCTTACTACGTTCGGCAAGCTTTCGAACCTCGGCTGCCACAACAGCAAATCCTTTTCCCTGTTCTCCAGCCCTGGCTGCCTCAACGGCAGCGTTCAATGCCAATATGTTGGTTTGAAATGCTATATCATTAATAATGCTAATTTTATCAGCAATGTTTCTAATTGAATTGAGACTTTGCTTCGAAGAAGCCCCCACCTTTTGAACTCCTTCAGAAACTTTCATCGATATTTTTTCAGTTTGCTGAGCGTTGTCGGTGTTTTGCTGTATGTTAGCTGCCATCTCTTCAATAGACGATGAAACCTCTTCAACTGAAGAGGCTTGCTGCGACGCTCCATGTGACAGCTGTTGGGAAACATTGCTAAGCTGATTACCTGAGTTTGATAGATTTTCTACATTTGTGCTAATCTCAGTTACTATTCTTGTTAGATTATCCTTTATCTTCACAGCAGCTTGGTGAAGTTGTCCTAGATCTGTGTCCTCATTTAGTATGCTCCCTTCAATTTTTATGTTGAGGTTTCCGTTGGCAAGTTCGTTAAGCTTGCTGATTGCATTAGCAAGGGGTCGCACAACTGTTATTGATGCGTAGTAGAAGCAAATAACACTTACAAAAACATTCAAGGAGAGGCTTATTACGTTTGCAATAGCAATTCCATCGTAGTATTTTAACCTTATGCTAATTGTAAACATTATAAATAAGAGATTGAAGAGCCAGATGACACCAATTTTAACAAAAACTGTTTTTTTGAAAAAACGATTCAAGACAATCGTTGCAGCAATACCTGCAACTAAAGTGCTAATCAGTAGGCTAATAATGAAGTTCATCTTTTGTTGTAATTTTTTGGTTTCTATTAATTATTATTGGAGATTAATTAAATATCAGGTAGTTCTACAAAAAACTTTGAGCCAAAATTTACTTCGCTTTCAACCCAAATTTTTCCATCATGCTTATTTACAAATTCTTTGCATAGGATTAGACCAAGTCCGGTGCCCATCTCTTTTTTTGTGCCGTATGTTGAAAAGCTGGTTTCGATTCTAAACAACTTTCCAATATCTTCTTTTCTAATACCAATACCCTTATCAATGACTTTGATAATTGTTGACCGGTTATGTTTGATTGCCTCTATAGTAATTTGGCCTCCAGGTTCAGAATACTTAATAGCATTTGAAATAAGATTTCTTAGAATGGTTTCGAGCATGAATTTATCGGCATAAACACTTATTTCTGAATCGAGTGGGAGGTGTATTTCAATTTCCTTATCTATGCAGCTGAGGTTGTAAAGGTCGGTAACCCTCCGTAAAATCGGAAGAAAAAGGAGGTGGGCTGGGTTATATTCTATACGTCCGGTTTGTACTCTAGCCCAGTGCAAAAGGTTCTCAAGTAGATTGTAACCATTGTTTGCGGCATCGTTAAGTAGCAAACAAAGTTTTTCCACTTCGCGCACCTCATTCACCCTTGATATCTCGACCAAAAAATCTGTAATTCCAAGAATCCCATTAAAAACCCCTTTAAGATCATGTCCAATGATTGAGAAGAATTTATCCTTCTCGCTATTAAGCTGAAGGAGTTGATTGTTTAGACTTTTTAATTCGTTTTCAGTTGTTAATAGCTGCTGATTAATCCTTTTAAGTTCATTATTTGCATGGTATAAATTCAAGTGGTTTCTTACTCTTGCTATTACCTCAACTGGATTGAAAGGTTTGACAATATAATCAACAACTCCAGCCTCAAACCCTTTTTTAATATCGTCAATCCCCGATTTTGCAGTTAAGAAAATTATGGGAATATCCTTGTATTCTTCCCTTCTCTTAATCTCATGGCAAACCTCAAACCCATCCATATCGGGCATAGATATATCTAGTAGAATAAGACTTGGAGTGTTTTTTTCAAGGATTGATAGTGCATTCCTACCATTATTTGCAATTATTAGGTTATACTCTTCGCAAAGAACGTTAACAATAACCTTAAGGTTGATAGGTTCATCATCAACAATTAGCAATGTGGCTTTCCCCTCATCAAATCCCTGACAATTCATAGTGTAGTATAACAAAATTCCAAATTGTAAACAAAGCATAAAGTTAATTTTTTTTTCATTTCTTGATAAAAATGCTAACTAATATAATATAGGGTATATTAATTTTTATCAAGATATTTGCTTTGAATGAACAATATTCGTAATTTCGTTAAATAATTAATGAAGCATGGAAAACAAGCCAAGAGTTCTTGTTGTTGAGGATACCGTTTTTAATCAGGTACTTACCGAGTCGCTCCTTAAAGTAT
Organism: uncultured Rikenellaceae bacterium; assembly: GCA_964481075.1. GTDB lineage: Bacteria > Bacteroidota > Bacteroidia > Bacteroidales > Tenuifilaceae > MWFE01. The sequence continues at coordinate 5,682 of CAYZSD010000147.1, read as the reverse complement.
GGGGATATACTCCTGTTATCACGAATAGCGCATTAGAGGCTCTTAACCTGATGAAGGGTGAGAAATTTAACCTAATAGTTCTTGATTTAATGATGCCCGATATGGATGGATTTGAGTTTCTTACCCAAAAGCAAAAGCGTAAGGATAACACTCCGGTTATTGTTATTTCATCATTAACTGAAACGGAAACTATAAATCGAGCGTTGGGTTTAGGCGCAATAGATTATATTGTTAAGCCATTTAACTCTAACGAGTTGAAGGCTAAACTTGCTGGTTTTTTTAACCCATAGAAGTTCTCAAAGAAACTACACTTTAACTAAGCTTTTTCACGTATTTATTGTTGATATAGAAATATAAGTATTTTCACCCTTTTATGAGGGGATGGTTGGAATTATGTTTGTACTTAATTGCAAAACTTGAAGTACAACCCCAAAAATACTAAACTATGAAAACAATGATGATACAACTACTTGAATCGCTTAGGGAGAGGGTAACAAGTAACCTCACCACAATAAGGCAGAATGAGGCTGAAATACGGAGACTACTAAATGAACCTTTATCAAATCAAAGATCCCATGATTTAAATAATAGGTATAATCTTAGCAAAAAGATTCTCCAGGAGAACCGTGAGAACATAGAAATTCAGAATAAAATTGTATCCTTCCTCAATAAGCATAAGGATGTACCAGAATATAATAAAGATTTGCTTTCACTTAATAGCTTCGAACTTGATGTAAGGAATAATATTGAGAAGCTCAATGAAAAACTAATTGAAACGAATAAATCAGTTGAGCGTGCTGATAATAAGCCAATAGAGCAAAAACCAGAAACAAAAGTTGCTTTCAATAGCAGTCCAGCTTTGAACCAGGTGAAATCAGCTAACGAGAAGATTGCCGACTCAATTCTTGAGCTAACCATAAAAGGCGATTTAGCCTTTAATAGTTTGCACCCACAGTTTAACAACGATGATTTTTTCAATAAACTACTCAACCATCATATTATGATGGAAGAGTATGAGATTTGTGCAAAGCTTGTTAAAACAAGGAGGAATTAAGATCTTCTACGATAAGCACCCTCACAAGCTATCTATTCATGTCCCATTCGTGCTGATTAGAAATTGTTTCCAGCATCTCATCAGTGTGGTTAACTTCTCCTCCCTTTGCTGACGAGGGATACTTAATGTACATGGTGTATTCGGTAATCTTTTCGTTGAAAACGGCCGACCTTGAAACTAGTTTGGTTATATAATCGTTATAAGAAACAACCTCCCCCTTTGTATGCTTAACCAAATAGGAATAGCGATACAACGCATTACTTTTGTCAAAAAAAGTTGATTTTCCTTTGAGAGCACTGGGAATATCAGGCGTAGCATTCGATACATTGGATTTTGAGCTAGAGCGAATGAGCCATGTAAATCTTTCCATAACACCTTCAACTGTTTGATTTTTTGTGAAATAATGAGTCAGCATGTGAAAATTATTGGGATTCTCAATGGTAGTTGAAATATTGTCTATACTATTATGGTTTACAACATTAATACTTGGGTACGAAGCTGTTGGTATGGTGCTAGGGCGTGTACCATAGTTAATGTAGTTCATCGATCTTGTGTTATCAACGTCATCAACGATGAGGTATGATAAGTAGTAATTCGGGAATATGCTAGGGAAGTATAAGGTTAATAGTGAAGATTCTGAATACTGGAAGTTCAAACGAGCAAAGTAGTACCTTTCCGATGCAAAATCTGAGTTATATCCTGCATACCTGAAGCTAATGGAAGAATACCCATTCTGAATGCTATAAGTTTGTGCATCGGTGGCTTGGGGAAAGTCTGACATTGTGTACACAATCGACTGTCCATCGGTAACATTCTGATTGAAGATGTAACGTAACGCAGAGTTATCGGAGGGCCAATAGCTTATTAGAACTTTCCCTGGATTTTGATACAAGTTTAAAGTTCGGGGAGTGGTGGTTGCGCTCAAAAACTCCCAGGTTGACAAGCTTGAAGACAAAGTAAAACCCTTAACATTTTGCAAGTCCGATACTTGAATGGTGGCTGTTCCTAAAGATGTCACCGATGGTAGCCTACTAAAAACCCATTCAGTCGGTTCAATATCGGTATAGCTTGTTATGTAAAGATCTTTTTGGTTTGAAGTCCAGTAGTATCTGTATATATGAACATCAACCAAAGGTGCAGAAATTTCTGGCGATTTGTAGGTTTGCCCGTTCTGAATATTCTGGGTATAAAGAACATTCGAGTTGTCGGAAATCACAACCCAATACTCGTAATTCTCTAAAATATAGTCGTTAGAGACGACAAACTCGAACGCTGTTCTTTTATCATCTTGTTCCTTATCTTTTTTGCAAGAAAACAGAAAGGGCAGAAGGATAGCTAGGGCGAGAACTTTTTTCATGGAGTCATTCATTTTATTAATTTCTAATTGTTTGTTGGGATCCTCGAAAAGGTTTGTTGTTTTTTAAAAAACGATACAATGATAGTATTTTTTTAGTTTTGTTAAAAGAAATAAATAGCTATTTTTGAATCAGAATGATAAACTTACAAAATATAAGAAGCAATGAAAAAGATGTTATGCACTTATTTTCTCCTTGTTGTATCTATATTTTTTCAAACAGCTATGGCTCAAACTCCCGATTGGGCCGATGCTAGCTATAGAAAGCAGAGTTACAGCGAAAACGAATTCATTGTTGGCTTTGCGTCTGAACCAAACACACAAAAGGAGATTACAGCCGAACTTCTCAAGAGGCTTGAAGGTTATGTTAAAACTCAACTTGTTGAGTATATTCGGGTTACCATAAAGAGTGAGACTTCTCAACAGGTTTCCGAAACAGATGGAGGCATTACCCAGAGTTATAAAAGCATGTATTCCAGTGCATCTAACCTGAACCTAACAGGTGTAAAGGTTGAAACAGCCTACGACCAAAGGAAGAATATTGGCTACGCATTGGCTTATGCTAATCGAATCGAACTGCTTGGTTACTACTTAGATATTGTGAACTCTAATATTCAGCAAGTTGAACTAAAGATAAAATCAGCTCAGGAGGCTATCAATTCTAGTAGTAGCGAGCAGGCTTTTCGTTTAACCCTTGAGGCGGTAAACATGATACCCGATATTGAGCAAGCTCAAGGTGTGATCATTGCCTTGAAGCGGGGCAATGCCAAGGAGTCGGAAACCCAGCTAGTTCGGCTTGCGACAGCAAAATCGGAGTCTGAAACCATATTAAGGAACATTCAACGTAGCGGTGGGAATAGCCTCGACGATATTTGCTATTTCATAGCAAAAGGACTTCATAATCAGGTTGCTACACTCGATGGTCCCGTTGCACTTTCACCATTCACCTATCAGGATACCAGGGTTGGGAGTGAACTTTCGAACAGAATTAACCAAACTTTAGCATCGAAACTGGTTACTACTGCTGGATTTAAGATCATTTCTGGGTCACAATCCAGTGGCTATCTTCTTACAGGTACCTACTGGAAGGAACCAAATGAGTTGAAGCTGATTGCAACCCTTAAAAAACCCGATGGCTCAATGGTGGCAACTGCCGAAGCATTTCTCCCATTAGCTTGGGTAGAAGGAAGTAGGATAAAGTATCTACCTGAAAACTTCGAGGAGGCTTTTTCGAGGATGCGGGTGTTTGCCAAGGATGAAGTGGTAAAAGGGGATCTCAACCTTGAGATATGGACAAATAAGGGCGATGATAATCTGGTCTTTCTAAGAGGCGAAAAGCTCAAGTTCTACGTGCGAGCAAATAAGGAGTGTTACATCAGAATGGTGTATCACATGGCCGATAATCAGTCCATTCTGCTAATGGACAACTACTACATTGCTGCTCACATGGCTAATAGGGTAGTTGAACTTCCCGATGAATTTGAATGCGATGAACCTTTTGGGGTTGAGACCTTACAGGTCAATGCCCAATCGGAACCTTTTCCCCCTTTGAAAACACAACTCCTATACGGTTACAACCTTATTGTTGAGTCGATTGACGACATTGTTATCAATACCCGCGGGCTAAAAAGGGTGACCACCAAGGAACTTGACAAGGCTGAAAAAAGGCTAATCTTTACTACAATGAGGAAGTAATTCAACATTCATTTGTCTTAAATTCAATTATCCCATTCTTTAGTATTAATCTGGTGCCAACAATTCTTTCATTTATTTCAATATTATGAATCACTACATACCAATAGAGAGCATGTTTTATTAAATTGATTCTTTAAGATTAATAAGCACCCTTTTCTTCAAAGGTTCTTTTATAAATGAGTTGTGCTTCATGCAATGACTGCCGTTTGCATCAGACCCAAATCTTTCGTATATTTGTCAAAAAAAGGAACGATATGGAAGCTTTAAGAATTGAAATATTAAATCCAAAAGTTAAAAGCATTTTAAAACAACTTGCTGACCTTGAATTAATTTCAATATCAAAAGTTGAAAGTTCTGAAATTCAATTCAAAAGGTTATTGGACAAATTTCGCACAAAAGCAATAACATCTCCATCATTAGAAGAAATAACAGAAGAAATTGAAAACGTAAGAGCAGAACGCTATGCCAAGGAAAAAAAGAGTTAAGATTATCCTTGATACAAACTTTTGGATTTCATACCTAATCTCTGACAAACTTAAATATCTTGACAAGTTTTTGTTTAGCAAAGAAGTACAACTCATTTTCTCAAATGAATTGCTTGAAGAATTTTTGATTGTATCACAAAGAGAAAAATTCAAGAAATTCTTTGATTTTGCTGACATAGAAAAACTTATAGAACTTATTGACAATTACGGAAAAATAGTTAACGTTACCAGTACTTTGAAATTATGTAGAGACCCAAAAGATAATTTTTTATTGAATTTAGCAAAAGATGCGAAGGTTGACTACCTTGTTACAGGTGACAATGATTTGCTTGAATTAGAAAATATAGAAAAAACAAAAATTATTTCACTAAAAGACCTTAACGAAATATTTGAGTAAAATGCACGAAAGCACAACAAGGGTTGTAGCTAATGTGGGTTGACATTGGAACTTCGGAGCGGTTTCGCCCGCTCGGGCGTTTTCGTCGGGGGACGAACCCCGATACCTCGGGGGTAACACGCTCTCCCACACTTGCCACACCCCCAGCCGTTGGCGGTAATTTTAACAAATCAACGAAATTTGAATTTACAAACTTTTAGTTTATCTTTGCGTATAAGAATCAGACAATTAATTGAAATGAATACTGCAATTGAAATAAAAGTAAATGAGGTTAAAGAATCCGTAGTAATTGCATCAAATAAATTAACTACGAAAGACCATATTAATGTTTACCTTGATACAATTTGTAAGTTTAGAAATATAATTTTAGACTGCAAAGAAAAATTATCAAATCTCAACACTACGCTCTATGATGAATTATTTAATCATAAAGAACTTTATTTGGAACTAAAAAGCAATCTTAAGGAACTACGAAATGCTTTGATTAGACTAACGACAATAATCAAAAAGAATAATCATATTTATACAGGTGTAAAGACCGCCACGAAGGAATTATCGAATGAAATTAATCTTTTCAATGAGATTATTGGCGACCTTGAACTTAAAAATGAAGTTCTTCCAACCAATAAAAATATAACAGGAATTTTAATTCTACTTTAACAGATTTAAGTTTTACAATATGAGTAATTTATGTCAC
>CAYZSD010000146.1:0-8549 GCA_964481075.1 uncultured Rikenellaceae bacterium | reverse complement strand
CTTGATGAGGTTGATGTTACACTTATAGTACTTGGATAGGTATATTATCCAATGAAGGGTTTCTTTGTACTTCTTATCGTAGTCGAGCGGAACCACAATCTCAATATAATGACTATGAGCAGGGGCTGCTTCGGTGATTATAAATGGAACCGAAGTGTTTTTTAAGGTTAACTTACGAAGGAAAGAAGGTGAGTCGTAGTTTTTCTTTCCATAATTGTAAGTTTTATTCGATACTATCAGGTTGATGTTAGCTGTGTTAATAAGTTCCTTCAGAATTGTAATAGGATTGCCTTCAAAAACCATAGTGATAGGAGTAAAACCATTATCCCTGCTGATTTGTTTTGCAACGGTTTCGAGTTTTTTCTTCGATTCATCAACCTCTTGCTGTCTTTCATCAACAGTTTTACTGAAATGTTGCCACCAGAATTTGGGAATAATATGAAGAAGCATAATTTCGTTTTGGGCTACACTGGCCAACTGAATTGCATGCTTTAAGGCATTTTCGCAGCCAGGCGAAAAGTCCCAAGGAACAAGTACTACTTTTTTTGCTGTTTCCATAAATGGATTATCTTTAAAAAACTAGCAATAAAAAACCACGTTAAATGTAGCTATTATTATTTAGAACAAAGCAAAACTAAAGCAAAAAAATGAAGGTTAGTTTTTTTCTAACCATGATTTTAGCTTTTCAAGCTGACTCTGTTTGTTTACATTTCTCAGTTTTCGTGCTGTTTTTGTGAAATAAAAGTGTTTATCTATAAACTTGATTTGCAACTCATTCCATTCTCTTTGTGTGCCAATCTTCCCGTGTTCATGGAGTTCGCGATACAAATTATTGGAGACAGGAATAAAATCTGGTCGTCCTAGGTAATCGAGGTCTGCATCGCACATAATCTCTTCGAGCAGATTTTTGGGCTTTGGTGGCATTTTTGTTGCCATAATCAACTGTGAAACGATATTAATCTGATGGTCATTGTATTGGTATTGAGGGAGGACTTCTCTTGCGAGCTTAACCGCCATCTCTTCGTGAGTATCGTAGTCAATCAGATGCCCTGCATCGTGAAAGAGTGCAGCTGTTCGAAGCAGAAGAAGCTCCTCTTTGGTAACATTTTCCGATCGACCGATAAGCTCTACCTGTGTATAAACGTCAACAGTGTGCTTGAGATTATGATAGTATAAATTTTTTGGCAATCCTTTTTCTAGTTTCTCTAGGATAAGATCTTCAAGGTCACCAAGCCTTACTAGTTGAAGCTGCGTTTGGAACTCGTAGTTAGGGACTAACCCCTTCATCCCTTCCGAAAGGCTGGGTTTAATTCCATTTACGAAGTACATTTGTATGTCCCCTTTGTTTTTTACAGGCATCTTCCCCCTGAAAGTACATATAAAATAATCCTTCACAAGCATGTATGTATTACCTGATATATTGATGTGACCAACCTCACCCGACGACTCCATACGGCTGGCGGTATTTACTGTGCTACCCCATATATCATAGGATAGCTTATTTCGCCCTACTACACCTGCTATAACTGGGCCTGTGTCAACACCAATTCGTAGTTCCCATACGTTGGTTTTACCGCTACCTGATGTTGTTATGTGCTTCATGTACTGCATCATTTCAAGTGCTGCAAGCACCACTTCGATAGGATTTGTTCTATTCTTTTCGGGAATACCACCAGCACACATGTAGGCATCGCCAATTGTTTTAATTTTTTCTATCCTATACTTTTCAACCACCGAATCGAAGTAAAGGAAGAACCTATCGAGTTGATCTATAAGTGCTTCTGGATTGGTTTCATCTGTTATTCTTGTAAAGCCTTCAATATCACAGAAAAGTACTGTAACTACCTGAAAACGTTGGGTGTTCACTTTGCCCTTTTCCTTAAGTTCGGCAGCAGTATCCTTTGGGAGAACGCGAGCTAACAGATTTTCGGTTTTTTCCTTCTCTCGAACGAGTTCTTCAGTACGCATATTTATTAAACTCTCTAGTTTAAATCGGACTTTAGCGTGGTAGTATCTGCGCCATTGAGTAATCATAAGAGCACCAAAAAAGCCAATAAGTAGGAACGATAAATAAAAAACCTTAGTTTGATAGAATTTGGGTAATATGGTAAATGAAAGGGTTTCAATGTCTGACTCTTCGCCAATAAAATTGCGAACTTTAACCATAAACTGGTAATTGCCAGGCTCAAGATAGCTATACTCCCTAATATTTATATTTGTCCAGCTGCTCCATTCTGAGTCGTATCCCGAAAGGAATGTCGAGTATTGGACGTTACTATGACCAAACCCCCATTCAGAGCAACCAATCGATGTTAATACGATATTCAAGTTCCGATTAATTGCAGAAACATGTGGTAAACTTTCAGTCTCGCTCTTAAAAAGATACCCATTCTTTAAGTATTCTTTATTCCTTTTATTCTCCAAACTGGCTTTGAATATTGAAACGTAAGGTTTTAAAGCATTCGATAAATGACTGCTGTTTGAGAAATAGTATAAACCTGAAGTTGTGGAAAGAAGTAAGGTTGAATCGGGAAGTATTGTGCTGCTATGCAGAACTTCGATCGATGGTAAGCATGCTGCAAACCGAACAGGGGTATAACCGTCTTCTAGTGCATTATAATTATAAAACCATAACGAATAAAGGTCGGGAAATTGCTTGTTGCGACGTTTTACAATTGTTTTTGAGTTTGTTTGATAAATTGGAACAAGGTTGCACGTTGAGTCCTGGGCAATTTTTTTGTGTTCGTTTGGGAAATAATCCGATTTAGTCCATCCTTTAAATGGCAACTCCAAATTAGTTTCAAAAATATCTTTATGATTATTAGCAACAATCATACTACCTGAAGAAGCATAAACTTTCTCAACCTGAAAGGTTGGGGCTGGTTTTGGTATCTCATAAAAGTTTATTGGACGCTGCATAAGGTTTGCAACAAGAATGCTGTCGTAAAGGTTAACGAGAAGCCATAGATTTTCATCTGTCTTGGAAAATAAAAGGCTTTTTGCTTCTTTTAAGTTGTTGTTGAAACCAATCCTCTCAGCACTTTTCCCATCAATTATAAAAATACCTTTAGCCCCAGCAGCATAAATCTTTCCTCTAAATTCAATCAATGATTCCACTCGCTCATCGATACCTCTTATGTTTTCGAAGCAATGCTCATTGGGTTTGTTCGCTCGATAATTTGATATAAGAACGCCCGAATTGGTGGCATAGTAAACTTTCCTGTCCTTGTAAAGTATGTCGTTGGCATAAGAAACAAACCCATGTCTATTCCCGTAAAATCCAGCTATTGATGGGCTAAACACTCTTAGTAGCGATGTCTTTGTTAGAATAAGCAGAGTGCTTTCTGACAGAGGGAGTACATCGATAGCTTGATTTAAGTAGTTTTGTGATACAGCGGCAATATTCGATATTACTTCCATCCTTTCGTTTAGAACTATCACTCCAGCATTCTCAATAATAATTACAATGCTATTGTTTCTATAAAAAGCCCTTATTATTCTGTTTTGAGTTGAGCCAATGATTTTTATTAGATTCCCCTTCATCTTTTCATCTGTACCATTGAGAAAGTGGAACCAAGGGTAATTGCTTGTTACTGCAAATAACAGGTCGGATGTTTCATGAACAAGTTGGAGGCTTTTGTTGGCAAGTTTAGCTGTGTTGGGAATTTTCGTGGGTATCTTACCCTCGGTGTTGAGGTGGAAGATACCTTCTTTCTCTTTGTAATAGAAAAGATTGTTTTTGCATCCAACAATATGAATAGAATTCGTTGATGAATCGATGATAGATTCATTTCGAGAAAGGTAGTGCTTTTGGTGTTTTATAAATGTTTGAAAAACTGTAGCTTTTGCTCCAACAACCAAATTTGTGAAATTTAGTAATTTCTCTTTGTCATCAATGTCTTGTTCAAAAATCGAAGAGAACAGCCCTTCACTTGTTTGGTTGAGTATATGAAGCCTACCATTCGATCGAAAATAAATTCTATCATTGGTTGTTTCGGACGGGTAAACATCGTCAGGTTCGACTAATGGCTCCCAGTTTAATCCATCGAAAAGCCAAATATGCGAGCTGCTTGAAAGAATTATTTTTCCATTTGCCGACCCAATAATTCGGGTGATATCCGACGAATAGTCAATTGGAAGGGTTGATATTATTGAGACAATAGGTTCGGGTGGTAAACAACCTGAAGAGTTCTCGCTATTTTTTCCTAATGCAGGGGAAAGTAAGCTTAAAAAAAATGGTGTGAGTAGTATGTAGAAATTAAGAAAATTCATACTTTAGACAGTTGGTATTTTTTGAACCATTTTACGCCAAAAACCATCGACTATTTGAAACAAATGTGCTAAATATAACTCCTAAAAATAGTTTTTTCAATGAAAAAATCCAAAAAAACAATTTTAGTCCCTACAGATTTTAAACAGCTATCGATTTATGCGCTACAACATGCTGTAAGGGTTGCAATTGTAGTTAGTGAAAAGATTACTCTTTTACATGTTGTTGAATCGAAAGATAAAGCCGACGAAGCATTGGTTAAGCTTAGCGATTTGGCAAACGAAACAAAGGAGAAGTATGGAATAAAACCAGACGTTGTTGTTGGCGTTGGCGATGTAGTCGCAGAAATTTCTAGAATTTCAACCCAAGTCGATACAAGTATAGTTATAATGGGATCAGAAAGTATCAAAGGGTTGGAGAAGCTTTCAGATTCGTGGACACTGAAGGTTATTACAAACTCCAACGTACCCTTCGTAACCATTCAGGAGCCTCCTGTCAATAAGCGCTACGACGACATCGTTTTCCCCATCGATTTTACTGTTGAAAATAAGGAGAAGCATGCATGGATATCTTACTTCTGCGATTACTACGTTTCACGTTTTCACCTTATCAAGCCTAATGTTAACGATCCGGAGTTAATTGCAAAGATTGACCTCAACATGGCTTCTGCTATTCGTTTCCTCGATGAAAAAGGTGCAAAATACTTCATTTATACCGTTCCTGGAAAGAAGGATTACGCTATTGAGGTTCTAGATATGGCAGTTAATATAAGGGCTGACCTGATAGTGATAATGACAACGAAGAAGAATGAGGACTCATCGTTTATCCTTGAACCACACGAGCAGTATATTATTGGGAATGCAGGGCATATTCCGGTTATGAGCATCAATCCAAGGTAAAAAATGCTATTAAATGCCGAAGGAAAGATTGTTTTTGCAACAAACAATCGGAATAAGCTGTTTGAGGTTCAACAGAAGATAGGAAGTAAATTCTCTCTACTATCGTTAAACGAACTCTCATACCACGATGACATTCAAGAGGATTTTTTAACCCTCGAAGAGAACGCTTCGCAGAAAGCTTGGTTCATTTATAAGAGGTTTAATATCAATTGTTTTGCAGACGACACGGGTCTTGAAGTCGATGCATTAAACGGTGAACCAGGCGTTCACTCTGCTCGATACGCTGGTAATCAGCGTAATTCATTTGATAATATCAATAAACTTCTGAAGAACCTTCAAGGAATCGAAAATCGAGAAGCCCAGTTTAGAACTGTGATTTCTCTAGTAATGAACGATAAAGAATTTCAGTTTGAAGGCATTGTTCGGGGAACAATCATCTATGAGCCTCGTGGATTCGATGGGTTTGGTTACGACCCAATTTTTTGTCCCCATGGGTACACAAAGACTTTTGCAGAAATGGATATCGAATCGAAAAATATCATAAGCCATAGAGGTTTAGCAATCGAAATGCTCGTTTCGTTTTTACTCTCATGCTGATTGTACCATGATTTCGTTTATTCAATTTCAATAATGTTTTATATTTGCATGCTTATAAAATGAACTTATGACAACTGAAAGCAGCAAGTTAGATGTTTTAGGAAATCCAAGGAATTTCCTTGAGGAGATAATTGAGGAGGATATTAGAAGTGGCAAGCATGGAGGGAGGGTTCTAACCCGTTTCCCGCCCGAACCCAATGGCTATCTGCACATTGGCCATGCCAAATCGATTTGCTTAAATTTTGGATTAGCGCAGAAGTACGGCGGAAAAACCAACCTTCGCTTCGATGATACCAACCCCACCAAGGAGGATGTGGAGTACGTTGATTCCATAAAGGAAGACATAAAATGGCTTGGTTTTCAGTGGGCAGAAGAGCTTTACGCTTCCGATTACTTTGAACAGCTATACATGTGGGCAGAAAAGCTTATCACCATGGAGCTGGCTTACGTTGATGATCAAACCCAGGAGGAGATTCGACTGAATCGTGGAACCGTAACCCAACCCGGAAAGGATAGCCCTTGGCGAAACCGTTCGGTTGAGGAGAACCTTGACCTGTTCCGTAGGATGAGGTCGGGGGAGTTCCCCGATGGAAGGCGTGTGCTTCGTGGAAAAATCGATATGGCTCACTCCAACATGCTCATGCGCGACCCAATCCTTTACAGGATAATCCACGCCCATCATCATCGCACAGGCGATAAGTGGTGCATCTACCCAATGTACGACTATGCTCATGGGCAGAGCGACTCCATTGAACAGATTACCCATTCCATTTGTACCCTGGAGTTTGATGTGCATCGTCCGCTCTACGACTGGTTCATCGAGAAGTTGGAGATTTTCCCGTCGCGACAGCATGAGTTTGCCCGCTTGAATCTAACCTACACTGTGATGAGCAAGCGAAAGCTATTGCAGCTTGTTCAGGAAGGTTTTGTTAGCGGGTGGGACGACCCAAGGATGCCTACCATTTGCGGTCTTCGCCGCAGGGGTTACACTCCCGAGTCCATTCGTTACTTTGCCGAGAAGGTGGGTGTGGCCAAGCGAGATAATGTGATTGACCTTTCATTGCTGGAGTTCTGCCTTCGTGAGGATTTGAATAAGAGAGCCGAGCGCAGAATGGCCGTTCTTGACCCACTAAAGGTGGTAATCACCAACTACCCAGAGGGAAAGTACGAGGAGTTGGAAGCAATTAATAATCACGAGGATGAATCGGCGGGCAAGAGAACAGTCCCTTTTGGACGGGTTATATACATTGAAAAGGATGATTTTATGGAAGATCCACCCAAAAAGTTCTTCCGCCTTGCCCCTGGCAATGAGGTTCGACTTCGTTACGCTTACTTCATTCGTTGCAACGAGGTGATCAAGGATTCTAAGGGAAATATAACAGAATTGCGATGTACCTACGACCCGGCTTCACGGGGAGGCAACTCGCCCGATGGGCGAAAGGTGCAGGGAACAATCCATTGGGTATCGGAGAAACATGCCGTAAAGGCTGAGGTTCGTCTATTTGATAGGCTTTTCATGAAGGAGAATCCCGACGATGTACCCGAAGGAACCGACTGGAAAACAGGTCTAAACCCTGATTCCCTGAAGGTCATTACAGGTTATCTTGAGCCTTCGTTGGAGAATGTGAAACCCATGGATAGGTATCAGTTCGAGAGGTTGGGGTATTTCTGTGTTGACTACGATAGCAAGCCCGAGAAAATTGTGTTCAATCGCACGGCAACCCTAAAGGATACCTGGGCGAAGATTGTTGGGAAGTAATACTAAAACTTGAAAGTTTTTTCAATTACACTACATAGAGTTCGGCGGGTTAATTCATCGAGTGTTCCAATCTTTTCAACAAGTCTGGTTTTATTAATGCTACGCATCTGGTCGATAGCCAGTTGACCTTGCTTGTTTTGAAAAGAACAACTTACCCTTGTTGGATAGTTTCGTAAAGTGCTAGTTAACGGCAAAACAATTATAGTTTTCAGGAATCGATTTGCTTCATCTGGAGAGATGATAAGGCAAGGTCTCTTTTTGCTTATTTCTGAACCGATTGTAGGGTTAAGGCTTACAAGCCAGATTTCGAAGCGATGAACTGTTACCATGTCCATTCCTCATTATCGAAGCTATTATCCAAGCCCTCGAAAAAGTCTTCTTCTGGCTCATCTTCTATGGATGCTTGAGCAAAAGCTTCTTCCCAACCCTTCCTTGGAGCATCGTTGATTGGAGCAATAAAAAGACCTCCGTCTCGTACTTGTAAATCAACTTTTTCCTTTGCTCCAATTTTAGAAATTAGTTTTTTGGGGATTATTATTCCTTGAGAGTTGCCAATTTTTATTATCGAGGTTTCCATACTATCATTTTTGCAATTATACGAATAAATATTATAACATGTTACAACAAATTTTTGTGGATATAAAAAAAGAAAATATGAATATTGCAGAAAATTGACTTTACGTTTTTATCTTTGTTTTTATCTTTGTGGTCAAATTGTCCCGTGGTGTAATTGGCAACACGTCTGACTCTGGATCAGAAGAGTTCAGGTTCGATTCCTGACGGGACAACAAGATAATGAACTACTTACGGAGTAATATTTGTAGGTGGTTTTTTCTTTCTTGACGTAAAGGTGGCATCGGGATAGGTTTTGCAATTGCGGTTTCTGCTCTCAAGTGTTGCCTGCTGATCCTCATACTTTTCAAGCCACATAAGGTACTCCTGCTGGAGTTTGGCCAGCTTCTTCCTAGTTTTCACGTAAGTTAACTCTTGTAGCAACTGAACAACCTCATTTACCAAACGGACA
>CAYZSD010000145.1:0-8603 GCA_964481075.1 uncultured Rikenellaceae bacterium | reverse complement strand
GTAAATCTTGGCTTGCTTTACTTCCAGCCTTCTATTGGTACCAAATCGTTCACGATTACTTGGAACAGCTTCTTAGAAATGATCTCGATCTTACCAGCCATCTTTATACTACTTGGTTTGCTCGATGTATGGGTGGACAAAGCCACCATGATGAAATACACCGGCAAAGGCTCCGGATTAAAAGGCTTACTTATTTCGTTTGTTCTGGGTTCTGCCGCGGCTGGCCCTTTATATGCCGCTTTTCCCATAGCCACCGTAATGATGAAGAAAGGCAGCAGTTTATTTAATATTTTCGTCTTTATAGGAGCTTGGTCTACCACCAAGATTCCCATGTTAACCTTTGAAGCCGCTAGTTTAGGGCTGCCCTTTACCCTGTTACGCTTGGGCTTAAGCATTGTGGGCATACTGGTCATTGCCGCGGTGTTGTCGAAAGCATTAACCAAAGAAGACCAAGAGGAAATGCGGCAACTAAGCGAGAAACAAGATTCATAAACAGCAAGGAGGGTGAACATGAAAACGCTGAACCACCTCATTCGCGACTACACCACTCTTTTACAACACGGTGAAATTCAACTGGCATATAAGGGAATTCTGGATTTCATGGGCAAACTGCGAGCCGACTTTCAAAAAAGCTTCCCAGAACACGAAATCAGCGGGCTCTACCAGGGCTACATGGATATGTCGTATTTTTCGATCTTCCCCCACCCCTTAAAGGAAAAGGGGTTGAAAATTGCTCTGGTCTACTGGCATGAGAAAAATCAATTTGAAGTTTGGCTTTCAGCAAGAAACAGAAGGTTAGCTAAACAGTTTGAAGCGATTTTGGGCGAAACACCTTTGCAAGGGATTTGCACATTTCACGACAGCACGAACCTTGACGCCATAATAGAAAGCGTTTTGATTACCACCCCGGATTTTGAAAAACCAGATGACTTGGTTGCCGCGCTCGAACAAGGCACAGAGAGGTTTATAAAATCTGTTAGCAAACTAATACACGATTAAAAATAAGGACGGTGTTGTCATATGAAAGTTTTAATTCTATCGGACTCCCACGGTGATGTGGAAATCATGCTCCAAATTATCGAAAAAGAAAAGCCCGATGCCATGATTCACTTGGGCGATGGTAAAGCCGATGTGGAGAAGGTTCGAGAAGATTACCCTAAGATGCCCATATACAACGTGCCGGGGAACGTGGACTCCAACAACACTAACGAAGAATGGGTAAAGGTTTGCGAAATCGGTGGCAAACGTTTTGTGTTAGTGCACGGGCACCTAATGATTAACGAGACGAAACAACCTAAACAAACCGATGAGAATCGGATTTCTGCTAGGAACAAAATGCTATTACTTATCGACGAGCACGAAGCCGACATTTTGTTACATGGCCACTCTCACGAGGCTTTTATGCACCGAACTCAGGGGCTCTCGGGAAAAGTATGCTGGATGATGAACCCAGGTAGCATTAGCCGCGAGAAAAATGTGTATGCCAACCCCACTTATGGCTTACTAAAGCTAAAGAAGAATGGAAGCTTGGAATGGAAGATGAAAGAGGTAAAATAAGTTAAAAGAATATAAACATCTTATAATGATATGCTCCCATAATGAAGGGCAGTGAAAAAGAAAACACTGTCAATCATATGGGAGCATTTTTTAGTTGGTTGCTGATATCCGATCCTTAATCAACAACTCACAAGTTTGAGATACCGATCCAGACGGTCTTTGAGTCTTTGCCTTGCTTGTTCTGCATCATAGCCATCTTTCGCATATTCTTCCGGGAGCCAGTTTATGGAATCTTTTGTCTGGTCGATGATACCCTGATAATCCTTGTTTTGCATTAAGATTCGATACAAAATCTCGTGTGTTGAGATGACTGTATCCGAACTGTAATTCGAGCGATTATTCAATATCATCTGGAAATCTTTGTTCGCCTCTTCCACATACCCAGAAGCTCTTTTGCATTGGGCAATCATGAAATCTAGTATTGGCATCTTGTATTCTTCCTTCAAGTTATGAAACAACTCTAAGGCTTCGGAACCATGGGCTGTGATCATTAGAATGTAAGCCAATTTGAATTGAGTCAGAAAAGTAGGAGATGTCTCATTCTCTTTCTTGATCCGGTCGAGAATAAAAGGACCACCATTGTATAAAATCTCAGCGGTAATTTGGCTGGCAATTGCATGGAGTGCTAAATCCGGATTCTCTTTCCCGTGTTTTTTCAAAAACTCTTCATAACGACTCACCATACGATATGAAATTTCCCCTATATAAACCATTTTCATCGATAGTAATTTAAACTCCATGTGGGCATCCGATTGGACGGACTCGTTCAATTTTGCTAACTCGAGTGCTTTTTCATATTCATCGTAATCCACATTAAACAAAAATTTCGTCATCGATTGCCTGATTTGATTTTTACTGCTATAGACCAGTATATTGTCAATGGTTGTATTTAATATCATCGCAAGGGAAGGTAATAACTCCGTAGCAGGTAGATTCCTTCCTTGCTCCCAATTGTACACCGTTGATAATGCTACTCCCATTTGTGTCGCTAAATCACTTGGTGTGATATTCATGCTTTCTCTCAATTCGGATATTCTTTTCCCAATGAGTTCTTTCAATAGGTTCCCTCCTCTCGGCATGTATATTTAAGCTAATCTTCTTCACAATTTTTATGAATTCCTTTACATGCCATGAAAAAGCAGCAAGCCCTTGTTGCCTGCTGCTATATGAAGTGAAAAACCTTTGAAGTTTTCTGCCAAGTTAGCTCACGCGTAACGATTTCATAAGATAACCACTCATCGTAAACAGCGATGCCATAGCCCCAAACAAGCTGATAACTACCCATGCAGGTAGAAGACCTCCGGCAAACTCAGCTCTGGAGGTTGACCCTGTCGTTTCCTGCAATAACCACATAATCGCCAGATCCGCAATGGAACTTCCCAAGGTGGATAACATATTACCCGAAAGGTAGATTACAAGTCCTTTGTTTTTCCATATACTAACATGATTCGCCTTTATCTCAACCTCGTTCAATGTTAACCCTCATCAATGTTTGCGTGCAGTATTGATAAACAAACGCAACTAAATCAGCAATTCTGGGCGCCCGCGAGCATCCAGAATAATACCACTAAACCCGCCTTGAATGGTTAAGACAGTAGGGTATGGCCACTTTGCTCCATTTTTAGGAAATATCTGTACCTGAGCCCATTCATTATAGGCAAGACTTATCGTCCTGATTTCTCCCCAATTGACCGTTTCATTGATTTGTATCCCTTTTTCCACTTCTCCTTTAATCTGGATAGCAGGAGCTCCCAGCGCACCTTTGCCCAATGGGGCTAAAATTGTGCCTAACCGAACCAGACCTTCGCATTGTAACAGATTCAGTGCGGCTTGCAGATTGAGTTTGGAAAACACACCTAAATGAGGCATCACAAAGCGATGATCCAGTAACAACTCAACAATCCCTTGTGGGAGCAAAGAATCAATCAACATCATAGCTGCCTGTTCCTGGTTTGGCGCATTGGACAAAACACCGCCAGAACCTATAATCACTTGAAAATCGAAAATATGAATTTCTTTCATCTGACTTTTACTTAGATCTCTGAACAGCCCTTGTGATGGCATTTGCAATTTGGCGATCTCTAAATGATCCAAGAATGCAAACCGTAAAGCTTCCCGCGCCAGAGCTTGTTCTACCAACAATTCGTCGTCGTTCTCAGGTATTGTAGTCGGGAACAACAGCTTATTACCTACTTGTCTCATAATCTGCTGTTGTGAGAGGTGGCCTTTTTTGGGCAACCATGATGCTATACGATCCCAACCTGACTTCACTGCAACATTGGCAATACTGTAGCTCATCCCATAATTAGCACTGACCGACCGGGTATATTCTCCATGTACTACCGTGAACACATCCGTGGTCGCCCCACCTATATCGACAGCAAGAATATTTGCCTTCTTTGTTGCCGAAAAGGCTTTGAGAATCTCCCCCACCGCTACTGGGGTTGGAAGAACTTCGTGCGAAACCATATCACGCAATGTAGAATATCCGGGAGCTTGTGACATCACGTGTTCCACAAATATACTCTGAATGGCATTCCGAGTAGGGGTAAGATTTTCAGTATGAAAGTCCGGACGCAGATTCTCTGTGATGGTTACCGTAAAATTCTCGCCAAGAAGATCTTTCACCAAATCAATTCCCTGAGATGTTCCTGCATAGATGATGGGTAGCTTGTAACGATAGCCAAATTTGGGTTTGGGATGTGCTTCCCGAATGAAATCACACATTTCTATTAGAAAATTTCCGGGTACAGATCCTTCTACACCACCCGATAATAGAATCATATCGGGACGGAGCGTTTCAAGCCGGTCGATTCGTTGATGTAAAGTCATTTGATCATCCGGTGAGAACGTATCTAGTAAAATCGCACCGCCACCCAATGCTGCTCTTTGAGCACTCTTGGCTGAAATATGACTTACCTGTCCACAAACCACCATTTGTAATCCACCACCTGCTGAACTGGTAGAAATAAGAATGATGTTTGGTAAAGGGTTGCTTCGATCTTTCTGAAGCAGAGGAACTTCACAGAGACTTTCTAGTAATTCTATGCTTTTCAAGACACCAATCATGACATTCTCATCCGGAGCTTCCACTGTGGTTGGAGTCTCTACTTTCCCGATTATATGCCATTGATCCTTGGAGACAGAAAGTAAGCGGGCTTTCGTGGTAGTACTCCCGACATCTGTGATAATGACATATCTTATATCCATCCTCTGTTACCTCCGAGAGCAATGTAGGAAATCGCGGTTATATTTTTGCCAGAACGATTCATGATCACCATAGATAAGCAAATTACCTCTATAGGAATCTTGTTTTGGCTTAATAAACCTCATGAAGCCAGACGACTTTTCGCCAAATGGATGAATGACTTTAGCAATAACGAGTTTGTTCCAAAGTAAGGCTGCAAGATGCGAATAACAATCTTTTATGTCCTGGTTGTTCCATTCTTCTGTGGAGTATGATTTCGTTAAGCCAGACAACACCTCACTGGTCCGTTTTGCTAAAGTGATCCAGGCATCTAATTGCTCATCCATTACGTTGAAAGAAATAACGGGTATCTTCTTTGTCGATGAATTTGGTTTTTTCTTAAATTGCGATGTTTCCGGTAAACCTTTATCTGAATCCACTGAAAAGGCTAAAACCTCATAATCGGTATACCCCATCTGAATTAAGTCATTCAATGCCAGATCATACGGAATCATAATGCCTTGGTCATTGAGCGAACGAAACATATGTGAAAAAGATGGGTTTAAGAACGTCTTAATATATTCCCGATTTATAGAAACACCTTCAACTTGTACATGCGACAAAAGAGTGCTCTTTCCATAGGTAAGATTTAGGCAAAGCCATGGACGATTCCTGGCGATTTCCTCATTCAAATCAAAGGAGTGTAAATCAGCGCTTATAGAATCACCCCACAGTATAGTCCACTGTGACCAGAGGCAAAGATGAAGCCCCATGAAGGCTACAACTCCACAAAAAGCCGCATCGCTTATTTCCTTAAGCGACTCAGAACGCAAGCTACTTAAAATGGGTTTCCAACTTACTAGGAGGTCATCACCAATTTTCGATAAATCAACATTCGAATTTTGTAGCACATTCCACCTCCTGTGTCTTGATCGGGACCAATACTTCGGGTCTTTTACAGCCGGCTCTCAATTGCGTGTTTCCGTCAATAAGACACCAGTGACCATGTAACGATTTCAACTCGCAAAATTGCTCTTGAGACATGGCTTCGCCAAATTTCTGCATCATTATTATTGTCATGGAGATTGGCATTTGATGTCCTAAATGCAACAGTGGTTCTTCTGGACAAAACTCTTGTAACACATCCAGAGCAATGCTGCCACAAATAAGACCTAATGCGCCAAACTGTTCTATTCTTCTTAGGGCTTTTAAAGATGCCCAACCTCGAATGACAATGATGGATTCTTTTAGTTCTCCTGTAACTTCCCATTCTTGTAGCTCATCGTTATATGATTCTAGGAAAGACAATTTGCCGTAAGTTTGCTGGCCAAATCCCAATACCCCTTGAAATCGATGCCCCTCAGAAGTAATTACAATTTCATTCTCTTGCTCAATGGAACTTATAATGCCAGAGAATCCGGCTTCATACTTTCCGGAACCGCTAATTTGTCGAGTGGAATCGAATTTTTCCAAGGCTGTATTCTGAGTGTGCTCAAGGAATTTGTCGTAGATGATATGACCAATGTTAAGAACCTCATCTTCATCTCTTTGCTTTTTAGAATTTCGGTTTATATTTGACTGTTCGAAGGTTTTAATCATACTTTCCTTATGTTTATCTTGATCCAACAATAATGGTTCACGTATGAATATATGCCCCAGAACTTTCGATGTGAAAACGTAAAACCCCGATATGGGGCTCAATATGGTGCGTTTGGTAAAAAACCGATTATAAGTAACCAATTCAGAACCTTGGTCGATCCAATCTCCGGGTTTATGGTTCACATAACTACTGACATTTTGTGGTTCGCAGCCTAACTCAAAGGCAACATCACAGCGTACTAACCTTCCCGGCAGGTATTCAATGTTTGCAATCTTATCTTGAAATGTTACAATTTGACCCGGTTTAACCAGTATTGTTCCCTTCCCGCGAAACCTTCTTCTTACTTCAATCTTTTGCATTTGAAACCACCTCTCGGAAACATAGATTTATGCCGCGCCGGTCCACAATTGCTTCGCTCCTATTGCACTCATTCATTACAAACAAACTGATTTAATTATAAAGAATCCGTTCAAAACAGTAAACAAAAAACTTTTAGAAAAAATTGCAAGTGATTAGAAACGGATGCTATATGTTCAGCTATTATTACTCGCCTAAACTACTATAAAGAAACTTACCTGTAGTTATCGTGCAATAAATAAAAGTAGTTCACACTCACAGATGCGATCATATGCAAAAAAACTAGGGCCATAGCTACTGCCATGGCCCATACAAAACATAAAGTTTTTCTTAGTGATTATATTATAAATGACTTCTTATACTAAGTCAAGTCTAAATTTCAATATGAGATATGAGTTTGCGAAAGAAATCAAAGGTAGATGTTAGCAGAAAATTGTGCTGAAAATATTCTTTATGTTTGACTAATCTTACTTCAACCAATTCCCGAATCTCTGAGATGCGAATTTCTCTAGTATTCTTACTAGTTACAATTTTATCATAAACATAAAGTAAGTGCACAATCTGATTGATTCTTCTATTAGAAAGTTTCTTATCACGCATGTCTTTGCCAATAGATGCACTACTCACATATTGAGTTATAAAAAAAGGCGTTTTACTTGTTGTTTTTGAAGAATTAAGATCATTAATGATACAATTACTATGTGCAGCTGCATTTCGAATTTGGCGAACTCGATCAAGGCTTTTAAGATCATCTATAGGGGTCTTCCATGCAGTCATACTCGAATAGTATGTTACTAAATCTTGCAAGTCGCCAAAAGAAATGACTTCAACGAACGCCCATATAGGCATCTCATGTTGATACTTTTTCATTAAACCTTCACAATAAGGGTTGTTAATGTTTTGCCTTATTCTTCTTGATATTGCGCCAGAGCGTCTCGATATATTATCAGCTCTTTCTCCAAAGTTTGAAGCACCTGTATCAATTAGGAAATCAGTTACTATCTTATACCCATTTTCGCCATTATTGGAAATCATGTTATTCTCAACCGCTTTTATCAAACTAACTTTCAGAAAGTGTTCTATGTCAAGAGCCAACTTCAATAACATATGTCTTATTTCTACATCAAGTCGAGCTAACTCAATCAAATGGGCAAAATCAAGGTTGTTGTATTGCCCTTTTCTTGGGCCATCTGTGATTTTTTGATAATTTTTCCTATATGAAGCAAGTTTGAAGTAATTATTATTCTGTGCTAGATACTCTTGAGCATCTGATTTTGACATTATCTCAAACTTTATACCTTTCTGAATAGAATGCTTAATTAAATCATCCACACTTAGCATTGGTTTCAGCGACAAATTAATACCTCATTTCAACCAGATATTTCTCGCTGATTATACCACACAGATAGCTATGCAGCAAAGCGGTTCAGAAAATATTCTTTTGTATAATTATGCTATACCTTAGTTAAGATCATGAAGTTGCAAGCAGCTTTAGGTTTTCCTAAACTCTCTACTTCTCCTTGATAGATGATTACAGTATTTTTATTGGCAAAGAGTGAAGGGCTCACGATTTATCACTGTATCTCTGTAATTCTTAGTAACTAGCGTTGCAAGTAAAATGTAATAATCTCTCAATTGAATCTTTTAAACATAGTAACTTGTCCAACTCTATTCTTCGATGTTTACAGCAATTGCTAATCAAATGGTTGCCAAAAGAACTCCTTTAAGCTCGTTGCCTTTCAAGTTCGCTATTAGAACAGATTTTTCAGAGCAATCTATCAACAACAGGGTCAAGCAAATAACAAACAAAGATGTAAATAAATCCTTCATGCGGACCGCCTGTTTGTTGTGGCACGTGCAGTTTTTATCTACTCTTTATCAATACGAATTTGCGTACCCCAC
>CAYZSD010000144.1:0-8736 GCA_964481075.1 uncultured Rikenellaceae bacterium | reverse complement strand
TTCATGAGGCACGGCAAGGGCAAACGCTTGCGAGAGCTCTGTGACCGCCCTGAGCAATCGGTTCTTGCCATCCTCCTGCCTGAGGATGTGCTCCTGGGCTGCGGGAAGCAGCGACAACCTTTCCTGAATCATCGAAAATAGGTGTTGACACTACCCTAAAGTACATTAGTCCTGTAGGTGTAGAGGTTACTTTCTCATACTCATGAACTAAGCCATCAGAAAAAGTTAATACTACGGGACATCCCTCGCATGGCGACATTCGTGGTTCGAATGTGAAGGTGCAGTAGCAAAAAGGTGTCTCCTGGTCTGAACTAACAGGAAACCATTCGAGTATCTGTGGATTTGCCTCAAGCACCTTCATGTCGGGGCTAATCAAAGCGACACCTACCTTCAGATTTTTGAACAGAGTTTGAAACTTTTGCTCACTATTCTTTAGGGCAATCTCTGCCAGCTTACGCTCGGTTATTTCTTGTACAATACCTACAGAGCGGTAAGGCTTTCCATTCTTATCATAATCGGTACTGCAAAGTTCAATAAGCCACTTTACTCGCCCATCGTTCATTTGCAGCCGATGCTCAATTTCGTATGGTTGAAGGTTTTGCAAAGAGTCGAGGTATGCGTTGTTTACCCTTTCTCTGTCTTCTGGATGAATTGCATTGAGAAAAGCCTGATAGCTAGCTCCAAACTCTTTGGGGTTAATCTCAAATATTTCGAATATGGTATCGGACCACATCAACTCCCCGCTTTCAATGTTTAGTTCCCACCTTCCAAGTTTTGCAATGTGTTGTGCTTCTTTTAAGTTCGATTCACTTTCGCGTAAAGCGTCCTCAACTTTTCTACGAGAGGTGATATCCATCATGGTACCTCTGAGGAAGTATGGTTTGCCTTCATACATTTCTACCTTAACCTCCTCTCTAATCCAGCAATACTGACCCTTCGATTTCCTGAAACGATACTCCAGGGTGTGATCCTCGCCACGAATAGAGGCCTCATCGCAGGTACGAAGAATACGGTCACGATCCTCAGGATGAATACAATTTGCCCAAAAGGCAAAATCGACCCATTCTTCGGGAGCATAACCCAAAAAAGTCTCAACCTGGGGTGAAATATAGGTCCATCTATTCTCCTTCATGTTGAACTCCCAGAAAATAGTTCTGGTGTTTTCGGCAAGCCGTCGGTATTTCTCTTCACTTTTCTTCAGGGCTAGCTCAGCCTTTGTTTTCTCGGTAATGTCGTGAATGAAAGAGTATAGTAGTTTTTGACCCTGAATTTCAACTGGTCCGCTAAAGACCTCCACATCCTTAATAATTCCTGCTTTTGTGTTATGCCTAAAAACAAAATGCTTCCGATTCTGCGATTCTGCAAGTTTCATTTCTGCAATCACTTCATCGTCGGAGAGGGTGTTTATAGTGCTAATATTCATGCTCTTCAGCTCATCCTTCGACCAACCATAGAAATCGACAGCAGCAGGATTAGCGTCAACAATTACTCCAGTTTTTGGATTAATAACCATCATAACGGCATGGTTATTCTCAAACAGATTCCTATATCTTTCTTCGTTCTCAACTAGTTTACTCTCAATATTTTTTCTTTCGGTAATATCTGTTACTACTACAGCAAACTGGTTTGGGCGTGGTGAGTAGGCATCAACATAGAAATGCTTTCCAAGTACACGTGAGAAGTTCTCAAAATGGTCAGGTTCACCGGTTGTTGCAACCCTCCCAAAACGTTCAATCCAAAAAGATTCAGTATTTGGTAATACGTCAAGTACCGTTTTACCTATTATGTCTCTTGTTAACCCAGTATGTTTTAAGAAACTTTCATTTACCTCTAAAAAACGATAGTCAATCACACTCCCTTCTTCATCCTTCACCACCTCATGTAGTGCCATGCCCTGATGCATTTGAGTGATGAGTAAACGGTACTTCTCCTCACTCTCCTGAACAATACGTTTCGATTCGATTAGCTGTGTAATATCCCGGGCGGCTTCAACTACATGAGTTGTACTATCGCTATCATCCTTTATTGGCGATAGAATTAAATCGATATGAACCTTTGAACCATCGGAATGAATATGTTCGTGCTGGCAAACCTTCGCTTCACCGGTTTTAAAAACTTCTTTTAGCTTACACGATTCTCCATTTTTGAAACAAGGTTCATTGAATCCATGTGAAATCTCGAAGCATGTTTTTCCAACCACTTGCTCCTTTGTATAACCACTCGATTTTAGAAAGCTACTATTTACATCAACTATGATATAATTTTTGTCAATTACCATTATATCCTCATGCAATCCATGCAGCAAAGTCCTGTAGTACTTCTCCTTTTTCTCAATCTCACTGGCAGCATTTTTGGCTTCAATTACCTGTCCTATTTGCTTCGCAATTGCAATCAACAAAGCCTCTTCTTCCTTCAGTATGCCTCTCACGTTTTCTTTTGGGTTGATATCGCAAAAAACATGCAGCTTGCCAATCATTTTCTTCTCAAAAACAATGGGAATGCTTAGGTTATCGGTATAATTTTCGGAATTTCCCGATTTATATTGTTTGCCATCAACGGTAATAACGATACCTGTGCTATCGGGATACTGAAAACCTGGCGGTATTGCGTGAGCTATCTGCTGCAATATCTCATCAAGAGGAATGTTGTTTTTCGATGTTATTCTTGAAACCTCAAGCAAACAGTTTAACTCTTTTACTCTTTCTGAAAGCTCATGCTGAAGGCTTTTCTCATGAGTAATATCGGTGAATGCACTACGAATAGCAATATTCCCGTCAGTTCGAAGGATATTACTTTCAACTACAACCGGAACGCTCACACCATTCACCCTTAACGAAACCTGAACTCTTTGAGTTTTTTCTGTTTTCTTGAGGTTTTGAAGGTGAAAATAGAATTCATTCTGGCATGAAGGATCAACGTAATCTGTAAGCTTACAGCCTTTAATATCTCCCTTGGCTATTCCTACCATGCTTGCAAATGAATTATTAGCCACCGAAATTATTGTATTTAAATCAAAAAGTACATATCCAATGGGAGCATCGTTGAAAAGGGAAGCGTAATGCTGCTTCGATTGTTCTAGTTCATCCCTCACCCTAAGTAGCTCACAATTCTGAAACTCAAGTTCCTGATGGTATATGCTTATCTCTTCGATTATCTCATCAAAGCTTTTACTACTTAAGAATTTTTCATCAATTATCCGTTCCTTTAGAATCTCCTCAATCCTCTTACGTAGTTCCTTGTCTCTATCCTTTTGATTCTTCATCGTCATGTTTATTGAGATTTGATTTTGAAAAATACGTCTTTTCACTTAGATTGCATTGCTCTGACCATTTTTTCTTTTCGCCAAAACAAATTAGTACTTTTACTCCTAACACAACAAGTAAAGAATCTCTCTCTATTTGTTGAAGAGAAGATGAAGAAATGAAAATTTTGTTTACTCAAATTTACAAATAAAGAGAATCATTTTTATACGTATTTTCACCGATATTTAAGCTCGTATAATTAGAAACTGTTTAAATTTTATTTTAAAATTATTTCAAGTTAATTTGTATCAAAAAAAGATTTCTCACTTCGTTCGAAATGACGTTGTTTGTTTGAAGTATTGGTTGGGGGTGGGCGGAAGAAGCGGGCGATACCGCCCGCTTCTTCCGCCCACCCCCAACATCAAAAAAATATTCTTTGTCATTTCGAACGAAGTGAGAAATCTAAAAATTCAAAAATTTAAACAGTCTCTTAATGATTGAACTTCTTTGTCCTGCAAAAAACCATGAAACTGGAATTGCTGCCATCAATCATGGTGCCGATGCTTTGTATATAGGTTATTCTCGGTATGGTGCCCGTGAAGCTGCGGGTAACCCACTATCCGATATCGAAAAGCTGATACATTA
This sequence comes from uncultured Rikenellaceae bacterium, assembly GCA_964481075.1. Classification (GTDB taxonomy): domain Bacteria; phylum Bacteroidota; class Bacteroidia; order Bacteroidales; family Tenuifilaceae; genus MWFE01. The sequence continues at coordinate 4,849 of CAYZSD010000144.1, read as the reverse complement.
CGCACACATCTATCATTCAAAGGTTTACATCACTCTTAACACTATACTATACAATAATGAGTTGAAAGACGTGGAGCACCTTATTCATACCTTTCACCAAATGGGTGCCGATGCCATTATCATTCAGGATATGGGTATTCTGGAAATGAACCTACCACCCATCCCTCTTCATGCTAGTACACAAGTGAACAATGTTGATGTAGAGAGAATAAAGTTCCTTGAAGATGTTGGTTTTAAAAGGGTTATCCTTGCAAGGGAACTTTCATTCCCAGAAATCAGGGACATTAGAAAGGTAACAAACATAGAGCTTGAAGCTTTTATTCATGGTGCCCTTTGCGTATGTTTCAGCGGACAGTGTTACATTAGCCATGCCATCACTGGTAGAAGTGCCAACCGGGGCGAGTGCGCCCAGCCATGCCGTTCGTCATACGACCTGATTGACGAAAAAGGGAACACACTTGCCAAAAGCAAGCATCTGCTATCGCTACGCGACCTGAACATGAGCGAGTATATTGAGCAGCTTATCGATGCTGGGGTATCCTCGTTTAAGGTGGAAGGACGACTGAAGGACATCAACTACGTGAAGAATATCACCTCGCATTACCGTATGATTATTGACCAAATACTTACAAAGTACCCAAACCTAAAAAAAGCCTCGACGGGGGAATCGGCAATCGGTTTTGAGCCAGACCCTGAGCGCACCTTCTCGCGGGGTTATACCACATACTTTGCCACTGGGCGGCAGAAGGGGCTATCGGGGATGGATACACAAAAATCCGTGGGAAAACGAATTGGACGAGTTGTAAATGTTGCCGAAGATTGGTTCTCAGTCGATTCCACCGAAGCCATTTCCAATGGCGATGGGCTTTGCTTCTTCGACAAGAAGGAGCAACTAGTTGGGCTACGTGTCAACAGGGTTGAATCAAACAGGGTTTACCCCTTAGCCATGAATGGAATCTATGCAGAAACAGAGATTTTTAGAAATTACGACCATAACTTTATCAACCTTCTTGAAAATCAATCCATTTTAAGACAAATCAAAGCGAAGATTATTGTAACAGCTGGAAGCAGTAAAGCAGCTATTTCCATCGTTGATGCCGATGGCATTGAGACCGCTATTGAAGCAGATTACAAGTTTGAGACGGCTAAAAATCCAGCATCTGCTCTTGAAAATCTAAAAAAGCAGCTTGCCAAAACCGGAGGTACTCCTTTTCGGGTAGAAAAGGTGGATGTGCATCTAATAGGGATTGATCCCCCTTTCTTTTCAATCTCCCAGATAAATGGTTGGCGTCGTGAACTAATCGAGAGGCATGTGCAGAATAGGCTACGCTTGCACCCAAAGACTTTAGCCGAAATCACGCCCAACTCGACACCATTTCCACAAAAAGATATTTCCTTTAATGCAAATGTTTCCAATAGATTAGCCGAACAATTCTACAGAAGGCACGGTGTTGAAAGAATAGAAAAAGCCTTTGAATTACAATCTGATTTAAATGAAAAGCAGATAATGGAAACCCGCTACTGCATTCTGCATGAACTCGGTTACTGCAATGGAAAGGTATCGAAGCTGAAGGGAATAAAACTATTTCTTAAGGATAATAAAAGGTCTTACCCCCTGAGGTTTGACTGCAGGAATTGTAGAATGCAAGTATTATTTCCTTAGCTTAAGGTTATCGATATACTGAGAATCTCTAATTGCCCTATACTAGTTTTTCACCATCCGAATCTCCACTTTTTCGTCATTACTTCCATAAATTCTTAGCACATACACCCCTTTTGAAAAGTTCTTTGTATCAATAACTTTCGATGTTTGAGAGGAAAGGCTGATTTCAATAATGCTTTGACCCAGAAGATTTACTATTGCAACTCGACTTACCCTTTCGGTATTAGATAAAGTAATTGAATTGGTGAAAGGATTTGGAAAAACCTCCAGTTCGCTTAACGAGTTTTCAGGAATATCTGTTGCAAGCGTCGTGAAAACTTCCTGATTTCCGTATGAAATTCCAGCACTGTTGATAGCATAAGCCCTGACATAGTAAGTTGTTTGAGGAGTAAGCCCTGCAATATTACTCACGTAAGTCCCCATACCAGTCCCATCGGTAGTACCACCAAGATTACTTTCGAGAGTGGGGTTCTGTAATGTACTCCAGAAGACACCACGTGAAGTAATTGGGGCACCCCCATCGGCGGTTATGCTACCTCCAGAGGTTGCAGTGGTTTGGGTAATGTTAGAAATTGTATTTGTTGTAACGGTTGGGGTTAAGATTGATGCAAGAGTAGTAAATACCTCTTGTGCTCCATAAGAAGTACCCAAACTATTTGTAGCATAAGCCCTTACATAGTATGTGGTTTGGGGTGTTAAGCCTGTTAAGCTACATGTATAGCTACCCGTACCAGCACCATTATTTGTGCTACCTAAATTGGTTTCAAGGGTTGGATTTTGATTAGTACTCCATACCACACCTCGGGCATAAACCGATGAACCTCCATCGGAAGTGATATTACCACCACCCGTGGCCGTTGTTTGGGTAACGTTTGAAATGCTTATTGTGTAAACTGTTGGCAAAACAATATTTGGTGACGTGGTAAATGAAACCTGATTGCCATAAGCTGTACCATTACCATTTGTAGCGTAAGCCCTAACGTAATAAACAGTGTTAGCCGTTAGACCTACAAGGTTACTTGTGTATGACCCAGTACCACTTCCGTTGTTAGTGCTCCCCAAATTGTCGTCTAAGGTGGGAGTTTGAGAAGAACTCCAAACAATTCCACGGGCAATAACTGCTGACCCTCCCTGAGACGTAACATTTCCACCTCCAGTTGCTGAGGTTTGAGAAATATTTGAGACGCTAGTTGTTGTAACAGTGGGTGTTGCAGTTTCCGACAAAGTTGTAAATGATAGCTCATTTCCATAAGCAGTTCCCACGTTATTTGTAGCATAAGCCCTTACATAATAAGTGGTTTGGGGTGTTAGACCTGTTAGTGAACTTGTGAAACTTCCTGCTCCTGTGCCATCAGAAGTAATTCCATTGTTCACTGCTATGGTTGGGTTTGTTGATGTGCTCCACACCACTCCCCGTGCCGTAACGGTTGCTCCGCCATCGGAGGTAACATTTCCACCAGAGATTGCTGTATTATGGGTAATTGAGGTTGCAGCACTTGTAGCTACCGATGGTAAAGATGACTCACCCTCAAGGGTTACGTTGACATTTAAATTTGAGTTGGAAACCGTGAAACTACCAGCATAGGTGTTGTAGCCAACCTTTTCAACCGTATAGTTGTAGCTACCATTGTTTGCACTGAAGGATGCCTGCCCGTTGGAATCGGTGTAAAGAATGATAGGTTCACTGATCCCCTCTTCAACGTAAGCTTGGATATTCCAGTTGTAAGTTAGGGATGAGTTGAGGACGGTAAGTTCTTGCCAGGTGTTGTTCCAGTATATCATGTTGCCTTTTCCTGCAACCTGTGGTCCATCATCGCAACCAGCAGGGTATCCGCCTTGTGTGTTAACATTAACACCAAACCAAAGCTGATCGGCACCATTAATTTCAACGGGTACAGCAAGCTCTACGATATTCCACTCCTCAATGGTAACGTTTGTGGCAACCTGCGAGTAAACCTCGACAGCATTTGCTCCAACCCAAACCTTAACTGTGTAAACACAGTTTGCGTAGTTGGGGAAGAAACTGACCTTTGTGATTTGCATACCATTGTAATTAGTAAGATCTGCTGGATACCAACGACTGGCTATGTGGAAGTTAGCTACTCCATTCGTCCCAATTGCATCGGTATTAACTCCACTATCCCAGTGTATCCACTCATCCTTTCCTTCGAAAGCAACAGTTCTTTCGCTACTGATAGCCATTAGTGTTGCATCGGTTTCGTTAACCAACTCGGGGCAACCAACATTTTCCTGTGAAACTGGAATATTTAATACTTTTGCTGAAGGAAGGATTGAAATCATGGCATCAGAAACCGGTTGGTCGCTCTGATTCACCACATTAAAACTAACGGTATAAGCACCTATACTAAGCGTGTTAAAAATCAACTGATTACCATAAGCAGTTCCCACGCTATTGGTAGCATAAGCTCTAACATAATAAGTGGTTTGGGGTGTTAAACCTGTTAGTGAGCTGGTAAAACTTCCTGTTCCAGTTCCATTACTAGTAATTCCTTGATTTGCTGTAATGGTTGGGTTTGGTGATGTGCTCCAAACCACTCCCCGTGCCGTAACTGCTGCACCCCCATCGGAGGTAACCTCGCCACCCGAAGTTGCAGTGTATTGAGTAATCGAAGTAACAGGAGAAGTAACAACAGTTGGAGCAGTGGTTGAACCTGTTGAGAAAACTACTTGATCCACTAGACCACAATCCATACCGCTATTTACAGAAATATCCTTGCTGTAAGTCCATTTTAAAGTATATGTTCCCTCACCCAATGAGTAGAACTTCTGATGCCAATCGACTGAACCCGAAATACTGATCTGCTCTACGTTGTTAATGAAAAACCTTAAAAAATCGTAGTCTTGTTCCGATGATACAGACCACCAAAAACTTAACTCTCCTGGCCCTTCTATGGTTGTCTGCATCCAAGTTTCTTGGTTGTGGGTTATAGAACCACTACGCGCCGCGTCAATACCATCGTGTGAATAAGTCGATTGCCCGTACCAACTCGCTGACCCATCCGTATAAAAGCTGAGGTCGCAGTTATCAAGTGCTTCACACAGGGGGATTTCTTCAAATAATTCAAAATTGGCAACTAAAAGAACATCTTCATCGGGCATATAAAAAACAAAATAAGCATCATTGCTAACAACTTCAGAGTTGTAAGTCCAACTAACGAACTGAAA
>CAYZSD010000143.1:0-8765 GCA_964481075.1 uncultured Rikenellaceae bacterium | reverse complement strand
TTATTTACAAGTAGCTTAATTCCTCATTCTGATGACTTGAAGGTTGAAATCTACCCAAACCCTTTTACGGAAAGTGTAAGCATCGCACTACCTAGCAATCCAAATGGTTTAACGCCAATTACAGTTATGGTCTATGATTCATTGGGCAATCTGGTGGTTAAACATCAGTTCATAGGGCAAAACTTGCATTCAATTAACCTTTCTCCTTTAAAATCAGGGCTATACCTTATTCGTGTTGGTTTCAGTGGAAGCTGGATTACAAAGCCTGTGATAAAAATTTAAGTTTATTAGTGCTTGTTTTTTTAACTATTAATTTACTAAGTCTTTTAAAATATGAAGAAACTAAATTTATTTCTAATTATTTGGTTAACAGTATGCTTAACCGTGAATTTAAATGCTCAACTTATCAACTGCAACCCCGACCCCAATGGTGAACCCTGGTGGTTTGGGGGATTTGAGATGATAAAAAACACGGTGGAAAGAACTGGAAAAATAATTATTCGCTAATTTCTGCAAAAAATAAGTATTCAAAACCCACTAAAACCGTCCGAAATCGTACACCAGCATCAATTTCATCAAAATCGTATCTATTACATATTCTGCATATTAAAAAATGTTTTCATTTTTTTCGTCAAAAAGTTAAAAAAACATAGGAGAAATTGCCCTTTTGGGGAACTGTATATTGAGGAGTGTATATTCCCGTTCAGCAATTTTAATTTGAAAACTTGTGAAACTATGCATATATCCCAACCCCTGACTCTTACGACCTTTAGGGTCAATATAAATTAACAAGTTGTTCATTATTTTTTATATCGCTTATCTAACTGGTTTTTAATATTTTTAGTAGCATCCGAAGAAAATTATCGATTTTTATTTTTTGAAAACATAGTTTTTTTATACTAATTTTGCTCAAACTTTCAGGAATGATACCATTACTACTTAGCATCCTATCTTCCACCTCAATTTATATCGTTTTTAAGCTTGTCGGTCGCTATAAAGTTCATTCCTTCTCACCCATTATAGTTAATTATTTGGTAGCCTGCTTAGCAGGTTTTTTTTTGTGCGAAAGTAATCCCTTTTCGCTTTCCATTGCTTCAGAAAAATGGTTTCCAATTGCCCCTTTGATTGGGGTTCTCTTCATAGTAATGTTCTACTTAATAGGGACAAGTACCATGAAGGCAGGGGTAACCATAACAACAGTTGCCGTAAAGATGTCGGTTGTCTTCCCAATAGCTTTTTCCTTGTTCTACGATGCTTCCGATAGGTTAACCTTACTAAAAGCCATTGGAATTCTCCTTGCCATATTTTCCGTTATTCTTACCATTTACAGGGTAAATAGGCGTGAGGTTGATTGGAGGGTCGTCTTTCTTCCTTTAGTCCTTTTTGTTGGGATGGGCATAGTTGATTCTTTTGTTAAATATGCGCAAGCAAAGTATATATCAAACGAGCTTACCCCTGTTTTTTCTTTCACCGTTTTTGCATTTGCCTTGGCAAGTGGTCTGGCAGTTCTTCCTTTCAACAAGGAAGCAATGAAAGGATTGATTAGTCCAAAGGCATGGTTATTAGGAGCATTGCTTGGCTTGGTGAATTTTGGTTCCATGTATTTCCTAATTCTTGCGTTGAATCATACCGACACAACTACGGGTCTTCAAGCAATGGGCTCGGTTGTATTCGGAATTAACAACATTGGCATAGTTGCTCTAAGTGTTCTTGTGGGACTTTTCTTGTTTAGCGAACGCCCCACCAGAACAAACTGGGTGGGTATAGCACTTTCGGTCGTTGCAATTATTCTTCTTTCAGTAAGTGGATATGCAGGAATTGACTGATACATACATGACCATTGAAGGTAAAGCCCAAGGCCTATTCAAGGAGAAGGGCAGTAGGTTCATTGCTCTGGCCTATCCCGTTTCTTCGGAGGAAGAGGTGAAGGATATTCTAGCAAATCTTAAGAAAGAATACTACGATGCACGTCACCATTGCTACGCCTATGTTCTTGGTTTCAAGGGAGAAATATGGAGGGCAAACGATGATGGAGAGCCTTCGAGTACAGCCGGAAAACCGATTCATGGCCAAATAGTTAGCAGAAGCCTCACGAATACACTGGTTGTTGTAATCAGGTATTTTGGTGGCACTAAACTTGGGGTGTCGGGGCTTATAAACGCCTATAAAACATCCGCTTCCGATGCACTAGATAATGCCGTAGTCATTACCAAAAAGGTAAAAGATGTTTTTTTGGTAAAGTTTCCTTACCTTGTTATGAACGATATAATGAAACTTGTGAAAGATGAGGAGTTGGACATTTTGAACCAGCAATTTGATATGAACTGCGAGATGCTATTGGGTGTTCAGCAGGCAAAATCATCACATTTTTTAGAAAAGTTTGGAAAGATAGAGTCGTCAACAGTAGATTACGTTAGAACAGAATAAAGACCAAATATTTTTATAAGTTCGATAAACAAACCTAAACCAATTGAAAATGAAGAACAGAAGTTTAGTAGCAATCAACGATCTAAGCAATCAGGAGATAATCCGGATCTTGGACCTTGCCGAAGATTTTGAGAAGAATCCCATCCAAAACATTATGAGTAGGAAAGTGGTTGCCACACTTTTCTTTGAGCCCTCAACCCGAACACGCCTTAGCTTCGAGAGTGCTGTGAGCCGTTTAGGAGGAAGGGTGATAGGTTTCTCAGAGGCATCTAATACATCAGTATCGAAGGGGGAGAGCCTGAAGGACACTATTTTAACGGTGGCCAATTACTCCGACCTAATCGTGATGAGACATCCGGTGGAGGGTAGTGCTCGATATGCGAGCGAGGTTTCGCCAGTGCCCATCATCAATGCGGGCGATGGAGCTAATCAGCATCCAACCCAAACCCTTCTCGACCTCTACTCAATCCGTAAAACCCAAGGGAAACTTGAAAACCTTAACATATTCCTTGTGGGCGATCTGAAATACGGAAGAACAGTTCATTCCCTACTTATTGCCATGAGCCAGTTTGGGGCAACCTTCACCTTTGTCGCTCCAAAGGAACTCCAAATGCCTTCAGAATACAAGCTACATCTAAATAGCTTAGGCTTAAGCTATACCGAGCAAACTGACCTGAACGAGAACCTCGAAAAAGCTGATATAATCTACATGACCAGGGTACAAAAGGAGCGTTTCTCCGACCCCCTTGAGTACGAGAAGGTTAAGAATGTTTACGTGCTAAGGAATAAGATGCTCAAGAACACCAAGCCTAATATGCGGGTATTACACCCACTACCTCGTGTAAACGAAATTCATACTGATGTGGATGAGAACCCAAAGGCATACTACTTCCCACAGGCAATGAATGGAGTTTATACCCGTATGGCAATCATGTCGTTAATACTCGACCTGCAATAATCAAACCCTTTATGCAAATTACTAAAACAGAAAATAGCTATGAAAGATAAAAAACACCTGAGCGTAAGCGCAATTGAGAATGGCACTGTGATTGACCATATCCCAGCCCAGAACCTATTCAAGGTTATCACCATTCTAGGCCTTGATAAGTTCGACAACCTAATCACTTTCGGCACCAACATGGAAAGCCATAGATTTGGGAAAAAAGCCATTATCAAGATTGCCGACAAGCTTTTTGAAAAGGATGAGATAAATAGGATTGCTTTGGCTGCTCCACTTGCAAAGCTTAATATCATTAAGGATTATGCCGTGGTTGAGAAGCAGGTTGTTGAGGTACCCGACAGCATTGTTGGCATTGTGAAATGTGTGAATCCCAAGTGTATCACCAATTTCGAGAGCGTAAAAACAAATTTTACGGTAGTTGACAAGAAAAACGTTTCCCTTAAGTGCCACTACTGCGAAAAGATTACCGATCAGGAGCACATGGTGTACTTGTAGGGAGTTGGATTTTCTTTAAGTGCTTGTAAAGTTGACGTTTGTTTTCGTTTTTTATGAAAAGTACGGTTTCTTTGCCTTGCTTTTTGAGTTCCTTAATGATCTTCTTCAGTTCGTCTTTTTCAATGTAAACGTACATTCCTATGTTCTTTGGTGAACATACCAACGTTTTGGAGGTATTATCTCTGATATTTTGACTAAACGTCTAGTTAACAAGCAGATTTACTCAAAAACATCCATAATCCAATAGTATTTTTGATATTCATCATCCTAAATCCAATAGTATTACGGTAAAATATTTCCGAAATCCAATACAATTTGATTTTGCTAAATACGGCACTCGAAAGCAGCAGGAACACTTAAAAGATGTGCTAAGCTATGTGGCAAACAGTAGTTGATGATTTCTAATTGCTTTAGTAGTTACTTTCCGATACAAAACTTCGAGAAAATATTACCAAGTACCTCATCTGTAGTTACTTCACCTGTTATTTCACCAATATAGTGGAGCACTTGTCTTATGTCCAGGGCTAGCAGATCGCCCGAAAGGTTATTCTCTAACCCATCAACGACCCGAACAAGGTTCTCGTGGGCCTTCAGCAACGACTCGTAATGCCGTGCGTTGGTGATAATGGTATCTTCACCCTCAGGGGCATTGGCAAGGGTCAACGAAACCAGCTCGCTGGTTAGTTTTTCTAGGTTTATTCTGTGTTTTGCCGATAGCTCTATGGTTTTTACCGAAGAGAATTTGCTAGCAATCCCTGTTCGAACTTCATCTAAATGCTCGGCATCAACTAGATCAACTTTATTTAGAAGAATAAGCAATTTCTGATTTTCCTTAAGCTTTGAATTGAATTGGCTAATCTCCTCAATGATACCCTCTGCGCTTTCGCGCAAATCTACCAACAGAATCACTATCAGTGCTTGCGAAATCTTTACGTAGGCCCTTTCAATGCCCAGGTTCTCAATGCTATCGGTAGTGTGACGCAAACCAGCCGTGTCGATAAATCGGTAGAGCATCCCACCAATTTGAATGGTATCCTCAATGCTATCGCGGGTGGTGCCAGCTATCTCCGACACTATAGCCTTTTCCTCGTTGAGCAGTCGATTAAGCAGCGTCGATTTGCCAACATTAGGCTTTCCTGCAATGGTAACCGGTATCCCATTCTTTATCACGTTACCCAGCTGAAAAGAATCTAAAAGCTGCTTTGTATGGTTTTTTATGCTATTTACTAACGATAAAAGCTTTGAACGGTCGGCAAATTCAACATCCTCCTCGCTAAAATCGAGCTCAAGCTCGATAAGTGAGATAAAATTCACAAGTTGCTCACGTAGAGAATGTAAATGAGTTGAGAAGCCTCCACGAATTTGCTCTAAAGCCACCCTTCGCGCTGCTTCGCTACTTGTGGCTATGAGGTCGGCTACCGCTTCGGCCTGAGAAAGATCAATCTTCCCATTTAAAAATGCCCTTAAGGTAAATTCCCCAGGGTGAGCCAGAGTTGCACCTTGCGATACGAGGAGCTCAAGAAGCTGCTGCTGAATTAGTACCGAACCATGACACGAAATCTCGACAACATCTTCGCCCGTATATGAATGGGGAGCTCTGAAAATGCTAACTAATACATGGTCAATTGCACGACTGCCATCATAAACACTGCCATAATGAATTGTATAACCCGGTTGCTCAGAAAGAATTAATCCTCTTTTTGAGGGTTTAAAAAGGTTTTCTGTTATTCTAAAAGCATCCTTTCCACTAAGCCTGACTACCGCAATGGCGCCAACACCTGCCGGGGTTGCTATCGCTGCTATGGTTGTGCTGGTTTCCATCTATTTTTTTTCTGCAAAGCTATTTATTTTTCAATTCATTCAAAGCGTCATTACTTTAAAACCTTAACTGGTATAGTTTTTGTTGAAGTTTTGTGGTAGAATTCTTATTCTTTTAAGTTTACTACCTTGTATTATAGCTAATAATTTGTCATATAACATATTATCAAAAAATATTTTTGTTTGAACATGAATTCATTCTTTTCACAAACCAAGTATTTTAATAAACATATTGTTGCTTTATTGCATATAGTTTTCATCCCTTTTTTTATTTCACCAGCAAGCGGACAGCTTAACTGTAAAACAGTTGAGAAGGTTGATAGCACTGTTACAACTTGCCGTCATCAGAATGGGCAGGTATCTACCATTCAAATGTGGGATCATAATGAAAGATGGGGGTTTATTAAAGCCTTCAACTCATTGGGAAGCGAGTTATTTAGCTATTCTCTCAGGCGTTTTGCCGGACATGCTTCAATATCCCTTTCCTACCATCCAAATGGACAAGTAAAGAAGGCTGAGTATAGTTCGGCACCAGATGCTGGAATTCAATTCTATAGGTATATCCATGAGTACAATGACGTTGGAGAGCAGACACGATATACAGACCTAAGCTACCCAATGACCCCTCCAAGTTATATAATTCATACTCTCAAACCTGAAAATGAGCAACAACCAACTGTTGAGCATGTAGTTCCAACCCAAGAGGTGATGAAATGTGCAGTTCCTTACATCACCGTTTTCCGAATAGCAAACGAAACGAAGAGGAGAATATACGTTAACCTACTCCCACAACCAAGCCTTTGGGCTTCGTTAAGGAGGCTTCATGGTGTGGAGGTTTTACCCAAATCGCATCTCGACGTTGATTCTGTAACTCTTGCTGAAAAGTTCCTTGATGTAAAGGAAACCTATCAAATAGAGGTGGTTAATAAAAAAGGGAGGGTTGTAGCCACTAAGATAATTCAATCTATTCCCGTACAAACAAAAACACGAATCGTATATTCATGGCATATTCTCGAATTATGAGTTGAAAATAATATGATTACGATTTAAACTATAAAACTTCAACCTATGAAAATTTTACGTTTGCTTTTTATTGTCGTTACAATTCCACTTTTCGCAAGCTTCAGCTACGAGCCTGACGATACGGATATGACGATGTACACCCCAATCCTGATGAATATTTTTGACCTTCCTGCAAGCGTATTCTCTCAGGACGCAAAAGCATTTGAAAACCCAGGAAAGATTTATATCTATGGTAACTACATCTTTATTGTGGATACCTATAAGGGTATTCATGTAATTGATAATCAGAACGCTGAAAATCCTCAAGTGTTTTGTTTCCTTCATATTCCTGGTGCAGTAGATGTTGCCGTGAAGGACAACATTCTATATGCTGACAATGCCATTGACCTGGTGGCAATAAATATCTCAAACCTCCCTCAAATTGAGGTAATCAATAGGGTACCAAAGGTTTTCCCTGAGCATACGCCTCCCGATTTGGATTGGATTCCTAGTGCCTACTCGGAATACAACCGTCCGTTAAATACAGTAATTGTTGCTTGGGTTAAGAAGTAAACATCAAAATAGAATGACATGAAAAGATTATGCTTGATTATTACTATTTTATTCATGCTCTTTATCGTTTCTTGCGATAAAAGTAGCGATGGAGGAACCGACCCAGGTACTGGAGGATCGATGGCAAGGTTCACAATTAAAGGGGATTACCTTTATACTGTTGATAATGCAAACCTTCGGACGTTTAATATATCCCAACCTTCCAACATAAGTTACATTCAGGAGCAGTATTTGGGGTTTGGCATTGAAACCATCTTCCCTTCAGGTAATCACCTTTTTATTGGCTCTCGTGATGGCATGTATATTTATGAACTGACAAATCCACAGAACCCAAAAAAAATTAGCTACACACCCCACTTTGTAAGCTACGACCCAGTTGTGGTTCAAGGCAATTATGCCTATGTTACTCTTCGAACAAGCCCAAACGACCCCTCTTTTGGAATAAATCGCCTTTTGATATTCGATATAACAAAGTTGAACTCTCCTGAGGAAGTAGCAAGCTACAATATGGTAAACCCAAAGGGATTGGGTATTGAAGGCGATAAACTATTTATTTGTGATGATGTGCTTAAAGTATTTAACGTTACCAATGGTTATGAAATCGAACTAATTCAAATATTTGATATTCAAGCCATTGATGTTGTTCCCATTGATGGAAGGTTATACGTAGTTTGCGAAGATGGTTTCTATCAATACAACTACGATGGGGATAATATTACCTTTCTTAGTAAAATCACAATTCCAAATCAGAAGTAGAAGTATGAAACAGTTACTAGTTGCACTTTGTTTTTTTTCATCTCTTGCAAGCGTTGCTCAAGAAAAGACAAGCGATGATAAGCTATCAAATAAAGCTGAGAATGTTACTCAGTTTGTAAGCATTTCCCCCCAGTATGCATTTATTGATGGTTTTAGGATAGAAGTAGATAAAAAGATTAACCAGAACAACTGGATTCAGATTGCACCAATTGTATTCGTTCGGAACAGCTTCCCCTATGAAAATGTCAAGGATTTAAAAGGATTAGGACTACATGTCTATCACCGTTACTTTCCGGGAGAAGGTATCGAAAAGTATCCTGTTTACATTTCATGGGGCTCAGTTTACCACTATCATGCAATCAACTATGAAGAGGATGGGCTAATTGATAAAGTGAGCAAGAAGACCGAACTACATAAATTTGGTTTTGATGTTATTATCGGATTAGCTTTCCTGACCGAGAGCAACCTTGTACTCGATTTATATACAGGAATGGGAATAAGAAATACATGGACTAAGTCAAACTCCGATAATCCCTTGCTATTCAATGACCATCTTTTTGACTATGGTTACTCTGGGGTTGTTCCCTTGTTAGGGATAAGAATTGGAATTGTTTTTAATTGATAACTTGAGTTATGCTTAACATTATGAATATGAAGTATTTGGCTTGCAACCCAAGAACTATTTTTCTTATTGTTTCATTTTTATTTTCACATATCAATTCTTTTTCCAATG
>CAYZSD010000142.1:0-8911 GCA_964481075.1 uncultured Rikenellaceae bacterium | reverse complement strand
CCTTGTTGTGATGGAAGTTGCTTTGGAATCAGTACTACCTTATGAACTCCAAAGAATTTCTTGGAATGTTTCAATCCTTGTTGTGATGGAAGTTGCTTTGGAATAGAAGGTTGATGAGGCCACCGATAGCCATAAGGAGCGTTTCAATCCTTGTTGTGATGGAAGTTGCTTTGGAATCTCAGCATTGACCCCCTATATATGAAAGCCAACCCGAGTTTCAATCCTTGTTGTGATGGAAGTTGCTTTGGAATAAGCACCTCTAACACGCCAAGGATATGGCATCGAATGTTTCAATCCTTGTTGTGATGGAAGTTGCTTTGGAATAGTACAATAGAATTTTTCTCAGTCCCTGCCAGTATGTTTCAATCCTTGTTGTGATGGAAGTTGCTTTGGAATTCCATCATCTTGCCGAGATGATTGGCAGACAACATCGTTTCAATCCTTGTTGTGATGGAAGTTGCTTTGGAATGTCTTTCCTATCCTCTTTTTTTTTTTTAGAAACATTAGTTTCAATCCTTGTTGTGATGGAAGTTGCTTTGGAATATCCCTCTATATCGGCTATACGTTGCCCGACAAACGGTTTCAATCCTTGTTGTGATGGAAGTTGCTTTGGAATTTAATTGTAGCCATAGCAAATAATTTTTAGTTAGTGTTTCAATCCTTGTTGTGATGGAAGTTGCTTTGGAATAATGTTGGATAGTAACAAACTACGTAATCATTCGAAGTTTCAATCCTTGTTGTGATGGAAGTTGCTTTGGAATCCGTATATCAATGCATTTTCTTGATTATTAATTTTATAACAAATTTCTAGGAACGCAAATATTTGCATTTTCAGCATGTCAAAGAACCACTTTCCTGTTGTTTTTCTAACAAATTTCGAAATCATTACCTTCTAGTTATCAGTAACATGTAGTCGATTTTGAGTTAACAAAGAATAAAATACCTCACGGAAAACTACTTAACGCACAGATTTGCATAGGTGCAAGATAAGCATCTTTGCTTGAATTTCGTTGCCTTAGGATAAGAATTTTTGTCAATTATCCTAAAAATTTCATTGGCGCAATTTTTAACTAGCACTTTATCCTCCTCCTTCACCTCAACCTCCACCAGCTTGTTGGCGCTACGAGTGTAAACCAGGTAGCCCCTATTTACTAACCCTTGAAAATTCTCTTCGATAAGAATTGCGTAGCAGATTAGCTGGGTTTTGTAGGTGCTGTAAATGATATCATCGTTGAAAGTAAATTTGTAGTCCAACGGGGCAAAAGAACCATCGTTGAGCAGCAGCACCTCATCAATCCTTCCTCTGAGGTAGGTATTGGTAAGGTACTGGTCTAAGTACTTCTCCTTCACCCCAATCCTTTTGCGGAGGTAGTCCTTATTCTGCTCCAACTTAGTAGAATGAATCTCCCTGCCCTTCATCACCTTGTAGTGCTTCTCCTCGTACTGTGGGATGGCCAGCACGTACTCAAAGTAGGTGAACCGTGGGCAGTAAAGATACTCGATTATATGTGAGGGCGTTAGGCTAAACATACATTTTTATTAAACCCTAAGAGTTTCCAAAACCCATAGAAAAAAAAAAAAAAATAGGGCTCTTACCTTATCGGTAACCAATTTCTTGTCGAAGGCTTGCCCCAAAAGGCTTGTTTGCTGTAACTCGCTCTTACTCATGGGAAAGATGTAAACCGAATCTTCCTCAATATCTATTAGCTCCTCAATCTGAAGGTGAAGGGTATCCTTCTCGTTGGCATCGAGCTTCCCAAGGAAAACCGAATACTGCACCCGGTACAGGCCTGCTTGCTTGCAGACCTTGGCAACTCGGTTGCGGGTTTTGTCCTTCTTGATGTCGTAGAGCACCCAGGTAATCATGGCATTTTCCATATTTTAGACCCTAAGGGTTTCAAAAACCCTTTTGAAATTCTCTTTTAGACCCTAAGGGTTTCAAAAACCCTTTTGAAATTCTCTTTCAGACCCTAAGGGTTTCAAAAACCCTTAGGGTCTGATATTAAGCTGTTAGCAAACGAATGTGCATCCATCTGCATGGCGTTGCTACGGGTTTGGTTACGCCCCTTGTACCTTATCGTGTCAACCTCAAAATAATTGGTGAAGCTGGTAACCAGCAGTTCCTTCCCTTCCTTGTTAAGGGAAAAACCATTGGTTATTGCATCGACGTGGGAATTGCGAACCTTCTTTGCCGAAAAAAGCCTGAATACCACCGTCTCTGCGTGTATTCGATAGGGTTCAATAAAATCGTAAACCATGCTAAGCTGGTTGTAGTCGTCGCGGTGCAGAAAACCTAAATAGGGATCGATACCCGCAATGATCAGGCACTTTTCTACCTTTCCGTAAAGAATTCCGTAGGCATAGTTAAGGAATGCGTTGAACATATCCTTTGCTGGTCGGGAACTTCTGCCATTGAATTTATAGCTCTCGGGTAGCACATAGCTGAGCGTCTCGAAATAGAGCCTACCCGCTGTGCCCTCAAGACCCCTCAGGGTTTCGGCAACATCCGATACGCTATTTCCTGTTAGCTGATCTACAGAGACTACCAGGTTCTCAATCCTTTCAATCTTCTCATCAAGATAATCGGATATTGTGCCACGATGTTTTTTTAAGTCCTTGATAAAATCGAGCTGGTTCTGCATTTTTTCCGAGACCCATGCTTTTACCCATTTCAAACCATCCTCCGAGGTGCTTGCCTGAAGCTGCATCTTCCGGATACGGGTTGTGCTGCCCAACTTGCTATGCCACACTCTACCAAGTGGTTGCCCATCGAAATCGACAAAAAGAATATCGATGTTAAACTTTAGGGCTAGGATAACTGCATCGGAGCTAATAGCCGCGCCCTTGGGAATCACAATGCTAGATACCTTTTTGGCGGCAAAATGGTTCTTCTTATACTCCTTCGAGTCCTCAACAGGAACTCGAATCTCGAACATCTCATCCTTAACGTGGATATAAGTTCCGTAGGTGTTGATGAATAGCTGCATATTGTAGTAGTTTTTTAAACCCTAAGGGTTTCGAAAACCCTTAGGGTTTAACTAATAGAATAGATCCATCTCAACCGCATATCCCATCACATCCGTTTTCTTCGAGAAATCTACAAACTCATTCTTCCCCCTAAAAATTAGTAAACCATCATCCCTTTTCACACTAGTTGGTTTCGAACTAAAGAAACTGTTATACGATGAGTACGTCCATTCGCCAGGATCATCACAAAACCCATGATGTACAGGATTTCGATGGATATAGTTAATGGCTTGTTGAAGATACTTGTTTTCACTAATCAACTTTCTGTTAACCGATTGTGAAAACAAACCACCCTTCCGTTCATATACTTTATTCAGCGACTTGGTGTAGGAATTCTGCACAGTACCAAACTGGTGTGCTACAACCTTTTGGTAATCAAACTCTCTGTTTTTGTAATCTTCACCTGCTTTTTCAGCATCCTTTTTTCTCTCATTCTCCTGTTCTGTCCACCATTTCCTAACCGCACTATCGCTTTTTGTAAATACTGCAAGGTGATAGTGATTGGGCATCAAGCAGAAAGCGTAAATATCAGCTATACAACAAACGTACTGGTCCACCTTGCTCAGAAAATAGGAGTAATTTTTATCCTCATAGAATAACGACTCATTCCCAACCGCCTTGTTATAAACATGGTAGAATTTTTCCGGAAAGAAGGGGATACGAATATTAGCCATGCCTTTAGGGTTATTAAACGAATAAATATACAATATTTTTTTAAACCCTAAGGGTTTCGGAAACCCTTAGGGTTTAAAAAAAATTGTACCAAACCCCCTCGACACACCTTTTCCCAATCCTATCCCACTAGGCAACAAAACATTTGCCACAAAACTGCCATCAAAAGCTATCATCTCCTTGTCCTTGTACTTGGTGGTCTTTTGGGTTACTCTTACCTTGGTCATTATGCGCTGATCCTGTGAAAGGAATAGTCCAACCCCTTTGAAAAATGCCAGTATATTACCAACTAGGATGTTGTTTAGAAAGGCCTCCTGATTTTCAGGAGATAATTTTAAATATTTCTTATGATTTTCCTGATTCAACCCCATCCAGTAGGTCGCAAAGGCATAATCGTGAAGCTGCTTCGAGTAGCCGACCTCCACCCTCCTATTCTCGATGTTCTTGCTGAAGATTGGATAGTGCTCACCATCAATTTGTAGCTCCTTTATTTTCAAAAACAGTTGAGTTAGCAGCTCCGCACCCTCGTTTATTGCTACTAATGTTGGCACACCATTAAGTACTTTATATTGAACTAATGGATATTTATAGCGCAATTCACCCGTTTCGTAGTGGTTGTGCAGCAGGGGCGAATGCTCTTTGAAAAGATTCCCAAAGTAGCCTCTCAGCTTATGGGCATCGCGGGTTTGCAGGGCGATGTCGGGGAATTGGATGGTGGTGAGGTGGATGGTCATAGTTTCTATTTTGCTACACCCTAAGGGTTTTAAAAAAAACCTTAGGGTGTAAATTAAAGCATTGTTACGCTGTTGGTTTGGGTTCTTATAAAACCTGTATCTATACTATAGTATTGGTTTAAAAGTTCTTGGGGTACAACAAGTATTTTGTTTTCGTATTCATTAATATCATCTAAATGGGGTGTTAGGTAGTTTGGTACTGCAACTATTTGCTGTTGAAATCTGTTTTTGAATTCTTTGGCAAATTCCTCTTCTGGAATAATCCCCTGAATCTTCTCCAGATAGGATTGCCTTAGTTTTACAGCGTAATCATCTGTTTCCACAAATACTGCCTTTGTTAATTTGCTTTCCTCAATAATTTTAAAACTAGAAATAGGCATATCAATATCGGGATCATTTGAGTCGTACCTGAGGCATTTCATAGATTCAAATATCTTGTTGAATCTAGAAAAGGAACTTCTTTCTGAAATATCATCGAAATATCTATCAACTAATCCTAAATATTCTTCTTCTGGAAATTCTGCTTTTGATTGAAGAACTTTTTTTGATTGGGAGGCGGTTACCTGTCCATAAATCTTCTTAGCATCACCAAAATCGACGATATATAGTTTGGAATGGCTCTTTTCTAGGTTATTATTCCTATTGATTCGTCCTGCAACCTGTATTATTGAGTCAATAGGACCTAAATCCCTAAACCCCATATCAAAATCTAAATCAACACCGGCTTCAACTACCTGTGTTGAAATAAGTATTGGTGCCTTATCTTCTGCAATACTATTGCGCACTTTTTCTATCCTCTCAAAACGATGTGCTGGGATAATGTTTGTTGAGAGATATTCCACAGGGTTATCATAACCATTTTCTTCCAAAAAATCATTAATGGCATTGTAAATGGCTATGGATCTGTTAACGGTATTGCAAACAATAAGGCAAGATTTGTTGGAAGTCCAATGCTCAGCAAAAATTTTATAAACGAAGTCAATCTCAATGTTCTCTGCTTCAAAAGCAATATCAAACTTTGGTACTATTGCAGTTCTTTTGAAAAGAGAAAATACTTTACTGTGTGATACTAACAATTCAAGGGGCTGTACATCATAGTTTTCTCGCATAAGTATTTCCCTTTGAGCCAGTTCAAAGATTTTGGGTTTTGTTGCGGTCATCAAGATAATCTTTGAATTCAGGTATTTTGACAAAAAGAAAAGGGATGCTCCAATTAATGGCATTTGGTCTAGCCTAAGGGTCTGAACCTCATCAAGTATTATAATTGCATTGGCACAATGACTAAACTTTTTAAGTAGCTTATTTCTGTTCCCAATTAGGGTTTCAAAAAACTGTACAAACGATGTAATTACAATATCGCTTTGCCACGTGTCTATCGACATCAACTTCTGGTTGTAATTCTTTACAGAGCCTGCTTCGTTATCACTTTCATCATCCTCACCAAAAGCATCAGCAAATTGATAATGTCCAAGAACTTTAACATCAGGCGGTAAAGTGGTTTTATACTCCTTTAGCGCCTGTTCAATAATGTTGATAAATGGTAGGGCATATATTATTCTGGCATTAATCTTTTCCTCTTCCCAAATTCTATCCTTTAGTTTTAGGGCAAAGTCTAAAGCTGTCATTGTTTTACCAATACCAGTTGGTGCAGTTAGAGTGAAAAGATTATGCGAAAGTATTTCGGTTCTGTTTAGCTGGCTAACTACTTCAGCCCTGCAAAAGTTTCTTAATTGATTGTTTGATAGCTTAGCAAAATCAACATTTTCAGACACTGGAGTACCAAAACGATTATCAACGGAGTTCTTGTCAATGGGTTTAATTTTGTATAAACGTGTGTCGGAAGCATCGAGTTTATCTGCTTCAATAAGAAGGGAGAATAAATAGTTTACTAGATAATAGTACTTTATATCAGGTTCTTTTCTGGCCCAAACTTTAAACCCCTTCCGCAATTCTCTTTCGTCAGGGAATTGTAAAAAATCTCTTAGTGCATCTATTCCTAGTTGCCCCCCAATTATTATACTATTCTTCTCAATATCAATTACTTGTTTCTCTATAACTCTAAACAGATTTTCATTTAACACCTCAGTAAAAGTACCAATATCAGAAAGTTGGGCATGGTGTCTAAAAATCAAGTACAAAACAATTAGAGCCAACTTCCTGTCATCATTCTTCAAAATATTGTAGGCTGTTAAACCACCAATCCTTGCATGCTGCTTTAGATTATTGTCAATAGGATGTTGTTTTAGCAGATAATTTTGGAAAAATGATGTGTATTTTCCTAGATCGTGAAGTTGGCAAACTGTTGTTATGGATTTAGTTAACAATTCGTTGTCATAGCCAAAATTAATGTTTTTGGAATGAAGGGTTTTTACTATTTCAACAACACCAGAAATATGATTTGTTAACTCTTTCGAACCATAAACGGAGCCATCTGGTTTAATTCTACTATGTGAGTAAAAAATCATATATCCATAAACTGTAAAATTATTGTTTCATTTAGTAATTGTACTTTCAGACACGGTTCATTAACTTTAACTCGCAGAGGATTTGGGGTTGTAGAAAAAATTACACGATTCATTTTTCGAACCTCTCTGTTGTTATTTCCAACAAAATCGCCTGGCATCATATCCTCTTCCACAAAGTTGTAACTGCCAAACTCTTCTTTATCAAACTTCAGGTCTTCAATAAGGTTGCTGGGTATTGCAGTGTTAACTAAAATGTAATCATTAGGCTCAATTAACTCAATTGAATCTTTTTTTGCCAAGAAAATATCTGAAATTGTGGCTGTGAAATTTGCTGTGCCAAGCGTAATACTGTAAACAGGTGATTGTCTGGAGAATTGTTCTTTTAATTTTTCAAATATTTCTAAACCACTATCGGTGGGCGATATAAAAACCTGATAAGTAACCTCATCCTTCCCAATATCCCAGCCACTCACAACCTCAAAGGGTGTTTGTATTCTACCCCCTTCGCCTCTAAAGTCAGATGACCATTTCTTTGAGAGATCGCCAAGTGTTTTAATACTAAGAAGATTTAACCTGTGAAATCTCTTTTTCAGCGGCGATAGCACTCTTATTCCAAAATGAATTTTTTCCGATGATAAATCATTGTAATAGCTATCTCTTGGCCAACCCATAACAGCAGCTACCATTCCCATAAGGCTTGTACGAGGGGGAATAGTGAAACTAAAAGCCGTATTATTGGCATAGTATTTCCTGAAATGCGCAAGTTTTCCTTTTACAATAAAACTTAGGATTTCCATAACTAGGGTTGTGAAATTTTTAGGTCTGGCGAAGTTCTGATTATTACCTCTTTTATCTTTTTCCCCTCGCCCTTGTTTTCAGCAATTAGCTCAAGCAGACCGTCGATATTTATTTCAAGATCGCTAAACTTTCTAACTTGCTTTTCAGCAATACCACTCTTTGGCGTTACGGATACATAGTTTCTCAAATCGCCAAACTGACCATTGGATACTCCCTCATTATAAACTATTTCAAGGTATAGCTTTGGATACTGATTTAGTTTTGAACGGGTTGGATTAGCTGGGATTGCTTCCCAAATGGCATCTCTGAAAACATTAATATCTACTTGCGTTAGCCCTGTAGTTTTGGCTCCGTTAGCATTTATTGTTCCATTGTATCCCAAAAGGCTGTAATGCACACGATAGTCTTTGCAAAAAGTAGGTGCTCCATCACTCATTATTGTTACTCCAGTATTAGAGTCAATTAATTCAACTTTATTAAAAGAATATGCCCAGTTGATTTGTACTGGACCTGTGTATGGGTTAGTAAAACCTGCAATTGCAAAAGCACTTCCAAACAATCTGATATCTATAAACTTATTCTTTACAATATAAGACAATAAATGGTTATTAATTTTTTTTATTTCTTTCATTCTTGATTCAAATTGTCCTAAATATTTATCTTTCTTTAATTTCTTTTTTTCTTCGGTAGTTGTAGTTGTTAGTACTTCCCATAAAATCGCAAAAAAATCACTATCTGTAGCATTAGATTTTTCCTTAACAGTATCGATTAAACTTTTTGAAAATTCTAAAAGGTCGGGGTCATTGATAGTTTCAAATACTTCAATGACATTATTTTGCATTATTTCTTTAACAACCCCTTCAATGCGTTGTTCCATATTTACATTTCTGTCTTCCACAAAATCAACGAATATTTCAAACCCTTTATCTTTTAGATAATCTCTAATAAATCGTTTTAACCTTGTGTCGGTTACTAGGTTAGTACTTGTATCGTAATCCATCCTGGGTTTATTCTCCTGGTCGGGATCGCCATTTGGATTACACTGTATTGCTTCGTGGACAAATAGAAAGTCCGATGAATTCCTTATTACCTCTTTCATTGTTCTGTATTTTAGGGTTACTATTAGTTTTCAAGGTTAGTTTCGTCCTCCTCAATAGCTTTCGCTTCTGTTGTACTTATCCCAAAGGAATAGCCAGTAAGTAAAAAGAAAACTGC
>CAYZSD010000141.1:0-8968 GCA_964481075.1 uncultured Rikenellaceae bacterium | reverse complement strand
GATATCTATTACAATGAGAAGAGAACTTGAAGTTATCAGATTTTTTGGTATTTCACTTCTGCTTCCAATACCACTTGTTGTTTCACAAATTCTTATTTTTCAGCATATTGACTCAACTATGTGGCAAAACAAGGTGTTATGGTTCTCGTTATATATTGGCTACTCTTCGTCTCTTGTTCTATTTAGTCCACTGGTTGTTAGCTGGATTAGAAACACCAGTCAACAGGATATCAAAACAATTCCAAAAAAATATTTGCTTACTTTTTTGGTATATACTCTAATTCTTTTAACCTTAAATTTTTATGTACCCATAACGGGAATCGATTCAACAAAAATTTTTTTTATTGGAAGTTTCCCAATTTTTATTTTTCTGTCACAGAAGTACTCCCAGCGAATCTTTACTTCATCTTTAGCAATCTTCACTCTACTATTACTGATATACCCTGCATATCAAGAACTCTCACTTAATGAAGCAGTTCAGCACAATTCTGAGATTCTTAGTTTTATCATAATAGTTTCCATTTCATCACTTTTCCTAAAGGAACAAGCTGCCGCTGTAACCAGAGCCAAGGATACACTTAAAGAGGAATATAAAAGTATTGAGGAAGAAATAAATCGTCAAGTAATTGAATACAAAATTATTAACAACAACCTACTGGTTGAGATAGAAAAACGTGGTATTGCAGAAAGGGAGCTCAGAAGGAATAGGGAGCTTCTCTCCGAAGCTCAAAGTGTTGGAAGAATATCCACCTGGGAGTATTCAATTCCTGAGAAAAGGTTCAGGTGGCTATCGCATAGCCAAACCCCACTTTATAATGACTACGATATCAATTCGTTATCGCTAAAGGGTGTCGTCTCTCTTATTCACAAGGACGATTTGAGGCTAATCTATAAGAAGAAGAAAGAAATACTTAGAGATGGACAGGATTTTGAAACAGAAATCCGCATCATGAACCCAGAAGGAAAATGGAACTACCTGCTAATTAGAGGGAAACACATCAAAGATGCAGATAATAATGCCAGAATACTTGGGCTGATTATGGATATAAGCCATAGGAAACAAGCTGAACTTGAGCTTTCTGAAAAAGAGCAAAAGTACAGGGCACTATTTTTATCCAACATCGACCCTATTTGTCTGATTGATGCTAAATCAACAGAAATACAGGATGTTAATCCTGCTTTCGAGTCAGTTTATGGGTACAAACTTCATGAAATTAAGGGTAAGTCGTATATTTTACTATCAGCTCAACCCGAAGAAACAAAAAGTGCTATCGCATCAGCCTATCAAAAAGGTTTCTATAGGGTAAGTCATAGAATTCATAGGAAGAAAAGTGGTGAAAGTTTCTTTCTTGAAGGTAGCTTAATGAAGTACCAGATGAGTGGTAAGGACATGTTAATTATTATTAGTCACGATATTACTCAGCGAAAGGAAGCTGAGATAAAGCTATCTGAGCGAGAACAGAAGTTCAGAGCTTTTTTCGAGTCGGATCTAATTGGCATGGCCGAAATTTCCATTGCAAAACAGTGGATAAGTTTCAACGAAAAGCTTGCATCAATACTTAGGTACTCTCCAAAGGAACTAATGAATAAGACATGGGATGAGATCACCCATCCCGATGATCTTCTGGTTGAAAGCAAACTTTTCAACCAGCTTCTCACCCACGAAAAAACTAACTATACCATCGAGAAACGTTTTATCACAAAGAATTCAAGTTACATTTACTGTAAAGTAACAGTAAAAGCCCTCAAAACCGTAACCTCAAATATCTCACATCTAATCATGCTGGTCGATGACATATCGAACCAGAAACGTTTTGAAGCTCAGCTTCAGGAAAGCAAATTGCATCTTGCCCAAGCACAAACAATTGCAAAGTTGGGAAGCATTCGATTTCAACCCGAAAAAAACTTGGTAATTCTTTCCGATGAAGCCTATGAAATCCTTGGTTATGAGGGGAAACGACCACCAATTTCCCGTAGAGATATTTTCAATGCATTTATTCCTAGCGCCCTAAACCGTTTTGAACAGCAAATTTGTGATCTTGAGAACGGGTTTGATGTTAAGGGAAGCTACGAGCAGGCTCTTGTCTCCTCCTCTGGTGAGGTACGTTACTTACTAACCCATTTCGGATCTTCACGAAATAGTCAAAATCGGACAACTGAAGTTGTTGTAACTCTTGCCGACATTACCCGAATTAAGCAAGCTGAAATTGCTTTGAAAGAGGCAAATGCCTTCAAAGATCAGGTCTTCACAATTATTGGGCACGATCTCCGCTCACCCATTGGAGCAATAAAACAGCTTATTGAGCTATATGCAGAAGGGCATGATGAAATGGACAAAGAATCATCGGCTACAATTCTCGATACCCTTAAGACAACCAGCGAAGAAACCTATCACTTACTTGAAAGCTTACTGGATTGGGCAAAGTCGCAAAGGCAGGAAACCTACAAACCAGTTAGCGCAAACCTTTCCAGGCTAATTTATGAAGTGGTTGTTCTGGTGAAAGGGTTATCAAAAAGCAAGAACCTTACCATTCAGACAAATCTTCCTGAAAAGGCTATGGTAGTGATAGACATTGACATGATAATGGCTGTACTCCGCAACCTGATTGGTAATAGTATTAAATTTACACCCGAAACGGGTGTAATAAGTGTAAGTGTTGAAGAACAACCCAATCTATATGAGGTTACCATAGCCGATACAGGTAAGGGAATAACACCCGAAGTCCTACCCAAACTTTTTGACAACACCTCAACCTACTCAACATTAGGGACAAATAATGAAAAGGGGACGGGTCTTGGATTAAAACTTGTTAAAAGGTTCGTTGAGCGTAATGGTGGCACAATCAACGTTGAGTCAATAGAAGGACAAGGCTCTACCTTTCGATTCACCATTCCAAAGTACAACGAGGCAACTGAATAGCCTACCAGCTACCCCTTGCTCCTCCCCCACCAAAAGATCCACCTCCCCCACCAGAGAATCCGCCAAAACTTCCACCTCCAGAGCTGAAGTTGCTAAAACCTCCACCACCTCTTCCTGCTCCTGAGAGCATACCAAGTGCAATCCAAAACGGGATATTATGCCCCACTGAGCGCCCTTTGGTTTTATTCACATTGAAAACAAGAACAAAGAAGAGCACTAAAAGTACAAGGATAAGAAATACGAAAGCAGGTGGTGCGTCGCTGGCATACTGATCGGCCGAAAACTTACCCGATGCTAAGCTCATAATTGTGGTAGTAGCAGCATCAAACCCTCTGAAGTAGTTATCTTCTTGAAAATACGGAACCAACTCTCTTTCCATTATCCTTTTTGCTATGGCATCGGGTATTACATCTTCCAAACCATAACCAGTAGCAATGAATGCTTCACCCTTTTGGTTACCAATTCTTGGTTTAACAAGAATAATGGCTCCATTGTTTTTTCCCTTCTGGCCAACACCCCATTTCTCGCCAATTCGAATAGTGAAATCAGCGATATCATATCCGCTCAAATCATTAACAATGATAACATAGATTTGTGTGGAAGTTGTATCGAGGTACCCCCTAAGCTTTCGCTCAAGGTTAGCTTGTTCGCTCTGGTTGAGTAGTCCAGCAAAATCGTTAACCAGCCTCGGGGGCTGCATGGGCGAAGGCAATTCCTGAGCAAATATACCAAGTGCTACCGAAACGAGCGTGCTAATTATTAGTAACCTAATCGATTTCATGCCTTTTTCATTTATTAGTTTCCAAATGATATATCATCGGGAAGTTCGTTAACATCATCTTTCTGGTAAGGAAAATGCTCTTGAAGCTTTTCTCCTGCCATGGTAATACCTGTTACAAGCCCCTCAGCAAAGGCTCCTTGAGCAAAATGCTCAACCATGGCATCCTTAATGCTTTCCCAAAAATTTGCTGGAACCACAGCATTGATTCCAGCGTCACCAAGTATGGCAAACTTATGATCCTTTATTGCCAAGTAGAAAAGAACCCCGTTTCTTAGATCAGTTTTATGCATTTTTAGCATGGCAAAAACATCAACAGCACGATCCAGCACATCGCCTTTGCAACGGTTATCGATGTGAACTCTTACCTCACCCGAAGTATTCTTTTCTGCCTTCTTTATGGCATTTACAATCTGTATCTTTTCACCCAGCTTAAACTCGTCGGCAGCCATATTCATCAATTTTTCGTGTGTAAAAATATTGCTAGCTACCAAAATCAACTTTGGGAACTTCTTTTGCAGCCTGATCGGCTTCGAAGTAAGCTTTCTTCTCAAATCCAAACCACCCAGCGTAGATTACGCGAGGGAATGATCGGATATAGGAATTGTACGACTGCACCAACTCATTAAATCTTCGCCTCTCAACGGCAATTCTATTCTCTGTCCCCTCAAGTTGAGCTTGAAGCTCAAGAAAATTCTGATTGGCCTTCAAATCAGGATAGCGCTCTATAGTAACAAGAAGCCTGGAAAGGGCGCTACTCAATTGTCCTTGTGCCTGTTGGAATTGCTTCAGGTTTGCCTCGGTTAGGTTAGTTGGGTCAATTGTAACCTGTGTAGCCTTTGCCCTGGCTTCAATTACCTGAGTTAGGGTTTGCTGCTCGAAGTTAGCATACCCCTTTACGGTGTTCACAAGGTTTGGGATAAGATCCATTCGCCTTTGATAAACATTCTCAACGTTTGCCCATTGGGCGGTAACGCCCTCTTCGAGGGAAACCATACGATTGTAGCCACAGCTACTGAGTAATGGTATCGACAAAACTAATACCATTAGGTAAACGATTTTCCGTTTTAACATATTGCTTGATTTTTTATTAGTTTGGTAATTCATTCGTTGTACAAACAAAAATAATGCAAAGGTTACAAAAATCTTCGTGATAAATCACCCCAAAAAAGCATTATCTTTACAGCAGATAAATTTAAAATACTAGGGACATGACTAGAGAAGAGTTTCAATATCTTATCCTGCAAGGGATTCCCGATGAGCTACCTGCTCTAAAAGTTTGGGACGATACTGTAAATCACGCCCCAAAACGTAAACAAATATTAACACTTCCCGAGAAAAAGCTTGCCATAAAAAATGCCTTGAGATACTTCCCCAAGAAGCATCATGCTATTTTGGCAGAAGAGTTTGCAAAAGAACTCAACGAATTCGGAAGAATTTACATGTATCGTTTCAGACCTGACTATAAGATAACAGCCAGAAGGCTTGAAGACTTCCCCCATAGCTCCGTTCAGGCAGCTTCAATCATGCTGATGCTCTCCAATAACCTCGACTACGCCGTTGCTCAACACCCGCATGAACTGATAACCTACGGGGGTAACGGAGCGGTTTTCCAGAATTGGGCACAGTACCTGCTCACTATGAAATATCTTGCCGAAATGACCGACGAGCAAACCCTAGTGCTCTACTCAGGGCATCCAATGGGGCTATTCCCTTCGCATAAGGATGCACCTAGGGTTGTGGTTACAAACGGTATGATGATACCCAACTACAGTAGCAAGGACGACTGGGAACGATTTAACGCCCTTGGTGTAACCCAATACGGACAGATGACTGCTGGATCGTTCATGTACATTGGACCACAGGGCATTGTTCATGGCACTACCATCACTGTGATGAATGCAGGTCGAAAAAGGCTAAAGCCTGGCGAAACCAACCTCAGAGGGAAGCTGTTTGTTTCTTCGGGTCTTGGTGGAATGTCGGGAGCTCAGCCAAAGGCTGGAGTAATTGCAGAAATAGTGAGCGTTATTGCCGAGATTAATCCTAAAGCAACTCACGTTCGTCACAGCCAAGGCTGGGTTGACGAGGTTTACGACAACCTTGACAGGCTCATTCCTCGCATTCGGGAAGCTATGGAGGCTAAGGAAGCAATCTCCATTGCCTACCAGGGCAATGTGGTTGATCTTTGGGAAAGGCTTGCACTTGAAGATATTGCTGTTGACCTTGGGAGCGATCAAACCTCGCTTCACAACCCCTTTGCAGGGGGCTACTACCCTGTTGGTCTTTCCTTCGAAGAATCCAACCACCTTATGGCAAACAACCCTGAGAAGTTCAAGGAATTGGTTTACGAAAGCTTACGCCGACATGTTAAAGCCATTAATCAGCTCTCAGAGCGTGGTATGTACTTCTTCGACTATGGAAACGCATTCCTGCTTGAGGCAAGCCGTGCGGGAGCAGATATCGTCAAACCCAATGGAGATTTCCGATACCCATCGTACGTGCAAGACATCATGGGACCAATGTTCTTCGACTACGGCTTTGGCCCATTCCGTTGGGTTTGCACTTCGTCCGATCCAGCAGACCTAGAAATGACCGACAGGATTGCAGAGCAAGTACTTGAAAAGATAGCAAGAACAGCCCCAGGTGAAATACTTGGGCAACTTCAGGATAACATCCACTGGATCAAGGAAGCTGGAAAGAATAAAATGGTTGTCGGGTCGCAGGCTCGAATCCTTTATGCCGATTCCGAGGGGAGAATAAAAATTGCCGAGGCCTTTAACAAGGCCATTAGTGAAGGGAAAATTTCAGCCCCGATTGTATTGGGGCGTGACCATCACGATGTTTCAGGGACAGATTCTCCCTTCCGCGAAACATCGAATATCTACGATGGATCCCGCTTTACAGCCGACATGGCGATTCACAACGTCATTGGCGATTCGTTCCGGGGAGCTACCTGGGTTTCTATTCACAACGGCGGAGGGGTTGGCTGGGGGGAAGTAATAAACGGAGGCTTTGGCCTAACCCTTGATGGCTCTGAGGATGCCGACCGCCGCTTACGCATGATGCTCCTTTGGGATGTGAACAACGGGATTGCTCGCCGAAACTGGGGCAGGAATAAGGAGGCCATGTTTGCCATTCAACGCGAGATGGACAGAACACCAAATCTAAAGGTAACAATTCCAAATATTGCCGATGATGAGCTGATTGACAGGGTGGTTTAAAAGGCTGGGGGTATGGCAAGTGTAGGATCGAACGCTACACCCTATCCCGAGACTTCGGGCCTCGGGATAGGAGTTCCTCCCCCGACGAAAACGACCGAGCGGGCGAAAAAGTTCCGATTCTGAAATCCCGATGCCTCGGGACGCAATCCAATATCAACCCACACCTGCCAGTAGCCTGCTCTGCTTAGTGCAGACAGGCTGGTTAGCGACATCCCTTGTTAGGCACTGGCATTATTCAATTCTCACAAATTCTCTAAAATTTTCTCTGTCAATTATCTTTGTCTCCGCATTGTACGTTTCAGTGAATGTTTTTGGTAATTTCTGATTATTCTTTTTCTTCCACTTAAATTCAAACCCAAAAATTTTTCCTCCATTTTCCTCTAAGAAATCAACTTCTTGTTGTTGTTTTGTTCTCCAGAAATAGGTGTGAGCAAGACTTTGCTTGTACTCAATCTGCTTAATCCTTTCTGAAATTAGAAAATTCTCCCAAAGAGCACCTTTATCAATCCTTAGCTCTATTGGATCGAAATTACCAATTACCATATTTCTTATTCCATTATCATAGAAATAAATCTTCTTGTTTGTTTTTATTTCATTCCTAACATTTCGGCTAAAGCTACTCAATTTAAAAATAATATAACCTTTTTCTAAAATGTCAATGTATTTACTAACTGTATTTTTATCCACGTTTACAGTTTGAGCTAATTCTGAATAGTTAACTTCACTACCAATCTGAAGAGCTAGAGCTTGAACAAGCTTATCAAGAACCTCTGGCTTTCGTATATCTGCATATGAAAGGATGTCTTTGTACAAATAGCTGTTTACTAAATTCCGTAAGATACTAACTTCGTCTCCCACGTTATTTAATACATCAGGGTAAAACCCATAAAGTAATCTATTCTCTAAACTCTGCTCTGCATATAAAAAACCGTGATGGTTCTCATACTCTTCCCACGAAATTGGGAACAGCTGATACTCCCATTTCCTGCCAGTTAAAGGTTCATTGATTTTATTTGATAAATCAAAAGAGGATGAGCCACTTGCAAACAATTGAACGTTTTTAAATCTATCGGTTACTATTTTCATAGTAAGCCCTATTCCCTCAATTCTTTGAGCTTCATCAATGAAGACATACTTATAATTCCCTAAAATCCTTCGAATCTGTTCTGTATTTGGTTCTGTTAATAAAGTTCTTGTTTTAGGGTCATCTCCATCAAGGAGTAGATAATCTTTTGATTCAAGGATTGATTCGATTAGGGTTGTTTTTCCCACTTGTCGTGGACCGATTACAACAATCGCTTTACCTGAATCGATTCGATTCTTTATTCTGTTACTAAGATATCTTGAGTACATTGTTTTTCTTGCAAAGATAATAACTTTAAATTAATATATTCACCAAAAGATATGTTTTTCTGTGAACACATTCTCTTCATGCTTGTGCCTAACGGCTGGGGGTGTGACCAGTTTGGGTGAGCGGGGCATGGGATTTATCCCCCGTTAAGACTTTTCCTGCGTGCCGACCCGTTTCCGTAACCCATTCAGCCCAAATTGGTTACACCCCTTGTTGTGTGCAGTAATATATTAGAATTCAAATACTTTTAGCGTATTGTTCTTGATTTCGGAACTATAATTATGAATTAATTTTTCAATTTCTTTTTCAGTAACGTTAATCTTTGCGTATTTCCCTTTTTTTGGAAAAACATAAAGGAAAGTTATGCTCTCTTTTTCTTTGTTTACTATAAAAGCAATCTAAACCCGTCACGTTTACTCAAATTCTGACCGCTATTTGGAATTCTTGTTTTGATTAATCTGTAAGGGTGAAAATCAAGTATATTTTCCCGGAAATTCCATATTTCATTAAAATTAATTTCGTTGAAAACACATTTAATGTCTTCATTGCAAGAAAAGTAACCTAATTTCTTTTTTGAAATTAATTCTTTAATAGAATTTTCAAAATCAGACGTGTAAAAGAAATTCATTCTACTCAATGCTACTTAATTCTACTTTAACAGATTAAAAACTCCTGTAAATTTTGGTGTTTAGCGAATA
>CAYZSD010000140.1:0-8988 GCA_964481075.1 uncultured Rikenellaceae bacterium | reverse complement strand
TTTGGAACTAAACATTTACACTTTTGAAATACTCGAAATACATACCAATTATTTCACTTATTGGTGATTTCATCATTCTAAATCTTTTTTTCATTGTTGGGTATATTGTTTTGCACCCCTACGCAAAGCATGGTACCGATAAGCATCTTCTTTTTTACCTCTACCTCAACACAATATGGTTTATTCTTTTCTTTGTATTTGGTGGAAATAATATCGATAGGAATACCCGCAAAAAATCCATTCTTTTCACATACATCAAGATAATTGTCTTCTTCTTCTTCTTCTTCTTGATGTATTTTCAAACTACACCATTACAATTCTACCCAAGGCACGAACTAAAGTACTTATTTGCTTCATTCTTCATTACCCTAGTTATTTGGAAGTTTTTGCTTTACTATGCGTTTTACTATTACAGAAAGTATGGCTACAACTACCGAAATGTAATCATTCTTGGATATGGAGTTAAAGCAAAGGAACTTGCAAAATACTTCTTAACCAACCCTTGGCATGGATACCGATTCCTCGGTTTTTTTGATAAGGAAAAGAATGAAAAACAGCGTATTGTAGGATCGTGGGAAGAATTAAAGGAGTTTATCGAAACGAATGATGTAAATCAGGTTTATATATCATGGGACACTATTCCACGAAATATTCTTTCGAGTATTACAAATCTACTTGCCGATTATCCAATCAAAATTAGGATACTTCCCGATTTGGACAGCTTTGCATACAAGAGCGCCGAATTGGTTAATTACGGAATGATTCCTGTCCTTCAAATTCACCCTGGACCACTCAGCTATTGGTATAACAGACTAATAAAGAGAACTTTCGATGTTTCTGTGTCTATCCTCATGATTATCGGTGTTCTATCATGGGTAACTGTGTTGCTTTACATCATAGACATATTAAGCCACCGCCAGGGGATTTTCTTTAACCAGAAAAGAACCTGTATCGACGGTAAGGTTTTTGTTTGCTACAAGTTTCGCTCTATGCAAAAGAACGATGAATGCGATGTAGTGCAGGCATCGCTAAACGATACCCGTATCACACCGGTAGGCCGTTTCCTTCGAAAATGGAGCATCGATGAGATACCTCAATTTGTTAATGTGCTAAAGGGCGAAATGTCGATAGTTGGTCCTCGGCCACACATGCTTAAACACACCGAGGAATATCAGCGAATGGTAAAACGATTCATGGTTAGGCATACAGTAAAACCTGGTATAACAGGTTTAGCACAGGTAAATGGCTATCGGGGAGAGATCAAGAGATTACACGACATAAAGAAACGAGTTAGGCTCGACGCTAACTATATTGAGAACTGGACCTTTAACATGGATCTCAAGATAATTCTGCTAACCATTTGGGTCATACTGAAAGGACAAGAAAGAGCATACTAACATTTATTTTTTTGAAATACTCGACCTACTCTCTTTACAAGAAAAATTCCAATAAAATTTATTATTGATATAAAATGGTACGTATTTAAAAAAAAATTTATATTTTTAACAGTTAAATGAAATCCGATTCTCCATCACATGGATACGAAAGTTGGCTCACAAGATCATAGGCAGAATGAGTTCTACTCCTTTCGATACTCGTCACGCTTCGAAAAGGGTGATATTGTTGAAATAAGGCTCGGGGCAGACCTTGAATCTGCACGTTACCAGGCCCGAAAGAGCTTCCCTGATGTTCTCAACGAGTACTGGTGGTTAAAGCCATCCGATGTTCCTGCTCTGAAAGAAATCCCGTTGAAGGTTTCAGATGTCTTTTACTATCATGGAGGAATTCCTGTTCTAGTTCTTCTAACAGCCAATGGCTCTCTCACTAGGAAAGCTCAAATATTCATCCGTAAACGAGAAGAAACTAAGTCAAATCTCGATGCCAACATAAGCCTTCAGATTGATTCACTCGAAGAGGAAGAGCTAAATGAACTGCTTCTCGATCAAAGCCTCCTGATTAAAAGGAAGGCTGCAACGGTGCTGAATGAAAAGTTCCCGAAATCAACACCATACGACCCTGAGGCACAAGTTGCATACCAAATCCTGCTGGGAAACTTCGAGTCGCTTCACAAATTCGGTGAAGAAGCCGTGGATCAACTTATCGAAAGATTTTTCGTTACCTCAAATGCCAAGGAAACCGAAAAGATTCTGGAAGCCCTTATTTCTTTTGGCGATCTGGCGTTAGCCAAGCTCGAAGATATATCGGAATACATTTCACCATTGGCAAGCCCTTACTACTCGAAAAGGATTAACTGGACAATAGGCCAGATATCAAAACTTCAAAGCAAAAAGAAGAAAAGCTTCTTCAGGAAATGATGTAGCTTATGCTACCCTTCATTCTATTCAATCTCCCTGTTGATATAGTTTTCGTAATCGATAAGCTTAGGTGTGTATATCTCATCGAGCAAGGGTGAACCTATTATAAAATCGGCTGTAGAACGATTGGTAGCAGTGGGGATATTATACACGCTGGCAATCCGAAGAAGTGCTTTCACATCGACATCATGTGGTTGAGCCATCATTGGGTCCCAGAAAAAGATTAGAATGTCAATATTTCCCTCAGATATCATTGCCCCAAGTTGTTGGTCTCCACCCAGGGGCCCCGATTTCAACCGGGTTAACGAAATGTGCTTTTGTGTCTCCTCTTCGTGCATGCGGGTAAATGCCTCTTCCACTAACCTACCCGTGGTACCTGTGCATATCAATTTATGCCTGAGCAACTTCTGCCAGTTCCACTCCACCCACTCCACAAGATCCCTCTTCCGATTGTCGTGCGCCACCAGCGCAATGTTTTTAGTTTGCTTCATCATTCAACTGATTTAGGTTGCAAAGCTATCACATTTTCTGAAACAGTTAATTAACCCAAAGCTAAGAATCGAAACAAAAATTGTCTGCCTTAACACTAAACTTTATTGAAAGAAACAAATCTAATACACATACCCAAAAAAATATTTTTCATGTATCTTTGAATCTTTAATCAATCTAAAAATGCTTCAATATGAAACACTTACTTGTTTTTTTTACAATTCCAATCCTTACCCTTATGGTTCAGTGTAAACGGGTTGAAGAAGGCCCAAAAGGAAGCCCTATCAAAGGGGAAGCGGTAACTCAAACAATTGATGCACTTGTCGCCAAACATGGCGAAGCGGTTCGTTTCAGAGCCGAGCGAGGGGTTAAACAGGTAGCCAACCTATGGAGAGAGGCCGATGGTACAACGGCCGACTTCGTGGCATTCTGCCAAGAATTCTTCATGGCCGAGCCGAATGAGCTTGAAGTGCTATTTCAAAAGGTATCCTACGCACAGGAAGTGCTAGGTGGGTACTTCATGAGAATTACAAAGGATCTTATGCGGCCCCTTCACCTCGACCAAGGGCCCATTACTCCAATTGACATGATGCTGGGTGGTTTCAATGCAAGTGCACACCTTAGCGAGGACCTTTACGCAAACAAGATTGCATTTGTGGTTGCAGTTAACTGCCCTGAGTATAGCCTTACCGAAAAAACTAACCTAGGCGAAAACTGGACTAGAGAGGAATGGGCCTACGCACGAATGGGCGAGGTGTTCACTTCAAGGGTTCCCGCTGAGCTTATGCAAAACTACTCACGAATAACTACCGATGCCGATGCCTATATCAGCGAATACAATGTTTACATGGGAAACCTTCGTGACAACAGCAACAAACAGCTTTTTCCGCAGGAAATGAAGCTAATAACCCACTGGGGCCTCCGCGATGAGCTAAAAGCACAATATGCAAACCCAGAAAATGGTCTGGAAAAACAGAACATGGTGTATGAGGTAATGAAAAGAATCATCAATCAGTCGATTCCCAAGAAGGTTATTAACAACCCTGAATTTACATGGAATCCTTACTCAAACGAGGTTTTCAGTAATGGCGAGAAGGTAACCTCAGAGCCTGAGCCCAACTCCAGGTACCAGGTTGTAGTGAACCTGTTCAATGCTCTCAAAGCAATGGACCCGTTCTACCCCACCATGCCAACCTATATTCAACGACAGTTTGAAGGAACCTACGAGATTCCTGTAGAGGACGTTGAGAGGCTATTCACCGAGTTTGTATCGTCGCAGCAAGTAAGGGATGCAGGGAAGCTTATTTCCCAAAGGCTTGGCCGTCCTCTTCAACCCTTCGATATTTGGTACGATGGCTTTAAGTCGCGTAGTAGCATCCCCGCCGAAAAACTCGATGCCACTGTTTCGAAAAGATTCCCAAACGCTCAGGCTTTTGAGAAAGAGATGCCAAACATTCTAACTTCACTTGGCTGGAGCAACGAAAAGGCAAAGTTCATTGCATCGAAAATTGTGGTTGAAGGAAGCCGAGGTGCTGGTCATGCCTGGGGTGGTGCCATGCGTTCCGATGTTGCCCTGCTCCGCACGCGAATTGGTGCAGAAGGGATGAACTATAATGGGTTCAACATTGCAATGCACGAGTTTGGCCACACTGTTGAGCAAACTATTACGCTGCATGATGTTGACTACTATACCCTTAATGGAGTTCCAAACACAGCATTCACCGAAGCTCTGGCGTTCATCTTTCAAAAGCGCGATCTCGATGTTCTAAGCATTAAAGATACAAACCCAGTGAAAGACCACCTGATGGCTCTTGATAATCTTTGGTCGTGCTACGAGATAATGGGTGTTTCGTTGGTTGACATAAATCTTTGGAAGTGGCTCTATGAGAACCCAAATGCTAATGCGGCTCAGGTAAAGGAAGCCACAATCAGAATTGCGAAGGATATATGGAATCGCTACTACGCTGATGTATTCGGCAGCAACGATGAGCCAATCCTTGCTGTATATAGTCACATGATTGACAACCCCTTGTACCTTTCAGCGTACCCTATTGGACACCTAATCAGCTTCCAGCTTGAGCAATACGTTGCCGACAAGCATTTTGCCACCGAAATACAGAGAATCTTCGAGCAAGGGAGGATTATTCCTCAGCTTTGGATGAAACGTGGGGTTGGCGAACCGTTATCGAACAAGCCCCTCCTCGATGCTTCGTCAAAAGCTCTCGAAGTTCTTATGAAATTGTAACTCTTTTAAACAGCTAAAACCAAAGGGGAAACGCAACAAGCAATAGATTTAAAACAGGCAATCCCAATTGGAATTATTACCAGGTGAAGGGATGGTCGATAACAACATTAGTTTCAGCACCGTCGGGACGAAATTTGGTATCGACCAACCTTAACCCTGCAATAAAGCTACTCACAGAGAAAGCTCTCTCGTAGGCATGTGCCATAGTGCCATCACGCTGCCCCTTTTCCTGCTCAAAAACTTCATCGGGCATATTGAGGTTTATCAGAGGTAAAAGAGCCTCTTTACGAATGAAGAACATTGACCCTGCAACAAAACTAAGGTTACCAATTACTCTGGTATCAACCCCAAGTTGACGTGTTAGATAACCTAAGGCTCTGGCATTGATTCCATAATAAAGGCTCATCGGCACAACGTGACCTGCTGGTCCTAAAATTCCTATACCTGGATTAATCCTAAAAGTCTCAACAATCTTCTCTCTATTCGAGAGCCTGAGCAAGGCCTGAAATATCTCCTTCCGCCATAACGCCCCGGTCATCCGATGATCTGACTTTTTTGTATGTATCTTGAGTATTAACGGGTAACCCTGTTCAATTGCTGTTTTTGAAACCTTAAGGAAGGGAAGTATATCACGTCCTCGATTCTCAAACTCAAAAAACTCGTACTGAAAGCTGTTCCTTTCCAAAACCGACCATATTTCTTGTGACTTTTCGTGTGGCGATGTGACAAAAAGTTTGAATGGTATGCTTCCTTTTTCATTTAAATAATCCAATACTTCTTGAAGAATATCTCCGTAGAAAGCATGGATAGCTATAGCAAATCTATCGATCGACCCCAAATTCTCGTCTTTTGGAATAAAATTGGAAACAACATTCCTGCATTCAACTAGCTTAGGCCAATGTTCAGGATAATCTGTGCCACTATCAATAGTAATCACCCCTTCCAACAGCAAGTAATCCTTCCAACTTCGATACATTCTGGTTTTTCTGAACAGGAAAGCAAAGTTCTGAAAAACAAAACTCTTTATTTGCTTTCGCATTACCCTCTTTATGGGAGCATGCCACCAAACAATGGTAATAGCATTAACAAAAAAAACCCTGATGCGATGCAAAATACCAGATTTTTCCTCGTTTTTCATTCCGGTTAAATATTTATCTAAACAGCAATTAACTTGCTTTATTCCGTTGCAAAAAAGAAATATTTCAAAACGCTTCTCTTTTTGACAAAAGTATTACTAAAAATTTCAATAAGATAATTAATAAACAACTATTATTTGCATATTTTGATTACAATTCGTAACTTCGTTGCGTTAAAAGATGTAAATTTTTAATTAAACAACACATAATAGCTTTAATTTATCACATCAACTTAAAACCAAATAATATGATAAGCGATTTAAATAGTGTTTTCTCAAACACAGCCAAGGGGATGAAACGTTCTGCCATTCGAGAACTTCTTAAGCTCACCCAAAGAAGTGACATCATTTCGTTTGCGGGTGGACTACCCTCACCCGAGAGTTTCCCTATTGAACAGCTAAAGGATATTGCGGTTGAAGTTCTAGAAACAGAAGGGCCCCAAGCACTTCAGTATGGCGCAACTGAAGGCGATATGCGTTTAAGGGAAATTTTGGTAGGTCTTTATCAAGCCGATGGCCTGAAAATAACTACCAACAATCTAATCATTACAACAGCATCGCAGCAGGCATTAGACCTTGTGCCAAAGATATTTATCAATCCTGGCGATAAGATTATTTGCGGTTTACCATCGTACCTTGGAGGATTATCGGCCTTTAGCACATACGGGGCAAAAATGGTGGGCGTGCGACTCGACGAGAAAGGTATGCGAGCCGATCTGCTTGAGAAAGAGCTTGCTCAAATGAAGGCTAACGGTGAGAAACCCAAGTTTATTTATGTTATCCCCGACTTTCAGAATCCAACAGGTATCACAATGCCTGAATCGCGTAGGCTCGAAATTATTGAGATAGCAAGGAAGTACGATGTTCTGATTGTGGAGGATAGCCCTTACCGGGTGCTTCGATTCGACGGTGAACCAAAACGTACGATTTGCCAGCTCGACGGCACTGGGCATGTGATTCTACTTGGCTCCATGTCGAAGCTATTTGTTCCAGGATTCCGCCTTGGCTGGGTGGTAGCACATGAGGATATCATTGATAAGATTGTTATGGCAAAACAATCGACCGACCTCTGCTCCTCTCCCTTCCTCCAAAAGATTACGGCAAAGTATTTCGAGCGGGGTTACTTTGAAACAAACCTGAATAAGATCATCGACAGTTACCGCGACAAGCGCGACGCTATGCTTGCCGCATTCCGCAAGTACATGCCCGAAGGGGTTAAATGGACTGAACCAGAAGGCGGTTTGTTCCTTTTCCTCACCCTCCCCGAGCACATGAATGCTGAGGATCTCTTCAACATTGCCATCAAGGAGAACGTAGCCTTCGTTTTAGGTAGCGTGTTCCACTGCGATGGAAGTGGCCTTAACACCCTGCGAATCAACTTCTCCTATATGTCGAAGGAATTAAATGAGGAGGGCGTTAAGAGGCTTGCAAATGCCATTAGGAAGTTAATGTAATTCAAGTACCTAAAAACATTGCTTTTTTGATTTTAGTTGGCTTTGCAAAATTAAGCTAACTTGTGAAAAAAGTTCAATACGCATAAAGTTAAACCTGACTGAGTGTTGGTACTCAGGCCGGTTTAACTTTTTTAATAACGTTGTATTAACCTCTTTCCTACGCTACTTCGCAAATTCGGTTGTACAATCCTTTTAGGTATTCAAAATTTTTTAGTTGATATTTTCGATATTTAAAAACGAAATAATAGCTCACCATCATCCCAATAATGAAACCAACGGTTAATCCATACATTTGCTCCTCATCTTTAAATAGCTCGATAAACGTATTCTGGCTAAAATAAACATTTATTGAAAGTATTGTTGGTATAGCGATTATGGGTATAACAAGGTATGAAATTCTTTGCTTTAGTTCTCTATTTATGAATGACATACTTTTCTCAACCCATTCTTTTAGAGGGAGAGCAGATTTCTTTTCTCGAAGTAACCTCATTGCAAATACTTCCGACACCAATGCAACAATTGATATTATACCAATTGCAAAGTTGTTAAGCCTTAAATAGAAATCATCCCAGCGATTTATAAGCGAGATGGTAAGAAAAGAAAAATACCCGGCAGTGATTAAAAATATAACAACGTACGAAATATAGAACCTCCATATAGTTTTTCTTGTTTTCGATTCTATAATTTTTTGGAGTTCACCTTCAGACTTTGATTCTAATTCAGAATCAACAGTTTTCCAAATCTTCTGTAATTCAAAATTCTCCATGACATTAATTTTTTAGGGTTTGTTTCAATGCTTCCTTAGCACGATTAATTCTCACACCCACATTTGATTGTGAAATACCAATAATTCTAGCAATTTCATCGTAGCTTTTCTCTTCCAGGTAGAGCAGCATGATAGACTTGTCAACCTCATCGAGTTTATATATTGCATTTAAAAGCAGCTCCAATGATTGACTCATTGACATGTTTTCAATTATATCCGTCTTATCAGGTATTTCGGCAATTGTTTCTTTATACTCAATGCGCTTTCCCTTCTTGACTCGTGAGATTGAAGTGTTAATTGACACAGCATAGATCCATGAACCAATGCTATTCCAGTTCTTAACACTTGGGAACGACTTCCAAAGTTGATAAATGATTTCCTGAATATTATCCTCTCTATCGGATTTGTTTTTAAAGTAAACCAAGCTGACCTTGTGAAAAATCCCTTGGTATTTAGAAAGCACTTCGAGAAATTCTTCTTTTGTTGATTTCATATTTAATGTTGTTTCTCATAAAGTATTGTTCATGCAGATTTTATTACAAAAAAAAAAAGAGTAAGGCTCACCAACTTACTGCGGTACTTCA
>CAYZSD010000139.1:0-9096 GCA_964481075.1 uncultured Rikenellaceae bacterium | reverse complement strand
GCTCGATAAATTTGAGGTAACTGCTGAGGTAGAAGAACCAGAAACCTATACTGTTACATTCAATGTAAAGGATGTTGATGGCAATGCAATCAACGATGCAGTTGTTACCCTTGGTGGTGTTACCAACGCTGCAGGAGTTTACGTATTTGAAGAGGTAGAAGCTGGAACATACGATTTCACCGTAGTTGCTGAAGGTTACGTGAATGTTAGCGATCAGGTTACCGTTGTTGACGCTGATGTTGAGGTTAATGTTACCATGGAAGAAGGTGAAACTCCTGTTCAACTCTTCTACGTAGCTACCGTAATGCTAACTGCTGGAGATTATGAGTACATGTACTACATCAACGATGAGACCGATAACATTCTACGTACAGTAACCGTTGTTGACGAAGACGTTACCGTTGAGGATGTTTATGGTGCTTCGAACCTAAGCAGCGATGCGTACATCCTAAGCTTTGCTTTCGAGGGTGTTGATGCTAACGTTGTGATTGGTGCAAATACCATTACAGTAACCGTAGCAATTGGAACTAACATTGAGAGCCTAACCCCAACCATCACCATTTCTGAGTTTGCTATCATTAGCCCAGCTCCAGTTGATGGTGTTTACGGCCCAATGGATTTCACCTCACCAGTTGAGTTCACCGTAACCGCTGAAGATGGAACTGTTAACGTTTACACAGTAACCGTTGCTGAGGAACAGGCTGGTTTCAATGTAACCTTCAATGTTAACATGGCTGGCTTTGATTTCAATCCAGAAACCGATGTTATTTACATCACTGGTTCTATGTTCGGCTGGGCAACCCCAGGCGACCAACCAGAGAAACAGACCATGACACGTGTTGATGATTCTATGATTTGGACTGTTACCATGAGCCTTGAAGCTGGTTCTTATGAGTATAAGTACTTCAAGAACGCAGGATGGGACGGTGGCGAATGGGCAGGCGGTGATAACCGTACCGTTGTAGTTGAAGGTGATATGATTGTGAACGATACTTGGGGTGTTCTTAATGCTAACTTCGACCTACTATCTAACATCAATATCTACCCCAACCCATTCAGGAATCAGATTACCATTGCCAACGCTGAGTACGTTAACCGCGTGGTTATCACCAACCTGATTGGTCAGGTGCTAGTTGACATGCCTGTTAACTCAAATCAGCAGGTAATCAATACCAGCAACCTAAACAATGGCGTTTACCTTGTAACCCTATTCGGTGAGAACGGTGAGCGTGCAGTACGTAAGGTTGTTAAGCAGTAAGCTGCTCTAACATAGAAATCGAAAAGCCTCGGGAAACCGAGGCTTTTTTTGTTGGGGAGATGTAGAGCAACTAGCTAATCTGACTAAAATCGGATTTTGTTTGGGATAAAATTTGAAGTTGTGTTTTAAGAATAGCATTCTTAGGCTGTGAAAGCGATGGATCCTCGGTGATGATATCGTTGGCAACCCGACGAGCATGTTGCAGTATTTGTCCATCCTGGCTGAGATTGGCAATCCTCAGGCTAAAGGGAAGCCCACTCTGCTGTGTACCCTCTAAGTCGCCTGGGCCACGAAGCTGCATATCGACCTCGGCAATTTGAAAGCCATCGTTGGTTTCGACCATTGTTTGCAACCGTTTCCTCGATTCGTTGGTTAGTTTCATTCCTGAAATTAGAACACAATAGCTTTCATCGGCACCTCGCCCTACCCTACCCCTTAGCTGGTGAAGCTGGGATAAACCAAATCGCTCGGCACTCTCAATAACCATTACCGTTGCATTTGGCACATTGACACCGACCTCAATCACCGTGGTTGCCATAAGGATATTGCCCTTCCCCTTGGCAAACAGTTGCATCGATTGGTCCTTCTCATCGGGTTTCATCTGTCCATGCACCACAACAGTGGTGTATCTGGGTGGGGGGAATACCCTGGTGATGGTATCATACCCATCCATAAGATCCTTATAGTCCATCTTCTCCGACTCCTTAATGAGAGG
Organism: uncultured Rikenellaceae bacterium; assembly: GCA_964481075.1. Taxonomy (GTDB): domain Bacteria; phylum Bacteroidota; class Bacteroidia; order Bacteroidales; family Tenuifilaceae; genus MWFE01. The sequence goes on along the minus strand of CAYZSD010000139.1, from coordinate 7,123 downwards.
GTAAACGATATAGACTTGGCGACCCTCTTCAATTTGGTTGCGAACAAGACCATACATTAGGTTTCGCTTAGCGTCGGTGTAATGAATGGTTTTAATAGGCTTTCGACCAGGTGGAAGCTGATCAATCACGCTCACATCGAGGTCGCCATAAAGGGTCATTGCAAGCGTTCGAGGGATTGGTGTGGCTGTCATCACCAGAACATGGGGAGGATCGTCATTCTTCTCCCATAGCTTGGCCCTCTGAAGAACGCCAAATCGCTGCTGCTCGTCAATTACAACAAGACCCAAATTCTTGAACTTCACAACATCCTCAAGAAGGGCATGAGTACCAATAATTATGTTTAGCGTTCCGTCTTCCAAACTGGAGTGCAATGAATTGCGCAAAGAACGCTTAGTGCTTCCAGTGAGCAATCCAACGCTAATTGGAAGCCCATCAAGGAAGCGGCAGATGGTTTCAAAGTGTTGGTTGGCAAGGATTTCGGTTGGAGCCATGATGCAAGCCTGATACCCATTGTCTAACGCAATGAGCATGGACATAAGCGCAACGAGCGTTTTCCCGCTACCCACATCACCCTGAAGGAGCCTGTTCATCTGCTTCCCCGAACCCATATCCTTTCTAATTTCGCGAATAACCCTCTTCTGCGCATCGGTTAACTCAAATGGAAGGTTCTCCTTATAGAATCGGTTAAACATCTCACCAACCACAGAAAAAACATGTCCATTAACGCGCATCATTCGAGAGCTACGCTGGTGAAGAAGGTTGAGCTGAACGTAGAACAACTCTTCGAATTTCAGACGGGCTTGAGCCTTCCTAAGAACCAATGCCGATGCAGGAAAATGGATGTTTCTCATTGCTTCGGAAAGAGTCATCAGCCTCATCCTATCAATGAGGTGGGGAGGTAAGGTTTCATCCAATCCTCCTTTAAGGAGTACAGCAAGGTTTTGCTGGAGTTTAAGGATTGTCCTTGAGGTGATGTAACTATTCTTCAGCTTCTCGGTAGTGCTATAAGCAGGTTGAAGGGCAGCAGCCTGCTGATCCTGATTGGGGTCGAACTCCTCAATTTCGGGATGGGCAATGTTAATCTTTCCATTGAAGAGGGAGGGTTTTCCGAAGATAACATACTTCACGTTGGGTTTCACACTGCCAACTACCCATTTTATACCCTTAAACCAAACCAATTCAAGGTTTCCTGTTCCATCGGTAAAAATTGCCGACAGCCTTTTCTTGCGCCCAACACCCGCTTCAACCAAGCGAGTGATATGACCAACTATCTGAATATATGGTAAATCTGGGTTTACTTCCGATACTGAGTAGAACTTAGAACGGTCAACGTATTTATAGGGAAAATAGTAAAGCAAGTCGCGAAGGGTGTGAAGGTTGAGCTCCTTCTTAAGAAGTTCAGCCCTCTTTGGCCCAACACCTGCTAGGTAAACAATATCCTGTGAAAGATTAACACTCATTGCACAAAAATAGAAAACATTTTGTACACAAATTGATATTCGAAAAGAGTAACTTTGAAACATTAACAAGAATTTGCCATCAATGGTCTTATTTTGGAAAAAACGAGAAGGTATTCTTTTTGGAAGGTTAAAGGATGATACATTCTCATTCGAACACATATCAAGTTACTTCAATAAAAGAGACAAGGGCAATCCCTTTCAGGTGATTTCGGAAAGAACGTGCAACGATTTAGACTTTAATGAGCTATTCATGTTTCTTGATAGAACATCTTCCAAAATTGGCCAACAATATCTATACGATAGGTTAAGAGTAGTTGAACACTCGAACGAAGATGTAAAGAAGCAGGAGGATTATTGTAAATTCTTTCAATCGAATCCACAGGCTAAGAAAAGGTTGCTCGATGGGTTAAACAAACTCAACCGGAATGAGGCATACCATATATCGACTTTGTTTCTCGATAAGCATTTAAAGCCCCCCGAATGGTTTTATGTAGTTCGATTGATGTCGCTAACAAGCGTGATAGTTCTTCTACTCACACTGATATACCCCAAGTACTTTGCATTGATGATTTTGATTTTCGTTGTGAATATTGCTCTTCACTATTGGAACAAGAGGAATCTGAACCAATACATCGACTCGATACCACAGCTTATGAGGATGAATAGGTTAGCAAAGGAAATGCTTTTTCAGGAGGAGTTGAGTACGATAAACCAGGATCTTAAGGAGTCGGTGAAAGCCGTTGACGAGATGAAAAGGAGGATGTTTTTTGTAAGCATGGAGGCACGCCTCGACAACGACCTTCAGTCGATGCTTTGGGTTGTTAGCGAGCTGGTTAAAGCATACTTCCTTATTGAGCCCATCATGTTCTTCAACTTTTTGAAATGCTTGGGAAGCAAAAGAGAAATGATTCACAGGGTGTTTCGATTTGTTGGAGCGGTAGATTGCGCCCTGTCGGTAGGTTTTCTGAGAGAAAATCTTCCATTTTGGTGTTTACCCAAAGAGGCAGATGGTTTAAAAGAATTGTCATTTTCAGGCATTTACCATCCTTTAGTACCTGAATGTGTTGAGAACTCCATTGAGTTGAAGGGAAAGTCGGTACTTATCACTGGCTCGAACATGTCAGGGAAGACAACCTTTATCAGAACTGTTGGTATAAACCTCTTAGCTGCTCAAACCCTAAATACTTGCTTTGCCCGAGCATTTCATGCACCCAAAATGAGCATTCATAGTGCGATTAGGATAACTGACGATTTGCTTAACAGCAAAAGCTACTACTTCGAAGAGGTATTAACCATCAAGGAGATGATTATGCAAAGCCAAAATAAAGGTTGCAATCTATTCCTTCTGGATGAGATTTTTAAGGGAACCAATACAATTGAAAGGGTTTCGGCAGGGAAGGCAGTACTGTCTGAACTAAATAAAAATGATAACATTGTTTTTGTTTCAACACACGACATTGAACTGGCTGAGCTACTTGAAAAGGATTACGAGCTATATCATTTCAGTGAGACAGTGGGGAACAACAACGTTAACTTCGACTTTAAGCTAAAACAAGGAATGCTTAAAACAAGGAACGCAATAAAGATTCTTGAAATCAATGGTTATCCCAGCGAGGTAATAAGTGAGGCGCTAAATATTTCCAGATTACTTGATTATCCCACAAAGATAAATGGGTAATTCATTGATTTTTTGTTAGTAAAATGATTACTTTTGTATAAAATGTAACCTATTCCGACATGGAAAAAGTAGCAGTATTTCCTGGCTCATTCGATCCTTTCACCGTTGGGCATGAAGCCCTTGTTGAAAGAGCTCTTCAAATCTTTGATAGGATAGTTGTTGCCGTAGGCAAGAATATTTCGAAGAAAACCCTTTTTACGTTAGAGCAACGTGTAGAAATGATTAGCGAGGTCTTCGACCACGAACCACGTGTTGAGGTAACTAGCTACGAGGGTTTGACTGTGGAGTTCTGCAAGAATGTAGGGGCAAAGTTCCTCCTTCGAGGGCTCCGAACTGCTGCCGATTTTGAGTACGAACGGGCTATTGGTCAGGTGAATCGGGCCATGAAGCCCGAGATAGAATCTGTATTCCTGCTCACTGCACCCGAGCATTCACCTATCAACTCGACAATTGTAAGGGATGTGCTAGAAAACAAAGGAGATGCCAGCATTTTTCTACCAAAAAAACTGAATATCAGGAAGTATCTGTTTCGTTAGCCTTTCGATGCATACGGTGTCAAGATAGGTTCAAAAAAATTAATTATTAACTAGGAAATATTTATGCTTTTAAAATTGTTCTTTCGCTTCATTACACTCTCCCTAATTGCCTTAACATCAACTGCATCGGCACAAGTTGTTTTGAAAGGAATTGCACCCTCGTATAGAGGCGAGGAGCTGATTTTCTATCATTATTCTGACCTAATAACACGTACCGAAGAACCTATAGGAAAGTGTAAAGTTGCACATGATGGGCAATTCTCATGTAGTCTTGATGTTGATGAAACAACCTACCTCTTCAGCTATCTAGGTATATACAGGGTATATCTGTTTGCTGAACCGGGAAGAAACTACGAGCTCATTCTTCCTGAAAAGGAAGCGAAATCGGAAGCACAAAGGCTAAATCCCTTTTTTAGGGAGGTTGAAGTACATGTAGGCATTAAAAACATTGACAATAATGACCTAAATTACCTTATTAACTCTTTTGATATTGCTTTTAATGAGAATTTCGACCAGATAGTTGTAGATGCTTACAGCGGAAAACAAACTTTACCACTCGATACGTTGATAAATATGCTGGAGGATTTGTACAAAGATTACGATCATCCTTTCTTCACTCCATACCGGCATTATCGGTACGGTTTACTTAGCCAGCTTACGTTGATGCAGAAATCGCGAAGCATCTCTCAGCAATACTTCCTAAATAAACCCATTCTATACAACAACCCATCGTACATGGAACTATTCAACTTGCTGTACGATAAATACTTTCTATTTTTTGCGAGGACTGAATCAGGTAATGCTGTATTTGGAAACATATCGAGCCAGCGAAGTTACACAATTCTAAAAGAGACACTTGCTAGCGATGATGTGCTTGCAAACGACACCCTCCTTGAACTAGTAATACTTAAAGGGTTACACGATGGTTTCTTCGATGACAAGTTCTCCCGGTCGGCATTGCTTGTGATTCTTGATTCGCTTTACACGAAGTCGAAGATTGCGGAGCATGTGGTTATTGCTCAGAATATTCGTTCAAAGGTTACACGTTTGCTCCCTGGTTTCGTACCCGTACCCTTCGAGCTATACTCAACAAAGGGTAAACTAATGTCGTTGGACGACTTTAAGGGCAAGTACGTGTATGTGAATTTTTGTAGCACCTCGAGCTACACGTGCCTTCAGGAGTTCTCTCTTCTTGAGAAACTTTTCGAAAAGCACCGAAAATTCATTGAGATTGTAACCATTAGCATCGATCAGGATATTCAGGAATTGAAGGATTTTGTTAATCAGACGAACTACTCTTGGACATTCCTTCACTATGGAAACAAGCCCGATATTATTAGAGATTTCGATATAAGGGCATATCCTACCTATTTTCTGATTGGTCCCGACAAACGGTTGATATGGTCTCCTGCCCCATCGCCACGAGAGAACTTTGAATACCAACTATTTAAACTTTTACGATCGAAGGGCGAAATTTAGGTCAAGCCTGCTGTTTTGAAAACGTCTCTAATTGAGCCGTAGGTTTCACCTAAAAAATGAGGCAGTTCTGTAGGAGGAATCCAACGTGCATCGGCAATATTCTCTGCTCCCTGCGGGCAAAGAGCCTCCATGCCCGAATAAATCATATTGAACCAGTGCGTTTTCTTCAAGATTGACTTATCACCCTCATTGTAAGTGTGGTATGTTACCAACAAAGGCTTCTCAATGGTAAGGCTTGTTATACCACACTCTTCGGAAACCTCACGGATAGCTGTTGCTTCGGGCTTTTCGTTCGCCTCCCCTTTTCCTTTGGGAAGATCCCACAATCCATTTCGCAAAATGAGCAGGTACTCACCATTTGTATTGTGAACTAAGCCACCTGCTGCTTCCACTAAGTTGTAATGCTTGCTAACCTCTTCGAGCAATAGCTCAATATCGTCATGAATAAGTAGAAGGTTCTGGATTTTTGGCACAGTTTGGAAAAAAACCAGTAATTTTGTAATTTCTTCTGGATGGTCGTACTTGAAGAAGAAACCTTCCGTCCTTTTGAAATGCCCATGAGCAGTAGTGGAAAGTATTATTCTTCTTGACTTATTGTAAATTACATATTCTTTTACCATGACTGAAAATTTGATAGTTTCAAAACTTATCGAAATTGATGCTCTAAAACTTAGCCCTTCAAAACCTTATACCTGGGCATCGGGTTGGCATTCTCCAATTTATTGCGATAACAGAAAAATCCTTTCTTATCCAAATGTACGTAAAATTGTTTGTTCAAGTTTTAAAAATTTTATTAACACACATTTTTCGGGGGTAAATGTAGTTGCAGGGGTGGCAACTGGTGCCATAGCCCACGGTGCACTAGTTGCACACGAGCTTGAACTACCCTTTGTTTACGTTCGGTCGGCACCCAAGAATCATGGTTTAACGAACCTTATTGAGGGTGATTTGAAGCCCAATCAGAAGGTTGTAATAATCGAAGACCTTATTTCAACCGGTCAAAGCAGCCTTGCTGCTGTTGAGGCCATTAGAAAGGCAGGTTGCGAAGTTCTAGGAATGGTGGCTATTTTCACTTATGGCTTCGATATTGCACGGAAAAACTTCGAGCAGCAAGGTGTAACCCTATACACACTTTCATCATACAACGAACTAATCGAATACGCCACGGCGATTGGAGCTATTCATCCTGAACAGATTGATTTACTTAATGCCTGGAGAAAATCGCCGGATACCTGGGGCAAATAGAAAATTCAACCTAAAGTAATACAATGACCACAGTAGAAAGCAAAATTGTGTCCATCAGGCGAATAGACGAAGATATTTTCAAAAGCCTATCTAACTTCAATAATTTTTCACCCTACATTCAAGCTGCTAAGCTTGAGAATTGGCGCTCCGATACCGACTGGTGTCGATTCGATGCTCAGGGTGTAAAGGATATAGGATTACGAATCGTTGACCGAGAACCGTTCAAAACCATAAAATTTACTGGCGAAGGCAACTCACCTATGGAATTCTTCCTTTGGATTCAACTAAAAATGGTAGCACCTTACGATACAAGAATGAAGTTGACTTTAAAAGCTAACATGAATTTTATGGTGAAGATGTTGTTAGGCACAAAGCTAAAGGAAGGCCTTGATGCCTTTGCCGATCAAATTGCAAGTGCCTTGAATGGATAGCACAAGCACAACGCAACGAATTCACATAATTAAAATTATCGATAAGTTAATTTGTATTAATATTTTTTATTTATATTTAGGGCAAAAAAAATTCTGTTTCACTTCACTATTTCCAGCCCTATAAAATGCAATATTGCACAAGAAGTTCGTTGATTATTCAAATTTGGGAAGGAGTAAAGGATATTTTTATTGATATTCGAAAAACCTTCCTTCGATCCCGACTTGCTCAGGTGTTACTTCTAATTGTGCTTCTTAAGATTCTTATTTTCTATGTTTTTCTAAAAGGTTTTTTG
>CAYZSD010000138.1:0-9579 GCA_964481075.1 uncultured Rikenellaceae bacterium | reverse complement strand
ACCACATCAATTCGCTTTCAATAAGCGATTTGCTGAAAAAAGTTGAGTTGATGGCAGTACCTATTACAATTCCTAGTAGTATGCCTGCTGCTGCTACGGAGGTATAGGCAATCCGACGGATTGCAGAAGTTGACGATTCAATAATAATGCTCTCCTTATGAATCCTGCTCCACACCTTACTTGCAAGGAAAGGATTGTTTACAAGTTCATCTTTCTCTTGCTCAATTACTAACATGATTTCTTTAGCTCTTTTTGCTACCTTATTGCACTCGGAGCACTCCTCAAGATGCGATTCAACGATGGTCCTTTCTGTTTCATTGAGGGTTCCATCGAGTAGGTGAAGAATTTTTTTATTTACTTCGTTGCACTTCATGATTTCTCGCTGATTACTTATCTTTTGACAAATCTTATTGTTTAAACTTGCGTTAGGCGACCTACTTTTTTAACGATTTAACTATCTCCTTCTGAAGATTGGACTTTGCTCTGAACAGGAGCGATTCCACTGAAGATAATGTAACATCCATCACTTCTGAAATTTCCTTATACGAAAGTTCCTGATACTTGCTTAGGATGAATGCAATTCTTTGGTTCTCAGGCAGCTGGTTAATTGCATTCTTAAGTATCAACTTGTTTTCCTTCTTCTCGATGTCCCTATCAGCGTGGCTATCTTGCCCACCTTCAATATCTAAGGCATCACTACCATCGCCCTTTGGGGCGAAAAAGTTTTCGATGCTTCGAAGCATACGATCTCGCTTCTGTTTCCGAAGTTGATTAATCGATTTGTTTACGGCGATGCGATAAATCCAGGTGGACAGCTTCGATTCGTTGCGGAATTTGCCAAGCGATTGGTAGATCTCAATGAATACCTCCTGGGCAATATCCTCTGCATCGCTTGTGTTTGCAACAAAACCTAAGCATGTTCTGGTAACATGAGGCTGATACCTTTCCACCAGCTGCCTGAAAGCATTCTGGCTGTTGTTCGTAATAATTTCGTCGATGAGTTCCCTGTCGGACATGCTGAAATCCTAGCGTAATTTCATTCTTTGACACTTGAAAGATACAAAACTTGCGTGGGTATGGAAATGTTTTTTGTAGGGTTATAAAGCAGTAATGGGAATCTATCTTGACGGAAGATTCCCACTCACGTTTGAAAACAAAGTTTTCATCAGTGCCAGACTACAGTTATTTAAGTTGGCTAGCAACCTATAACCTTGCGATTCTGGTTTTGCTGCCCTTAACCCTTTCACATCGACAGTTAAGCCTTTGCTTCCGGGTTGTCCTTTCGTGCGTTCCGAGGGACGTACTTCGAGGACTGAAGTGTCGTTTGTTAAAGACCCATCGTTTATTCTGCGCCAAGCTAACTCACCCTTCGGGTGCCCTTTCCTTGCGGAATGGCTTACTTTCCGAGTTTGGTAGCTTAATTGGTGCAGCGTCGTCGGTTGGCAAACCTTACTTTGCTCCGAAGAGCGTTTTGGGTTTCAGCTTTGCTGCTTGAAACCGAAGTTTCATTTAGCCTTGCTGCTTTCGACTCAATCATTCTAAGAACGCCAGGCGATCTTTGTTCGATTGACCTCTCCTTTGGGCGAACCCTCAGGTTTGGACTTCGGCTCTTTGGGTAAGCATTTCTTTCGATCTGTTTGGTTGGGTTGAAACACACCTAAGTACTTCTTCCGATCCCATACCCTTCAAGCAACTTTTTATCTCTCATCTGGTAGAACAAAGATATAACACCGTACCACCCTTTTGCAAATTTTTTCACCTATTTTAGTCACTTCATTTTCAACATACTTTATTAACAAATGTTGATTTCTTGAAAACGTTAAAAACTCTCACTTCTCGAACGGCTTTGTAAAAAAAAGCATGGTTATCAACACCTGTTAGCTACTTTTTGCAAAAAAAGTTGTTAATAAACTTAATCCAACACAATTGATAAATGTTTATGTAAATCGCAGATTTTAATACATATAGGTGACAATTGGGTTTATCAATCCACTAATCAGACCTTTTCTCGAAAATTCTTTTTCCATGCCTATCAATGAAAAACCACTCATTGCTTTGCCATAACACATATTCCCCGTCGGGATTTTTAATGCAACTTTTGCTAACCTTTGCCTGTCCATCAACGAATGGATAGGCGCATTCATACTGAGGAGGAATTATAATCTGCCCCGATAAATCTGCGAACCCAATCAAACCGCCACTAATAATTCGAAACAGCCCTTCGCATGGGACATCTGGCCCATTGTCAAACGGAAAGATTTCAAACAAAATAGTTTCGTACCTGTCGATTCCGATAAACCCATTCCCAGTAGAGTAAACAATCCCCCATTCCTTTATGGTACCTGAAAAACAAAAGGAGTATTTAGCTGCTTGAATAATTGTATCGCCTTCAATATTTTTGTAGCCACATTCCTCGTCGGAATTAATAAAACGAACTAGAATTTCATCGAAATTTTTTTCCTGTCCTTTGCTTGGGTTAACCGTTACAATTAGAAAAAGGATAAAAAACGTCGCTTTTGAGAATAATTTGAATAGCAAGGTTTTCATGTTAACCGATTATAAAGAATTATCTCCACGAAGGATTATGGTATAAGGAATGTTTTCTTGCTACATTTGTATTTCTTTTCAAAATTGTATCGATATGAGTTGGAAATATATAATAAAAACAAGGGCGTTTCAATTTTTTCCACCTGTATTTTTCTTTTTTCTGTATTTTCTTTTTCCAACTCAAAATAGCACTATCGATGCATACGGTTACGCAAGCTACATAAAAAACGGCGAAAATCTTTTTCTTCCTCACCATTTACTCTACAATGCAATAGGTTTCATTTGGGTTAAGTTCATTAGCATATTTTTGTCTGTAAGCAGCATTCTTGGGTTACTAAAGGTTTTGAATACTCTTTTTGCGGCTTCTTCAATTTGGTTAATGGTTTGCATTTTCAGGAAGCTTGGGTTCGATGGCATAAAGGCATTTGTTTGGGCTTCTTTTGTTGGCTCAACCTGGAGCGTTATGCGATTTGCTACAGAAAACGAAACCTATTTAGCCCCAATACTTTTCTCGCTCCTAGGTAGTTACTTTTTTTTGGTTTATCTTGATAAGAATAAGTTGAGATTTCTTATAGTTTCTGGTACTTTTACTGCAATTGCTTGTTTGGTTCATCAGTTACATTTTTGGTGGTGGATTGCTTTCCTGGTAGTGTTAATAGGGAGAGATGGGCTAAAAAAGTCATTTTTTTATTTTATTCCTTCATTTGTTGTCCCTTTTGCCTATGTGCTTGTATTGGTTTTCTACCAAAAAAACTCGTTAACGGTAGGGTCATTGATAGAATTTGTTTTACGCGATTTTCACTCAGGTGCTGCTACCGTTTCATTTGGATTGAAGAGTATTCTTTTTGCTGGGATTAGCTTCATAAGGACATTCGTTCAAATACATGGATACATTATATATGTTGTAAAAGCTGCACCTTGGATTCTATTTGCTGCAGTATTAATGGCAATGTTTTTGGGAGTTGCTGTTTATCAGCTTAGGAAAGTTTCATTTTCTTGGTCGAAACTTTTTTCACCCTATATTTTTGCTCACCTACTAGGTTTTGTGTTACATCTTCTGTTTGCATTCCTTTCTCATGGTAATGCCGAATTTATGGTTGTGCTACCATTTCTTTTGGCAATTCCGTTATCGCTTCTTATGAAGGATGAAGTTCATCTTATTTTGCTGATTACCATTGCGATGCTTGTCTGGAACTTCTTCTTTGGCATTTACCCACTTAACAGGTTTGAACTCGATGGGAATAAAATGGTTGCAAACCATATCATAGAGCAGAATAAAATTGGTGACGAGCATTACTATATTCTTTTTAACAAGCCAGCAGTAGAAAACAGAGTTAGGTACTACTCAGGTGCATTTCCTGCTAACGTAGCATCCGCAACTCAGGATGTACAACCCAATGAAATAAGAGGAAAAATTAGCAATGCGTTGGAACATGACAAGGTTGTGTTGACCGACTGCCTTTTTCGGTCGAAAACAATTTCAAGGGAATCGCTTACCAAGGAAATGCATTCTGATGTTTTTTTGGGATTTACATTCACAAAGGTTGACTCTATTTCAACCATTTCAGGTACCTACTTTCTGGTTGAGTTAAAAAAGGAGTAAGCTCAATCTATTATTTCAAACCAAGAATTTGTTTGAGGGTAAGCATGAAAAATTGCTAGTTTTTCGTTGACCCTTCAAACAAAAATATGTAATTTTGTCAGTTCTTTTCAAAGATTTAGAATAGGATGGATATACAGCTTATTAAACAACGTTTCGAAATAATTGGTAGTTCACCCGGCCTTAATCGTGCCATTGACATTGGTGTTCAGGTTGCACCAACCGACCTATCGGTGCTAATTACTGGTGAAAGCGGAACAGGTAAGGAAGTCTTTCCAAAGATAATACACTCATTCAGCGCAAGGAAGCATGGTTCATATATCGCTGTTAACTGTGGTGCTATCCCAGAGGGTACAATCGATTCCGAACTTTTTGGTCACGAGAAGGGCTCCTTTACAGGAGCAATGGAGAGCCGTCAGGGTTACTTTGAGGTTGCCAATGGAGGTACAATTTTCCTCGATGAGGTAGCCGAACTACCCCTCTCAACACAGGTACGATTGCTCAGAGTGCTTGAAACAGGTGAATTTCTGAGGGTTGGGTCTTCAAAGGTGAAGAAAACAAACGTAAGGGTTATTGCTGCAACAAACATTAACCTTGTGGAGGCGATACATAACGGAAGGTTTAGGGAAGACTTGTACTATAGGCTTAATACAGTTCCAATAAGCATACCGCCCCTTCGCGAACGCCCCGAGGATATTCCATTGCTATTCAGAAAATTTGCTGCCGATTTTGCCGAAAAGTATCGAATGCCTCCCATTGCCCTCGACGAGAATGCTAAGGCTATGCTGGTGAACTACAAGTGGCCTGGAAATGTGAGGCAGCTAAAAAACGTTACCGAGCAAATATCAGTGATTGAAGAGACTAGACACATCTCTCCAGATATTATTCATCGTTATCTTCCCGATTATAACCCTACCAAATTGCCAGCAATTTACACAAAAGGCCAAGCCTCAGAATCTTCATTTTCCAGTGAAAGGGAAATTCTTTACAAGATTCTTTTCGACATGCGAAATGATGTGAACGACCTAAAGAAACTGGTTCTCGATATGCTCAGAGGCGATATTGCAAGCGTTGAAATGCAGGGTAGTAATGCTACAATTATTCAGAATCTTTACAGAGATAGCGAGCCAATAATAAAGGGCTCTCAAGTACTGACGCCTGAAAACAAGGCTTTTAGCGCAAGCAGTTCGAATATACAGGATACAGAAGAAATTGTTGAGGAGTCGCTTTCGCTCCTCGATAAGGAGAAGGAAATGATAGTAAAGGCTCTTGAAAAGTATAAGGGTAAAAGAAAGTATGCCGCTCAAGAACTAGGAATCTCGGAACGAACACTTTACAGAAAAATTAAGGAGTATAACCTCGAATAAAAATGGTGAAAAGTTTCATTAAATATCGAATTTTAAAGTTCATCTTTCTGTTTGGACTACTATTTATCTGCAAATCATGCACTGTTAGCTATTCGTTTACAGGAGCTTCAATATCGCCCGATGTGAAAACTGTCAGCATCGATCTATTCCAGAACCTGGCGCCGCTTGTTAATCCAACTCTAAGTACTTTTTTAACCGAAGAGTTGAAGAGTAAGTTTGTCTCTCAAACAAGGTTGAACCTGGTTAATAGCTTTGGCGACCTCTCATTCTCAGGTGAAATTCGTAACTATATGGTTCAACCCGTAGCTATTCAGGGTAACGAAATTGCGGCCATGAACAGGCTATCCATCTCTGTGAGGGTTAAGTTTGAGAATTCTAAGGATTCGAACCAGAACTACGACAAGGTGTTTACTCAATTCGAAGATTTTAGTAGTAGGCAGCAACTTGTTGAGGTTGAGCAAGATTTGGTAACAACAATTGTCGGAAAGCTGGTTGAAGATATTTTTAATAATGCAGTTGCAAACTGGTAATCATGGATAGGGACATTTTTTTTAGCTGTATAGAGAACCGTTTATTCAACGAGGATAATATAAAATCGCTTGAAGATTTAGTTAAGGAATACCCTTTTTTTACAACAGCTAGAGTTTTGCACCTTGTAGGTATAAGTAAGGTTCAACCAAAGAAATTCGATGAAAGGCTTGAAATAGTTTCGGCTTTAGTCCCCAATAGGTTAAGTTTGTTCTACAACCTATACCCTCCTGTGCCAATTCAAATTGAAACTAGTATCCCTGATGGGATTGAAGAAATAGAATATTCCGATAAGGTTGGTAATGAGGAGATTAAGCAGGGTGAGACAGACTCCGTCTTTGTTCTTGACGATAACCTGGAAATTTCTACTTCAAGCGAAGTGGAAAGAATCAATTCAGTATCTCTTTCTGAACTAGTTGAAACTACCGAATCATTACTGGAGATAGGAGACTCAAATAACTCCTCCGATGAGGTTGAAGCTATCCTAACGCCAACCCTATATACTCTTGATGAGACAATAGAAAATGTTGATATTGATGAATATGGATCAATCAATCTTCTTGGTAATCGTGGTAAAGAAAAAGATAAAGAGGAAGAACAAATCGATTTAATGCTTCCCGACAATTTGTCTGAAAGTATCGATGAAGGCTCAGGAGAAGACGAGGTTAAAGCTGAATCCGATGATAAAGGTTTTTTACAACCAAAAAATGTTGATCAAATATCACTAATTGATGCTTTTATCGAGAGTAATCCGCGGATTACACCAAAAAGGGATATTAAAGAGGAGGTTAAGGAGCAAGAGGATATTTCCCTAAGTTCGGTTAAGGAGCCTGATGATACTGCCACTGAATCCTTGGCAAAAATATATTCTTCTCAAGGACATATTGATAAGGCAATCTCGATTTATGAGAAATTAAGTTTGAAATTTCCAGAAAAAAGAGTTTACTTTGCGGCTCAAATTGAAAAGTTAAAGAATCAACCTAATAAATAATCGTAAAACTGTCTAAAAATGTACGTTTTAATTTCAGTATTGATAATGATAGCTTGCGTTCTGTTGACACTAATCGTGTTGGTGCAGAACTCAAAAGGGGGTGGTTTAGCTTCCAATTTTGCTTCTTCAAACCAGGTGATGGGTGTGAGAAAAACTGCCGATTTTCTTGAAAAAGCAACTTGGACACTTGCAATCAGCCTCTTAGTGTTAAGTCTTCTTGCAACTCTAACTATTCCTCGTGGTCAGATTGAAGGGAATCGTTCAGTTCTTGAGGAACAAATAGATAGAGCACAAGATCCTACGGCAATTCCCACATTCCCTTCTTCAGAACCCGAGAAAAAGCCTGAGGGGGATAGCGAATAGTATAGGTATTCTTTTTGGCATAAAGGGTGTCAGGATGTCATATTCTGATGCCCTTTTCTTTTTTGGCATACCTTTCGTAAGGTTGATTGCAACAAAATGAACTAATTGTTTAACCAAAAAAATAATTAACATGTCAGAACTAAAGATTAAACCTTTGGCCGACCGGGTTCTAGTGGAGCCAATGGAAGCAGAAGAGAGAACTGCAAGCGGAATCATAATCCCCGACACCGCTAAGGAAAAGCCCCAAAAAGGCACTGTAAGAGCAGCTGGCCCTGGTACAAAAGATGTTACCATGGAGGTAAAAATTGGTGATGTAGTACTTTATGGTAAGTACGCCGGAACAGAGATTTCTGTCGATGGAAAGGATTACCTTATGATGAAGCAATCCGATATTTTGGCTATCGTTTAGTCGTGAATCAATATTTCAATAGTATTAACAAGTAAATAAAAACAGATATGGCTGGAAAACAAATTCTCTTCGATATCGAAGCACGCAACCACCTGAAAGATGGTGTTGATGAGTTATGCAATGCAGTAAAGGTTACATTAGGACCCAAGGGTCGTAACGTGGTGATAGAGAAGAAATTCGGTTCACCTCAAATTACAAAGGATGGTGTTACCGTTGCAAAAGAAATAGAGCTGAAGGATCCCTTGAAAAACCTTGGCGCTCAGATGGTAAAAGAGGTTGCTTCAAAAACTGGTGACGATGCAGGTGATGGTACAACAACTGCTACCGTTTTGGCGCAGTCAATTGTAACCGTTGGCTTAAAGAACGTAACCGCTGGTGCAAATCCAATGGATTTGAAGCGCGGAATCGATAAGGCAGTTGTTAAAGTGGTGGAGCAGCTAAAAAAGCAAAGCATTGAGATTGGTGATGACTATACCAAGATCGAGCAGGTTGCAACCGTTTCGTCAAACAACGATCACGAGATTGGAAAGCTCATTGCTGAAGCAATGAAAAAAGTGAAAAAGGAAGGTGTTATCACTGTTGAAGAGGCAAAAGGAATTGAAACTACAGTTGAGGTAGTTGAAGGTATGCAGTTCGATCGTGGCTACATCTCACCTTATTTCATCACTAACCCCGACAAGATGGAGGCCGTTTTGGAGAATCCTCTTGTGCTTATTACCGACAAAAAGGTTTCTACAATGAAGGACCTTCTTCCTGTTCTTGAACCTGTTGCTCAGAACGGAAGGTCACTGTTAATTATTGCTGAGGACATCGATGGTGAAGCATTGGCTACATTGGTTGTGAACAAACTGCGTGGTTCGCTGAAGATTGCAGCCGTTAAAGCACCAGGCTTTGGTGATCGTCGCAAGGAGATGCTTGAGGATATAGCAATACTAACCGGTGGAGTAGTTATCTCAGAGGAGAAGGGGCTTCGTCTCGATGCAGCTAAGATGGATATGCTTGGTGCATCCGAAAAGATAACCCTTGATAAGGACAACACCACTATTGTGAATGGTGCTGGTAATAAGGAGGCAATCCAGAAGCGAGTGGCTCAAATTAAGATACAGATTGAGAACACTACATCCGACTATGATCGCGAAAAGCTACAGGAGCGTTTAGCTAAGCTTGCAGGTGGAGTAGCAGTACTATACGTTGGTGCAGCAACTGAAACAGAGATGAAAGAGAAGAAAGATCGCGTTGACGATGCACTTAGCGCAACCCGTGCTGCTGTTGAGGAAGGTATTGTACCTGGTGGTGGAGTAGCCTATATTCGTGCCATTGAAGCCCTCGAGGGTTTAAAAGGTGCAAACGCTGACGAGGATACAGGTATTCAGATTGTTAAGCGTGCCATTGAGGAGCCTCTAAGGCAGATTGTTATCAATTCTGGCGAAGAGGGCTCGGTTGTAGTTCAGAAAGTTAAGGAAGGTAAGGATGACTTTGGTTACAATGCCTACACCGACAAGTACGAAAACCTCTACAAAAGTGGAGTTATCGACCCAACCAAGGTAACGCGCGTAGCGCTTGAGAACGCCGCATCAATTGCTGGAATGCTTCTAACCACCGAATGTGTTATGGTTGAGGAGAAGGATGAAAATCCAGCACCTATGGGCAACCCAGGAATGGGCGGAATGGGCGGAATGATGTAAGACTCAAATATTACCCTAAGAAGAAAAGGAGAGTGTTTTGCTCTCCTTTTTTTTTTATCACTACTGTCCGACTAAGTAATTTTTTTGAT
>CAYZSD010000137.1:0-9751 GCA_964481075.1 uncultured Rikenellaceae bacterium | reverse complement strand
GGAAATCGATTTTACGGTTACGACAGTAACATTGCACTTCTAGCAAACCAAAAGGAATCATTTGAAAATTTTAATAGAAAAGTATTGAGGTTTAAGGAACAACGTAAAGTGAAACCGACCTTTAATGAGGTGTTTGATTTTATACTGCAAGAGTTGAATATTCCTATAAATGGAATAGAACTGAATGAACTACAGAAGTATAATCTTAATCGTGCCTATAATTTTTCTTTTGGATATCAAAAGCCAACACAAGTCGATATGATAGCCGATGAGTATGGAACCTACGACCCTCTTACTGTTGCTGCAATCCAAATACTTAACCAAAAAGCAGGTATTGGATGGACTACCTTCTCACATACTGGGGGGCAAGTTCCTATATATGCACTTGGGGTAGGTCAGGACCTTTTTGTGGGTCAACTCGATAATACCGACATACCCAAAAGAATTGCAAAGCTAATGCAACTACCTTTATATAAATAATTGAAAAATGTTTTTTCAATATTTTCGCTGTCTTTAATCGATGGCTTTGTGCCATTTTTTCTGATTGATAAATGTTAATTTTCTCTAAACTTTGCTTTAAAGGCAAACCATTTTGTCATTTTATTCTGAAGAAAGAGCTTTTTTTTATACCTTTACTGAGTTAAACAAAATAAAATAAAATGAGATATTTTGCATTCTTTTTCTTTTTATTGCTGATTTCAAATACAACGTTAAGTCAGGTTATTTCTAACTCAAAATCTATCCCAACCACCTACGACCGTAGCTCATTAACAGTTCTTTTTTTGGACTTTTCATCTGGAAATCACTGGAATAGGGCGAAAAATATGATACCGAGGGTCACTTACTCAGATAAATTCGACAATAATAATTTTGATACTCGGACGTTGAGCCCAACATTTACTCGTTCTACAATTCCGGCAGGAAATCTACAAGGTGCGCTTGCAAACGAACTTCGTAGGTTAAACACTGGAAATATGATTATTTCGAGGTGGTACAATCGAAAACCTGATGGAACCATGGATATGGAACTTGTTCATCAACGTGGACGGTTTTCGGCTACTGATTCTGATTATCTACGGGCAAAAACTACTAAAAGGGGAAACGCAATTTTGGAGGACTACGGAAACCGCTTAGTTAACTTAAGCTATATTCTAGTTGTCGATCTTCATAACATTAAAACCATGAAGGAGGCGGGTTATGATAAGATGAGGGGATGGCAAGCCAATGTTTTGGGGTACCTCTATAAAATTGATTTCAACGATCAAGTAAAGGACAGATTCTATGAAACATGGATATACGATGATGATAGCGATGAAGAAAAAGTTAGAAAACAAAAAGCTTTCAACGAACTTGTTATCCCTGTTGTACCGATAATTCAACGAACTATAGTTATTACCGCATCACAGCCAGAGGGAGACACTGGCATTGGAGCTTTTATCAGACCCAAATCGGAGGATGAACTATTGCTTGAACTAGTGCAGAAGTCCTACGATGAAATTCTCTATCGGATTGAGATGGAGGTGGAGGACTTCAAGGTAAAAACACCTCTTTTTGCTACTCGACCCCTAAGAGCAAAGATTGGTCTGAAGGAAGGTTTGAAAACCGACCAACGTTTTTTTGTGTACGAACATGTATATAATTCAAAAACTGATCAAATAGAAGTGAAAAAAAGGGGCGTAATTCGTGCTTCATCAAAATCGAACATCATCGATAACCGAAAAGTTGCTACTGGCGACATGGGAACTTCTAAATTCTATCAGGTAGCTGGTTTTAAACTCGAGGCTGGGTTCACCCTACAGCAAAACAACGACCTTGGGGTTGAACTTACTCTAGGTCCTGAGATTGGTAATACTGGCGGAGGCCTATTAAGGATTGATTACCGCCTTGGCCGTTTTGTAGGGGTGCCAGCACTTTACTCATTTATTGAGGGCGGTTACGATTTCCAAGAAAGCACCAGCAGCAATCTCGCCTTTTTAAGAGGAACTGTTGGCTTCGCCAAAGGAATACAACTATTACCATTGCTTGAACTAAGACCTTATATTGGAATTGGTTATGAAACAACTAAAGACGAAACGGTATCAACCGAAAATATAAGTTCACTTTACTTAAGGGGTGGTGCAAATCTGGCACTTAATTTGATTCATAACTTTCAGCTTGTTGGAGGTGTGGGTATTTATGAATATTTTTTGGGATTGGATAACGAACAAAATCCAATCACACCAAACCCATGGGATTCTTACGGTAGGAGCGGTAGTACTACTTTTTTAGGAGTCAAACTGATGTTCTAAATTTTTTTTCACAATACTTTTCATTTTTTTTATTGTACTAACTTTAACAAATTTCAACTATGAAAACATTCCAGAACCTATCGCTGATTTTAGCGCTGTTGTTTTTTTCAGTAGGCAATGCCGATGCACAGGCAAAGCATTCGAGAAAGGACAGAAAGACGCATTATAGCAGCAACTACAACTATGAGGTACAAATTATGGGCGTTGGGCAGGATGGCACAAAGGTGATGAAGGTTTGGGGTTACGGAAAAAGGGTAGAAGATGCCATAATTGAAGCCAAAATGAATGCTGTTGCTTCGGTTATTTTTAAGGGCATTCCAGGTGGTCATGGAGCAGCTGCGACCCCAGCAATTCTCCGCGATCCGAATGCTTCCGAGAAGCATGCCGATTACTTCGACGATTTCTTCTCTCCTGGGGGAAAGTATCTCAAATTTCTGGCATTAACAACCGATGGCATGCCAAGCGGACAGGACAGACTAAAAATAAAAGATGGTTTTAAGGTAGCCATTTATGCTCAGGTAATGTACGATGCCCTTCGCAAGCAGCTCGAAGCCGACGGAATCGCACGACGTTTAGATTCAGGCTTTTAACAACTAGGTTTAACTTTCAATTAATCAACCCAACTATAAACTGAAAAAAAAGTTATTATGAAACGAGTATTAAGTATGATTATCCTAACGCTTATAAGCGTTACAATTTTTGCTCAAGCAAAAAAACCTACTATAATGATTGTGCCCAGCGACCAGTACTGCATTAGCCGTGGTTATAAGATGGAGTTTCAATCAATGGGAGCCAAGCAGACACTCCCCGACTATAAAGCAGCTATGCAGCAGGATGCTAACCTAAGATTGGTTATTACTAAGATGGGTGAGATAATGGCTGATAGGGGGTTTCCTCTGAAAGACCTTGAGATGGAACTTAAAAATCTTGAGAGAGAGGCTGCAGAGTCAGCTGCGCTGATGTCTTCAAGTTCAGGTTCCGAATTGGCTGAAAGTCCAATCGACATGTTGAAACGTACAGCTAAAGCTGACATTATCATGGATCTTAGCTACGAGGTTGTTCGTCAGGGACCAAGAAATTACATTAGTTTTAACCTAAGAGGTCTCGATGCATACACCTCAAAGCAGATTTCGGGTGCTGCTGGTGCAGGAAATCCCTCAACTGCTGCTGCTGTTGAACTTCTTCTTGAAGAAGCTGTGTTGAGTCACATGGATGGTTTTAACGCTGGTCTTCAAAGACATTTTGATGAAATGTTTGAAATAGGTAGAGAAATTAAAGTAATGGTGCGTCGTTTTGCAAACTGGCCCGACAATCTCGAAACTGACTTCACATTCGATGGTGAAGACAAACCGTTAATCGAGCATATCGAGGATTGGTTTTATGATAATGCTAAAGGTAAGCGTTTCAACTTATCCGATGCTACTGAAAACATGATGAGATTTGAACAAGTAAGGATAGAAATGATAACCGTTGACAGCAGAGGACGTGAGCGTGCAGTAGATGCAAGAAGTTTTATTAGTGGTTTGAGCAAACACCTTAAGGATAATTTCGGAATAGAATCAAAAATCTATCTTCGTGGGCTTGGAGAAGCTTGGCTCATTGTAGGAGAAAAGTAGATTTTTTAACATTGAGGTATGATTTCTAATCATACCTCAATGTTTTAAGATGATTGATATTCAGTATTATGTGTTATATTTTGTAATTTTTTTTATTTTTTTTAATATTTTTTGGTAATTTCGGTATAAGGTTTGTAAATTACCTCATTAAATTAACAAACTCTAAACAATTAACCATGATTAAGTATTTACTTACATTCGTTATTTTGGTTTCCTTAGTTTTCACTGGAAAATCACAAAGTTCTTTAGGAAAGACAGACGATATGGGTAGAGTTGCAATTGCAGCTATTGTACCCGATGAGGCTGGAGTTCAAGGGGGCTCCCAACGGATGCTTCAGAATAAAATGATGCAAATTGCCTCCCAAAACGGTCTGGGCGCCACCGAAGATAGAGCTCAATTCGTAATGGTTCCAATGATAACAATTATTAATAAGGATGTTACCCCAACAGCTCCACCTCAGGTATCCCTAAGAATCGAGGTCTCATTATACATCGTTGATGTGATGAGTCGAACCATCTTTAACCAAACTAGCATTGAGTTAAGAGGTGTTGGGAATACAGAGGAGAGAGCCTATACCCAAGCACTAAACAGCATTAACCCCAGGCATGGACAGTTTCGTGGTTTCATCGAGAAGTCCAAAGAAAAAATTATTGAATACTACAACTCACAGTGCGATGCATTAATAACCAAAGCTAAGGCTTTAGCTGGTCAGAAGAAGTATGAAGAAGCCTTGTTTTCACTCCTTTTTGTTCCTGATGTAAGTCGTGAATGCTACGATAAGTGCATGAATATATCTATGGATATTTATAAGGATTATGGCAACCAGAAGTGCAACGAGTTTCTTGCAGCCGCAAGAGCAGCATGGGCTGCAAAGGAACTAAATAAGGTTGAAGAAAATTTGAGCAAGATAACTCCCGACATGGCTTGTTATCCTCAAGCAGAGCAACTGCTTGCTCAAATAACCTCAGCAGTTGAGGCTGAGGGTGCTGGAGCATGGAGCTTTAAAATGAAGAAGTACGATGATTCTGTTAAGAAAGAACAACTACTTATCGAAGCAGGAAGAGACGTAGCTAAGGCATGGGCTTACTGGGGTGCTGCTCCATACTTCGATTGGAAATGGCTTTACAAAAACTAAATATTTATTTTTTCATTCCTTATGTTCGTAAGTATTAACTAACCTAAATTATCTTGATTATGAGAAAGATTGAACTAACCAAAGTTATTTTTGCTATTGCTGTAATTGTAGGTGCATTTACGCTAGCAAGTTGTGGTGGCTCGAAAAAAGCAACTAAGAACGCCATGGGTGAAGAGCTGAACATCCCATGTAGTGATAACGACTACCATTCAGACAAAACGCACTTCCGTGGAACAGGACAGGGCAAAAGCCAAGATTTGAGTACTGCAAGAAGAAAGGCTAACCTTGATGCAAACGCAATGCTTGCTTCAAGCATCAACAGAACCATTAAATCCGTAACTGATCGCTACACACAGGACATTACTGTAGGTGACTCTAGAGAGTTTGCAGAAAAATTTGAAATGATGACTCGTGATGTTGTTAACCAGGAACTTAACAATGTTTCAACTGTATGCAACAAAACCTTCCAAAAAGATGGTATGTACAATGTTTATGTTGCAGTTGAGGTTGCAAAGGATGAACTTTTGAACAACATTTCGACAAAAATTAGTAAGGACGACAGGCTCCGTCTCGATTATGATAAGATGAAGTTTGAAAACATCTTTAACCAGGAGATGGATAAACTCGCCAATGAACGTCCATAAGCAAGTTTTCAACAAAGGGACAGCAACCCAATGGGTTGCTGCCTTCTTTTTTAGCTACCTATTAATGAATTGAAAGGCCTTCTGCATAGGATAATAACCCCTTTTGAAACTTATTAAAACAAAAAAAATGAAACGATTAATCGCAATAACTCTTGTGTTCATTACTGTTTTAGGTTTTGCACAGCAGAAACCAGTAGAAACTAGTAGCAAGAAACAACCAGGGTGGGTAAATAACCTTGAAAAGGATTACATCATTGTTTCAGGATCAGGCCCTACAGCTCAGGATGCACAGCAGAAGGCATTAACCATGGTTAAGGAACGAATTGTGAGTTCTGTAGCCGAAAATGTTAAAACTTCTTCAGAAATGAAGGTTGAAGAAGCCAATTTTAATAACAATATTTCGGTTTTCCTCGAAAAATTTGCATCTACAACCAAAACAACCTCGGGACCAGTACCCTTTCTTCAAGGGATTTCACTTTCAAAGGTAGAAGAATTTTACTGGGAGAAGTTTGAAAACAAAGCAACAAGATCGGTTTACTTCAACTATCATATTAAATACCCTTTCCCTGAGATAGAACTACAGAAACTTGTATTTGATTTTAAGCAAAGAGACAAGGAACTAACAAAACAACTTGATGATTTACTTGAAGCAGTTGATAAGGTGCCAAGCGTTGAGGTGATTGAAAAGAATATTGGAGAATTAAAGGTGCTTGCCGACTACTTTATGGATGGTAGGAAGGATAAGGCAAATCTCGGTATTAAGCGTTATTCGAGCCTTTTCAACAGCATAGAACTAGTAGAGTTAGAAAGTGGTTTGGGACAGTTAAAGTATGCTTTAAGGTTGGGTAATAGGTTTATTGATACAGTTAGAAAGCCCCAGGTTACTTCCGATTGTGCAAGAATCACAGGAACCACAAACAATAAGGATCATGTATTGATAACATACGACTACTATAACTGTTACGATGACCCTGAAAACAACATTATGGTTTCCTATCGATTTGGTAACAATACAGTTAAAAAAGCTTTTTATTTCGATATTACAGCCGACAAAGCTTCAATTTTTGTAAACGAACCCATTCGGTTCACAGCATTATCAAAGAATAACGGTACTATTCAGGGTTCAGATATTTCAATTACAGTTGTTTCAAAATACCAGGCTCCCTTTACTATTGTAAAGGTTGAATTGGAATGGCCCGGCCACCCGCCCGTTGTAATAGACAACGTAGGGAGAAGTTTTGAAGGGAAAGGAAACCACTCCCTTTCATTGAAAACTGATCAACTAATTCAGGTTGAAACAACAACTTCACTTGACAAACGTGTCTCCCTTTTATCGGGCTACATACACTTTAGATCTGACAAAACGGGTGAAATGAAAACCTACAGAATATACAACCACAACTACACTACAAATTGGTAGTGAAACAGTTTGAGTATCATAAAAAAAGCTGGTTTAACCAGCTTTTTTTATTCATCGTATGATTTAAACGAAAATGGAATTTTGACGTTTTCAGCATAATCAGATCCAGCATCCTTCATGTCGGGATCATCCTCAGGGTAGTTCCAAATTATTTTCACTTTGCTTTTTGCCGGATGAATGGGTTCAAATTTTTTAATTATTTGAAAAAAAATCTTTGAACTAGGTGTGTTATAATAGGCCATTTTAAACGAAACAGTAGTATCATCACAAGGTGATTCAATGTAATTATCTATCCAGTCCATAATTGGTTCAAAAAAACCCTTGGCATCTTCAGGTAAAGAATTGCCCGAAAACTCTAGCTTACCCACCCTTTTATCTAAAAGAACTTCTGGATATTGGCTTGTACCTTTTATAGATAGTATTTCCATTTTACTAAAAAATTAGTTTTTCATCCAGATATAAAAGTACAAAAAAAACTTAAACTAAAAAGATGTAGAGTTATTTTTTCGATTAATTCCATTTTTTTTTACACTAATGGCACTAGTTACATGATGAAATTTGAGGCTTCATTGTTAACCCATATTATAGTTTCGATTAGGCAAAGGTTGTGGCTTTACTAATCATTAAATCAAATAATAAGTTTTGATGCTTTTGGCAATTAAAGTGTTGAGAAACCATCACTGCAAAAAAGTTATCAACAAAGTGGGAAAAAGTGGAGCGAAATGGTAGGAAGTGGAGTTTTTTTCTATATCTTTACTTTTTGAAATTTATAAACGGAATGACCTCATTCATCGGCGATTACGTTTGCAGGGTTGACGAGAAAGGTCGACTGATGTTCCCTTCAATGCTAAGGAAGCAGAATAAATCGGCTTCTCCCGACCACTATGTGTTGAAGAAAGACATCTTTGAACGATGCCTTGTACTATACCCAATCGAAGAATGGAATCGCCAAAATGAGCTAATCAGAAAAAATACAAATCCCTACAACAGAGAACATAGCCAGTTTTTAAGAGAATACTATCGGGGAACTGCTGAAGTAATTTTGGACTCAAGTGGTCGGATGCTGCTACCCAAGAGGTTACTTGACATGATTGATGTTGAGAGGGAATTGGTGCTAATTGGTCAAGATTGTAGAATTGAGCTATGGGCAAAAGAGAAGTTTGATGCTCAGGTGTTTGATGAGAATAGATTTGCCGAATTGGCTGAAAAGTTACTAGGTTCAACGCCCTTAATAAAGGAGTAATGTCGTACCACAGCCCAGTTCTCCTAACTGAAAGCGTAGAAGGACTAAATATCTGTCCCGATGGTGTTTATCTTGACCTTACGTATGGAGGGGGTGGGCATTCGCTTGAAATACTGAAAGCTTTATCGCCAAAAGGGCGATTGCTGGGGTTTGATCAAGATCTGGATGCACTGAATAGAGCCATAGCAGATACCCGTTTTATTGGTGTACACAGCAATTTTAGGTTCTTTAAAAATTTTTTAAGGTATCACAAAATAGGCGAGGTGAACGGAATCCTTGCCGATCTTGGTGTATCATCGCACCATTTTGACAGCCCCGATAGGGGTTTCTCGTTTCGATTTGACGGACCTCTTGATATGAGGATGAATAGAGAGCTGACCGTTACTGCTGCAAACATCATAAACGAGTACTCAAAGGACCAACTAATTAATATATTCAAAAATTATGGTGAGTTGGATAATCCCAAGGAGGTTGCAACTGCCATTTTAAAAAGGAGAGATAAAGGGAGTATAGGTTCTATCAAAGAACTAGTTGATGCCATAAGGCCAGTTTTGCCTGAAAAAATTCTGAATAAATCGTTAGCAAAAGTTTTTCAAGCATTAAGGATTGAGGTAAACCAGGAGATGAGAGCATTAATGCAGATGCTTGAAAGAACACCTGAAGTACTTTCAAAGGGGGGACGGTTAGTTATTATTTCTTACCACTCATTGGAAGATAGAATGGTGAAATCGTTTTTAAAAACTGGTGCATTTGATGGAGAGCAACGCAAGGATTTTTTTGGAAACACTATTTCACCTTTCAAACAGATTAACAGAAAGGTGATTACTCCTTCGGAAGAAGAAATTACAATAAACCCAAGGGCAAGAAGTGCTAAGCTAAGAATAGGAGAAAGAATATGAAAGAGGAAAAGGATGTTTCAGGAGAATTTGTTGATATTCAGCAGAAAGGGAAGGAAGCCACTAAGTCGGGGGGAGTTAGGGATATTCTTAATGGAAGCATCTTAGGTAAGGAGTCGATAACTAGTCAGATACCATACATCCTCTTTCTTGCTTTCCTTGCAATGGTTTACATTTCCAATAGTTACAAGTACGAAAAGGTTGTAAGAAGAGGGCGATCGCTTGACCAAGAGGTGAAAAACCTGAGAGCTGAATCGATTACTATGGCGTCGCAGTTGATGCATATCAGCACTCAGGTCCAAGTGTCGAAGTTGGTTAGGGAGAAAGGACTTGGGCTTGAGGAGTCGGTGGTTCCTCCTAAGAAAATAAAAGCAAGACGTTAGTTGTAAGCACAATGACTGTTAAGAAGGATATACTATTCAGGTTTGGTTTGGTTTACGTTTTCTTTGTAATCCTAGGTCTTGCTATTGTTGGAAAGATGCTTCACATTCAGGTTGTTGAGGGGAAT
>CAYZSD010000136.1:0-9771 GCA_964481075.1 uncultured Rikenellaceae bacterium | reverse complement strand
TCCCGAACGCGATAAAGGGAACATTGCAAACCCCGGATGCTACCTTGTTTTTAAATTCATCGGGCTCCTCAAAGGTGAGGTTAGGAAAACCTACGAAGCTAAAGCGAGGGAAATCGGACTTTAATCTTCTTGGGAAGCTCAATGCATACTGAATGGGAAGTTTCATGTCGGGAAGCCCCATTTGTGCCTTCATGGAACCATCCTCAAACTGAACCAAGGAGTGAATAATCGACTGTGGATGAACAATAACCTCTATCTGTTCGGGTTTAAGATTGAACAACCATTTCGCTTCAATTACCTCAAACCCTTTGTTCATCATGGTGGCCGAGTCGATGGTTATCTTGTTGCCCATGCTCCAGTTTGGATGTTTGAGTGCATCGGCAGGTGTAACATGGGCAAGCTGTTTGTATGAGAAATTTCTGAAAGGCCCTCCCGATGCAGTTAGAATGATTTTCTCGATGGGATCGTGCTCACCAACAAGGCATTGAAAAATTGCCGAATGCTCCGAATCGACTGGAATAATGGGTGCTTTATGCTCAAGGGCAAGGTTCATAACAAGTTCACCTGCAACCACTAGTGTTTCCTTGTTGGCCAATGCAATGGGCTTGTTTGCCTTTATAGCATTTATGGTAGGAACAAGCCCTGAATAGCCAACCATTGCTGTGAGAACCATGTCAATGCTTTCCATTGAAACAACTTGAGCTATTGATTCATCACCTGCAAAAACCTTTATGTCAAGTGGTTCGAGTGCTTCTTTGACTTGATTGTATAGTTCTTTATTGCCAATAACCACTGTGTTTGGTAAAAACTTTTGGGCTTGCTTGATTAACAGGTCAGACTTGTTGTTTGCTGTAAGTACTTCAACCTGAAACAAGTTGGGATTACATCCAATTACCTCTAGGGCTTGCGTACCTATCGACCCGGTTGAACCTAGTATGGCTATTCTTCGTTTCAAGACGTTTTACTAGAATTGGTTAGAAAACAATATACTGCTCAGGGTTGATAGGATTCCCGTTGTGCCATAGCTCAAAATGAAGATGTGGCCCTGTGGTAAGCTCACCAGAGTTTCCAATGATTGCTATTGCCTCGCCAGCCTTCACCTGCGTTCCAGTACGCTTTAACAGTTTGCTATTGTGCTTATACACTGAAAGCAAACTACCTTCATGCTGTATTTGAATAACATAGCCCGTCTCCAGCGTCCAACTTGAAAGAGTAACTGTACCGTCGGCAATGGCAACAACCACTTCGTTGGGTGGAGCAACCACATCGACACCAAAATGGTTCGATTGAACATTGAACGAGTTGGTAACCACTCCCTTGACAGGTGGGAAAAGATGTAGGCTTGAAAGCTTATCGTTCTTGCTTCTAACCTCAAGAACCGAGAGGTTGAAGAGTTCCTCCTCTTCAATCTGTAAACGAAGTAGAGAATCCTCAACTGATCGTGAAAAGACAATATCTTTATATCGAACCGAACTGTCGGGGCGGCTCTCGAAGTTATCGGGACTTTCGCCGCGTAGGATAGTATGAAGCGTTCCAAGGTATATCTTCCATTGCTGGATTTCACGCTCAAGACTATCGACTTTTAGGGCGTTCTTAACTATGTAGCGACGGGTTGTGCCATCGGGGTAGCCTGGAATGAACTCACGGATTGGGGTGAAGGCAATAAGTATGGTAACAATGCTTATTAGCAGAATTGCCGTACCCCCAACAACAGATATTACATTGAGGCGCGAAAGCCTCATAAACCACACCTCCTCGTAGGACTGATCGTTGTAGATGCTAAGCCTATACTTACTTTTAAGCTTCTGAATATACTTCTTCTTACCCTTATCGGTACTCATCGTTTCTAGCTGAATTGCTGCAAAGATAGCACTTTTTATTTTCAGAAGCTAATATGTGCTTGAGATTTAGTTACCTTGAATTTTATTAGGGAAACTATGGCTTCTAGCGATTTCCACTTAGTAGTCCAATACTTTTCTTCTGTTTCTTGTAGTCGGAGTAAATCTGGTGAACAATACCATCGGAAACCCCGAAAGTTGGAATGATAACCTTTTTTGCTCCAGTCCATTTCATAATCTTCAGGAATATCTCCGAAGCGGGTACAATAACATCGGCCCGGTCGGGATTCAATCCGAGAACCTTAATCCTCTCTTCAACAGTATAGTAATTAATGAACTTGTTTATCTCCTCAAGCTCTTCAAAAACTAGGGACTCATTTTCCTTCTTTCCTGACAATTTTAGTATCTTGTTTATGTTTCCGCCAGAACCAATGATGCATACCTCACGCTTGTCGGTTTTGAGTCCCTTTAGCCAACGCTTCATCTGGCTGAAGTCATCGTCATTAACCTTTTTGTTAAGCATTCTAATGGTTCCTATGTTGAACGAACGGGACTCTACAAGTTTCTTTTTGCAGAAAAGGGTAATCTCGGTGCTTCCTCCCCCCACATCCACGTAAAGGTACTGATTATCATCATCAATTGTTTCGACAATCTGGTTCGAGTAGATAATTTCCGCCTCCTGCTTCCCATCGATGATTTGAATCTCAATACCAGCCCTTTCAAGGACAGCATTAACAACTTCGTGACCATTTGATGCCTCACGCATTGCTGATGTAGCACAGGCTCGATAGGAAACCACCTCGTGTACATCCATCAGATGCTTGAAGGCTATCATTGTTTTTACAACCTTATCGATTTTTTTTTGAGATATTTTTCCAGTAATGAAAGCATCGTCCCCGAGCCTTACCGGAACCCTTATCAATGATGATTTCTTGAACAAAGCCTTACTACCCTCCTCAACCACATTCATGAAGAGTAGCCGGATGGCATTGGAGCCAATGTCAATGGCAGCAAATTGAAGAAGTTTCAAATTATTATTTGTTTGAGTATTTCTGTTTGTAGTAGTTAAGTAGTTCAATCTGTGAACGGTAAGGTGGAATCTTGGAGTTAATCTTGTATTGGTTGTCTTGCTTGGCATTGATAATCCTTGCTTTAACATTATCCCTCATTCCAGCCATGAAAATATCCTTGAGCTCCTTTTGAATATCGGGATTGTAGATAGGAGCCGCAACCTCAACATTGTTGTCAATGTTTCGGGTCATCCAATCGGCCGAAGAAATGTAGTACTTCTCGTTGTTATTATTGCAGAAGATAAAAAAGCGAGAATGCTCCAGAAACCTGTCAACAACGCTAAAAACCTCAATATTCTGGCTTTGTTTTTGTATTCCAGGGACAAGTGAACATATCCCTCTGACCATTAACTTAATGGATACCCCAGCGTTACTTGCTTGGTAAAGCTTTCGAATAATATCCTGATCAACAATATTATTAATCTTGCAGTAAATGTAAGCAGGCTGTTTTTTGCGTGCATTTGCAATCTCGGTATCAATTAAAGCATATAGCTTGCGACGCATATTATTCGGGGCAACCAGAAGGTGTTTGTAGGTAAACACCTTAAAGTTAAACTCGAAGAAAGTAAAAACCTTTTCAACCTCGCTGGTAATACGTGTATCGGCGGTAATGATGTTAAAGTCTGTGTAAACATTTGCGTTTCCCTCATGGAAATTACCTGTGCTCAACGTTGCATAGTTTACCGGAACTCCATTCTCCATTCGGGTTATCAAGGTTTGCTTGCTATGAACTTTAAGTCCATTAACACCAAAAATAACCTTAATACCAGCCTCCTCCATTCGTTTGCTCCAGTAGATGTTTGCTCCCTCGTCGAAGCGAGCAAGGAGTTCAACCACTGCGGTTACCTTTTTGCCGTTCTGAGAAGCATTCATCAAGGCTCTTACCACCTTCGACTCGGTGGCCACTCTATAAAGCGTAATCTTTATGCTTGTTACGAATGGGTCAATGGATGCTTCTCGGAGCATCTGTACATAATATGAGAAGTTTTGGTAAGGGTAATGGAGGCTAATATCCCTTTTTTTCACAACCTCAAGTATGCTTGGCACATTCTCAAGGTGTGGGACAGGGACTGGAATCATTGGTTCATTTACTAATTCAGGTCCACCAAGGTTTGGGAATGCCATAAAATCCTTGAAGTTATGGTAACGTCCTCCTGAAAGAAGGTTGTCGTCCTCGTCTAAATCCAGTTTATCTACAATAAAAGAAAGCAAATCGCTTGGAATTTGAGCGTCGTAAACAAACCTAACAGGTTGTCCCTTCTTACGATTCTTAACACCCTTGGAGATTTTTTCCAGCAAGCTTTCAACTATATCATTATCAACATCTAGTTCTGCGTCCCTGGTAATTTTTATTGTGTATGCCTCGTATGTGTCGTACGGGAAAATGCTAAAGATTTGATCGAGGCAAAACCTAATGGCATCGTCAAGAAGGATGATATACTTTTTCCCGTCAATCGGTGGCAGCTCAATAAAGCGAGAGCAATCGCCTGTTGGTATTTCGATAAGAGAGTATTCGTGGGCATCGGGGATTAATTTTTTCGACAGCCTAACAGCGAGGTAAATAGATTTATCGGTTAGCTCGGGAAACTTCTCTAGCTTGCTAATCATTATTGGGGCAATGGCGTCGGCAACCCTTTTTTTGAAGTAACTTCTAATGAAAATTGCGTGCTCTTCGCAAAGTTGCGTTTCGTTCAATAGAACAATCCCCTTCGATGAGAGCTCACTAACAATCTCCAAAAATATCTTATCGAACCGAATATTAAATGCTTGGACGATACGTTGTATCTTTTCAAGCACTTTTTTTGGCTTTTCGAAGCCATACTCCTTGTAATTCTTGTCGAGTTGCATCAATCGAAGCTGTGTAGCAACCCTAACCCTGAAAAACTCATCGAGATTATTACTGAAAATCCCAAGAAACTTCATTCGCTCAACCAGAGGAACGCTCTTGTCGGTAGACTCCTGAAGCACACGCTCGTTAAATGAGAGCCAGCTCACCTCACGAATAATATAGTCTTTGCTTTTTGCCATACAAACAAAAAAATCTAAAAATTACTAGGAGTTTTTAGGAAAATCGAAGAAACTTGCACAAAGGTTACCCCGCTCAATATCAACCCATTTGTCAACCGAAAATGTGAGTCCAACTAACCCCGATGTTGGAATGTTAAAAATAGTTTCCTTGAGAAAAAGGTTTGTAAAATGAGTTGAGGTTGGGTTATGACCCACAATCATCACCTTATTCAAGTTGTCTGGTAGTGACTTAACTAACTTTTGAACCTCTAGTTCGGTAGTTTCGTAAAGATTTTCCTTGATAAGCAGTTTATCCATTGGAAAGCCAACGGCTTGTGCAAAAAGAATGGCTGTGTGAATGGCACGATTTGCAGGACTAGAAATGATAAGGTCAATTCCATCTGTATCCCCTTTGACCTTTTTGGCCAATAGTTTTACGTCATTTATTCCTCTCATTTTAAGAGACCTATCGAAGTCACTCTTTTCAGGCTCATCCCATGATGATTTGGCGTGACGAAGGATATAGAGGGTCTTCATGCTCACAGCTAGGTTTGAGGTTTAATCCAATCAAAAAAAATTATAGAAGCGTGCTAGCCAGGTCGGCAAGGAAGCTTCGTTCACCCTTCACAAGGTTCACGTGGGCAAAAATGTTTTGGCCATGCATCTTATCCGAAAGGTAGGTTAACCCATTCGACTTCATGTCGAGGTATGGATGGTCAATCTGGTGTATGTCGCCAGTAAACACCATTTTTGTATTCTCTCCCGCACGGGTTATGATAGTTTTCACCTCATGAGGGGTTAGGTTTTGAGCCTCATCAACAATGAAGAAAACATTGGACAGGCTCCTCCCCCTGATGTAGGCTAAGGGTGTAATCACCAGCCTTTCTGTACGTTGAAGTTCCTCGATATGAAGATAATCTCTACTGGATGATTTGAACTTATTTTTTATTACCGAAAGGTTATCATAAAGTGGTTGCATGTAAGGGCCAATCTTTTCGTCCACATCACCAGGAAGGTATCCAATATCCCTGTTCCCAAGCGGGACAATGGGTCTGGCTAAAAGGATTTGGTTAAAGTTTTTCTCCTGATGAAGGGCAGCAGCAAGTGCAAGAAGTGTTTTTCCTGTCCCTGCCTTTCCGGTTAGAGCAACAAGTTGAATATCATCACGCAGAAGAGCATCCATCGAAAATGTTTGCTCCGAATTCCTTGGTTCAATCCCGTAGGTCTTCACCTTCTCAACCCTATCGATGGATTTGGTTGATGCGTTGTAGCGACCTAAAGCGCTAGCTTTATTTCCCCTGATAATATAGTATTGGTTTGGGTAGGGTTTTACTTTAATCTCCTTAGGGTCAATGCCTTCGGGTGTATCAAAAAGTTTCTGTATGATACTACTATCTACCCCTTCAATAATCTCTATCTCCTTTTTTAGTATATCAATGTCCTTCACCTTATCGGAGAGGTAATCCTGAGCCATGAGCCCAAGCGATTTAGCTTTCATTCTAAGGTTGATATCCTTCGAGACAAGGATTACAGGCGTTCCTTTATTTTCGCGTTGAATGTGTGTAGCTATAGCAAGTATCCTATTGTCGGGGCTTCTCTCGGCAAACGACTGCTCCATCTCGGGGGTGAATGGTCTTCCAATTTCAATCTTTAGCTTCCCATGCCCCTTGCCCAACGAAATGCCACCGTTAAACAGATTGTCGCCCGAAATGCTATCGAGGGCTCTGGCAAACTCCCGAGCATGGTAGTTAATCATCTCGTTTCCTTTCTTGAACTTATCGAGCTCCTCAAGGGCAACAATGGGAATCACGATATCGTTCTCCTGAAAATTATAGATACATGTGTGATCGTGAAGCAGAACATTCGTGTCAAGGATAAAGAGCTTCTTTTGCTTTTTTGCCATGTCGGTATTTGTTAGTTATGCAAGCCATAAAAGTACAAAAATATTCGCTTCTATTAGGATTTTTGTTTGTTATTTTGCGGTTAAGTTTTCTTGAAAATTATCGTTACTCCTAATCAAAAACGAGCAAGTTAATTTCACTTTATGACGGATTACGAACAAACCTTAGCCTACCTTTTTTCTCAACTCCCCATGTATCAGCGCATTGGTAAGTTGGCTTATAAGGCAAACCTAGATAATACATTAGCATTAGACAATCATTTTGGTAGCCCGCACCGAAAGTATCAAACTATTCATGTTGCAGGCACCAATGGGAAAGGCAGTACATCACATGCACTAGCCTCGATTCTTCAGGCAGCAGGATATAGGATTGGGCTTTACACCTCGCCCCATTTAAAAGATTTCAGAGAGCGTATCAGGGTAAACGGTGCAATGATTAGCGAGCAAGAAGTGATTGCCTTTGTTGCCCAAAATAATAGTGTTTTTGAGAAGGTTAAGCCTTCCTTCTTTGAGATGACTGTTGCTTTGGCTTTTGAGCATTTTGCAAACCATAAGGTGGATATTGGGGTTATTGAGGTAGGTTTGGGAGGACGACTCGACTCTACCAATATAATTAAACCAATTCTATCGATTATTACTAATATCGGGCTTGACCATACCGATCTACTTGGTGATAGCCTTCAAGCCATCGCAAAAGAAAAAGCGGGTATCATAAAACAAAAAATTCCTGTAATAATTAGCCAGAAACAGGATGAGGTTGCGAATGTATTTCAAGATATTGCCCAACAAATGGATTCGCCCATTATCTTTGCAAATGAGACCATTAGGATTACTGCTCTTCCCGAAAACAAAGAACCCTTCCAACGTTTCAGGGTTGAATCGACTGAGGGGTTACTTTTCGAGTTGCTGCATCTCGATTTACTTGGAAACTATCAATCCCAAAACATTGCTGGTGTAATAGCTGCGGTACAGCAACTTAGAAAACAAGGTCTTACAATAACCGATGAACATGTAGTTACCGGGCTAAAATCGGTTGTAACAAGCACAGGGCTAAGGGGACGATGGGAAATTCTGAGGCATAACCCTCTGACAATTTGCGATACAGGTCACAACAAGGATGGGCTTTTACAAGTAACCAAGCAACTTTCCAAGCATAAGTACAAAACTCTTCACTTCGTTATAGGGCTTGTTAACGATAAGGACGTAAGTTCTGTCCTAAGCATTCTGCCAAGAGATGCGATCTACTACTTCACTCAAGCCTCTATTCCTAGGGCAATGAACCATTTGGTTCTGTCAGATCATGCCAAGAATTTTGGCCTAACAGGAAAACCTTACCCAACCGTAGCAGAAGCAATAAGCTCAGCAAAGGAAGCAGCATGTAATGATGACTTAATTTTTATTGGGGGTAGTACTTTTGTAGTTGCCGAAGCGCTAATTGCAAGGGACTAGCTTATGGAATTCTATATCAACTCCTTCTGTTTGAGAAGGTTTTCCATTTCCTTCTGAAGAATAATAGCTGCCGTCTTTGCTGCTCCAGCAAATCTCATGGAACGATCGGCGTAAATAATTGACCTTGAAGAGCTAACCAGCAGTCCACATTGTTTGTTCATACCATACTTTGCTACTTCGGCAAGGCTTCCGCCCTGCTCACCTATACCAGGCACCAAGAAAAAGTGGTCAGGGGCAATTCTTCTCACATCCGATATGAGCTCTGATCTTGTGGCACCAACCACATACATCATGTTATTCTCTGTTCCCCAGTATCTAGATTTTAGGATTACTGTTTCGAAAAGCCTCATATCAGTTTCTTCGCACTTTAATAGCTGAAAATCATCGAAGCTAGGGTTTGAAGTTAGAGACAGTAGTATAACCCACTTGTCTTTTTGCCTAAGGAAAGGCTCAACCGTATCATGCCCCATGTAGGGGGAAAGGGTTACGGCATCGCAGCCCAAAACCCTGAAAAAAGTATTGGCGTACATGCTTGCGGTGTTAGAAATATCACCACGTTTTGCATCGGCAATTACGAATGTGTTAGGGTAATGATTTTTAATGTACCTTATGGTTTTCTGAAGACTATTCCAGCCAGCAGCTCCTTGCTGCTCGTAGAACGCAACGTTAGGCTTGTAAGCAACGGCATAGTCGATGGTTGCATCGATTATCGATCTATTAAACTCAAAAAGAGGATCTTCTTTGGACAGAAGGAATTCCGGTATCTTTGAAATATCGCTGTCTAATCCTATGCAAAGGAAACTTCGTTTCGCCTTAATCTGCTCAAAAAGTTGTATTGCGTTCATATACCTCTTTTATTAATTACTTTAGATATCTACTACCAACATTCAACTTCAAAACTCTGGCCATTCAAGCAACCGATAACCAAAAACCAACATTATTTACACCTCGCTCATCTTCAGTCTCTCGGCATTTTCGGCGAGCTGTAGCTTTTCAATAACCTCGTTCAAATCTCCATCAATTATTGCCGACAGGTTGTACAAGGTAAGGTTAATTCTATGGTCTGTTACCCTACCCTGCGGGTAGTTGTAGGTACGAATCTTGGCCGATCGGTCGCCCGTGGATACCATGGTCTTTCTCTTCGAAGAAATTTCGTCAAGGTACTTCTGGTATTCAAGGTTGTACAGTCTGGTTCGAAGTTCTGCCAAAGCCTTATCGAAGTTCTTAAGCTGAGACTTCTGATCCTGGCATTGCACCACAATACCTGAGGGGATGTGTGTCAATCGGATAGCCGAATAGGTAGTATTAACACTCTGTCCTCCAGGCCCTGAGGCGCAAAAGGTATCCTTGCGGATATCTTCCATTTTCAGGTCGATGTCGAACTCTTCTGCTTCGGGAAGAACGGCCACAGTGGCAGCAGAGGTGTGAACTCGACCCTGTGTTTCAGTTTGTGGCACTCGCTGAACACGGTGTACCCCCGATTCGTACTTAAGGATTCCGTAAACCC
>CAYZSD010000135.1:0-9833 GCA_964481075.1 uncultured Rikenellaceae bacterium | reverse complement strand
ACTAGCAAAAACCATCGAAGAAATGCTTGACGACCAACCAGGAATTAAGAGATGGAGAAACAACGCATCCGTGGCGGCAAAAGAATTATGCTGGGAAAAAGAAGAACGAAAACTTCTTAATATTGTTGAGAAAGCGTTGATTATTTAAACGCCTATGTTTTGAAATAATTAAACTCTTCCCGCATCCAAA
This sequence comes from uncultured Rikenellaceae bacterium, assembly GCA_964481075.1. Classification (GTDB taxonomy): domain Bacteria; phylum Bacteroidota; class Bacteroidia; order Bacteroidales; family Tenuifilaceae; genus MWFE01. The sequence goes on along the minus strand of CAYZSD010000135.1, from coordinate 9,643 downwards.
CATCAAACTATAATAGTTAGGTAAAATAAACTAAAACAACAATAACAATGAAACTGATTATCCCTAAACTTCTTTGTTTCACCCTTATCTTTCATCTAACAGGTTGTAGTCAGGATAAAAACATACAACTCCCTGAACCAAAGAAAACTGGTGGAATGCCTTTAATGGATGCTCTTGCCAATAGGCAAACCTCGAGATCGTTTTCCACTAAGATGCTTGATTGGCAAACCATTTCGAACCTACTTTGGGCGGCAAATGGTATCAATCGACCTGAAAAGGGACTACGTACAGCGCCTAGCGCTGTTAACTGGCAAGAGATTGATATTTACGTTTGCCTTCCTGAAGGGGTTTACCTATACAATCCTAAAGAGAACCGGCTTGAACTATATATGAAAGGAGATATACGAGAAGCTACTGGTCGTCAACCATTTGTTAAAGATACTCCCGTTAACCTTATCTTTGTTGCCGATTTCACTCGCATGGGCGACAGAGCTGATGACGTTAAGCACTGGTACTCAGCCGCCGATGCAGCATTCATTTCCCAAAACATTTACCTTTTCTGCGCATCCGAAAATTTGGCTACAGTTGTAAGGGGTGCTGTGGATAAAGCTGAGCTGAAAAAGCTGATGAAACTACCAGAACACATGCACGTTGTAATGTGTCAAACCGTTGGCTATCACGATTAATAGCTTCTATACAGCTTAATATGTTTTTTAAATAAATCTATACGAAGTTTGTATGTAGCCTACTAGTAGTTGAAGACATAAATCGCTCCAGAGATTTTTTAGAAAATATTGGCTAGAATCATTCAGAAACTGTTTAAATTTTGTCATAAAAGATTTCTCACCCCAAAAAACTGGGTTCGAAATGACATTTTCTTGAATAAGTTAATGTGGGTAGGGGAAAAGGGGAATGTAGGGATTTTTAAGCTTACCAACATTCTCCTTTTCCCCCACTCACTATATCCGATTGTATTACCGTTGTCATTTCGAACGAAGTGAGAAATCTTTTTTATATTTAACTTTACATAACATTATATTATAACAAAATTTAAACAGTTTCTGAATTAACTCAGAGTATTAAAGTCAACTATTCTTTCTCAAAGGTGTTGGCAAACTTAAAATATTCAATCAGGTTTTTCTCATCGTTCCACCTGAGTTTAAACATGTCGAGATACGACGACAGCTCCTCATGATGTTTTTTTGGAGAAAGCTTTAGCAAGGCTTTTTTGGTAGAGATTGGCCTAATAGAACTTGATTTTTGAGAAAAATACTTTTCCGTTCTAATAGTATTAGCCTTTAGTATGTCCTCCCTATCGGGGTTAAAGTTAAAGTTTTCGCCAACAAAAGACCCAACGGTTGTTGTTGATGATGTAATCGGGATTGGACCGTAGGCATCGCTAGGTTGATTTTTTGTTGAAACTTCTAATGAAGTCTTTTTCAACAACTTTATCTTCCCATTCACTAAAATCTCAAGAAACCCTAACCTAGAGTCGTAAATAAACAAACGCCTGCCAATGCTAATGAAATTTACATCCTGAGGGTTTTTCAACGACATAACTCTGTCTGTGCCAGTCTCCTCATCGGTTTGAATAAAATGAATCTCATTAAGGAGTAAGTTGTAATTAAGGAAGGCTTGCGACATTTCTCCATTGTTGTAGATAACCCTTCCGAGCAGGAAATCGGGTTCGATGTACTGAAGACTATTTGCCAGAACTTCTCGCAGATTCATTTTTGGTTGCGCTTGAATGCTTGTTACAACCTGCGAAGAGACAACTCCAGCATGAAGAACAACAGCTAAAAAAACAAACAATATTCTCATCTTTTTCGATTTTAATATGTTATACATGCAAATATAACTATAAAAAACAGTTCTTTATGAAAATTCAATACAAAAACAGAGGTATTGAAATAACTGTTTCAAAACATCAAATTAAACTGTCTGTTTTTTTAACAATCAAACAGTAGAATTAATCCTTTTATTATACCTGATTTTACGTAATCAATAATGAAGAAAACTTTTCAACTTAACATAAGGGTATCAGCTACCCTGGCACTTTCAATTCTCACACTTTTCATCCATCAAATATCATACTCACAGCAAAATAAAGGGCTGAATGTACAGAAGGCAAGCATTGAATATCTCCTCAAAGCTTTACAGGAGAAGCATTCACAGCTAATACATTACAACCCTCAATGGGTTGATGGAGACTCTGCAAGTGTTAGCGTACTATCCCTTCCGCTTGAAGAGGCATTGACAAGTATCCTTTCCCCTGTTAAACTCGAAGCAATTGAACTTTATGGCAATTTTATTATCGTTCCCAAGGAAGCAACCCTTCAAATTGAAGATGATCTCAAAGACACTAAGATACTAGTTGGTAACCTTAATGAGTACGGTAAGTTTTCGAGGGCTCGAATGAGAGGAATTATTGTCGATGGTCAAACAGGAGAGCCACTCATAGGAGCCGTAATTCATGTTGAAAAACTCGATGTTGGTGTTAGTACAGGTGTTAACGGCGACTTTACGTTAGAACTTCCAGTAGGTGAGCATGATTTAAAACTTTCATACGTTGGTTACGAGGTTGCATACTACCCCATTCGGCTTGTGGGGCCAGGTGATATACACCTTGAGCTGATGGAGAAGAGCCACGCTCTTGAAAGTGTAAGCGTTTATGCAAAAAAGAGCGATGCCAATATCACTCAGACCCAGATGAGCATGATTAAGCTCGATTCAAAATCAATCAAGCTGCTTCCTTCAACTCTTGGAGAGAAGGATGTAATCAAGAGTATAACACTACTTCCTGGTGTTCAGTCGGTTGGGGAATTCGGAGAGGGCTTCAATGTTAGGGGTGGAAGTGCCGACCAAAACTTAATACTCCTTGAGGGCGTACCACTTTTTAATTCTTCGCACTTGTTTGGTTTGACAACGATGGTAAATCCCGACTTAATTAGTGGAATAACCCTGTACAAAGGAGGTGTTCCTGCGAAATACGGAGAAAGATCGGCTTCAGTAATGGATATCAAGCTGGGAGGGAAAGCGGAGGGTAAATTTCAGGTGAATGGCGGCATTGGCCTCCTGAATAGCCGACTTAGCATCGAATCGCCTCTCCCTGCAAAAATGGGTTATATTGCACTTGGGGGAAGGTCTTCGTACTCAAACTGGATTCTTACCCGCCTTCCCGATGAGAATCTTCGCAATAGTTCTGCAAACTTTCATGATATTAATGGCTTGATTAATATCAACTTGAACCCAACGCATAGCCTAACAATTTTTGGGTATTCCAGTTTTGATGCTTTCTCGCTAAGCAAGGATATTGATTACAACTACTCCAGCTTGCTTGGGTCTGTTCGTTGGACAGGAAGCCTATCGGACAACCTTCTTTCATCGCTATCGCTTGGTCATAGCAGCTACAACTACCAAATGACAAATCATAGCCCTCTAAATGTAAACAATTCCCATCTTTTTGCTTCAAATATCTCCTACAACAGCATAAAGTGGAATCTTAACTACTACTATAGCCCCGACTACTCTATTGAAACAGGTTTTAATGTTATCCGATATGGTATTTCTCCAGGAGAAGTAAGTCCAAAGGGTTCTTTTTCAACCGTTGAGGAGTTGGTGATTGCTAATGAACAAGCACTTGAACTTGCAGCATATATTAGTAATACGGTTAATATCACCAGCTCACTGAGCCTTGATGCCGGCCTTCGATTCTCGCAGTATTTCAAGCTTGGCCCAGGAGTGTCTCGTACCTACTGTCCCGATTGTCCAATTACCCCATCAAGTGTTATCGATACCAGCTCCATAAAAAAGAATGGAGTCATGGCAAAGCACAATGGTTTGGAACCTCGTGTTGGGATTAGATACCAACTTAATCCATTGAGTTCGCTGAAACTAAGCTACAACAGGGCATATCAGTACATCAACATGGTATCAAACACATCAATATCAACACCTTCTGATGTGTGGTATCTAAGCAACGAACATCTTGCTCCTACGCTAAGCGATCAGATAGCTGTTGGCTTCTTCAGAAACTTCAACGACAATACCATTGAAACCTCGGTAGAGGTTTACTATAAGAATCTAAAAAATGTACTTGAGACCAAGGATAACGCCAAGATTCTTATGAATTCACTTCTCGAAACCGATTTGATTAACGCTAAGGGTTATGGCTATGGCGTTGAGCTATACCTAAAAAAAGTTACAGGAGCTCTAACTGGCTGGGTTAGCTACACCCTTTCCGAATCGAAACGAAGAACCGACTCCCCCTACCCACAAGATCAAATAAATGATAACGAATACTTTCCTTCAAATTTTGACAGGCCACACAACCTTGTTTGCAATGTCAACTATCAGATTAGCAGGCAGTGGCGAGTAGGTGGAACTTTTACCTATAACACAGGTCGTCCCGTTACCCTACCCGAACAAATTTACAACTACAATGGGAATCAGCTTATTTACTATTCCGACCGGAACAAGTATAGAATACCCGACTATCATCGCCTCGATCTTTCAATTAGCTACGATGGTAGCCTTAAGGTTGTAAAGAGATGGAGGAGTTACTGGTCGTTGTCAGTGATAAACCTTTATTCGCGAAAGAACGTCCACTCAATATACTATCAGAAATCGACACCATCGCTACTTAACAACTACCAAGGGTACAGCTTATATAAGCTAACAATAATCGGACGTCCAATTCCGACTCTAACCTATAACTTCTCATTCTAAAAAATATGAAGAGGAAAAACATTCAAATACTTTTGACAATAGCCCTAATTTTGGCAATAGGGGCATGTCGCGACATTTACGACCCAAACATATCTTCAAACCAAAGCGTTCTGGTAGTAGAAGGTCTTATATCAACTAATCCTGAGCCATACTTCATTAACCTAACCAACTCGGCACCCTTTGGCTCAAGTGATAATCCAACCCCTGTTACCAATGCTTCGGTGCATGTTAAGGACCATCTCGGCACAACGTATCAATTCACCGAGGTTCAAGCTGGTAAATACCAGTCGCCTTACGAAATGATTGGAATTGTGGGTTATAAATACACTTTACACATAGTAACTGCTGATGGTTTTGAATATGCTTCTTATCAGCAAGAAATACTACCAAGCCTGAAAATTTCTTCGTTGTTGGCAGAAAAAGTAACAAGAATAGAAATTATCGAACCTAAGTTTGGTGATATTATTATCAACGAAATCAAAGGAGTTGAAGCAACTCTTTTTGTAGAAGATGAATACCCTTCAAACTCGAAGATACGATTTAGTTCCGATATCATGGTACAGTACAACTACCCTGTTAACGATCCGGATAATCCACCTGATCCCATGGCACCCGCTATACCAGTATGGTACTGTTGGAATTATCTCGATAAGGCCGAAGGAATTAACAATATCAACCTTCCTTCAACCAATAATATGCCAGGCGATGTAAATAACAATATCGTTGCATTTGTACCTGAAAGGGAAAATCGGTACTACTACCTAACTGATGATAAAATAATCATAAACTTACTCCTTAGGGTAACCCTTTACACCCTAAACCAAGATGCCTACCAGTTCTTTCACGATATGCACAAGCAGCTTACCTCCGATGGAAGTCTCTTCGATCCTATTGCATCTCAAATATTTAGCAATATTCGATGTGTAACTGACCCCAAGAAACCTGTCGTTGGGTTCTTCGAAGCTTCTTCGACAAATGTAAAAGGGTTTATCCTTAGGACATCATCGAACAATAACTCCGCTTTTTTTGAGCCAACAGATAAGTTCGACGAGACACCTCCAATCAACTGCTTGAATAACACTAAACCACCTTTCTGGGTCGATTAAATAAATAGCTATGATTAATAGACTTATTTTTATTACCGCTTTATCATTACTATGTTTTCTGGGAAAATCAAATACTCACAAGCAAGTTGCCGATATCACCCCTCATGAAAGTATTTATGTTCACACCGATAAGGAGATTTACTTTGCAGGAGATTGGCTCTTCTTTAAAACATACCTTTCTTTAAGTAATGGTTACTTTGGAACACTTTCGAGTAAAGTACAGTACATTACACTATACTCTCAGCAAGGAACAGTGGTTGCAAACGTTGAACTCCATTCCAACAATCCAAATATAAGCGGTAGCCTACATTTACCTGATACGCTTAAATCGAGCATATACCTGCTTGTTGCTTGGACTAACAATATGATTATCAGTAATTCAAAACTTTTTGCAAAGCAAATCATTATTGTTAACCGTTTCGATGTTTCACCTCTTAACTCATTGATTAGCCAAGAAACGTTGATTAATGAAGACGATACCATATCCGATAAGCAGAATAAAGCAAATCAATACATACATAAATCAAAAATCATAGCAATAAAAACTCCAAAAGAGAAAATTAACACCAGGGAAAGTGTTGAAATAAGTTTTAACTCTACCTCCTTACCAAAAGGATTAGTTTCTGCGTCAATATCAATTACTAGGGCTGAAACTATTTTCGAGAATAACAGCAATGATTTTACACTGTATGCCGAAGATTTATTCAACAGTCAACCTGAAATGATAGTAATACCCGAAAGCCATGGACCAATCCTAAGCGGCAGGGTACTTGAGAAGAAATCAAATAAGTCGGTTCATAATGCTATCGTTTTCCTTTCATCTCCCGATTCTTTGGTAAACTTAAAGTACTTTAAAACAAATGAAGAAGGAGCATTCTTCTTTCTTCTCGATGAGTACTACCATAATCGCCCGATATCATTACAACTTTACGAGCAAGGCCAAAGTGAAACAGATTATTCGATTGTAGTTCGCAATAAGTTTGTACCTTTAAATTTCTCTCCTGGTAAACTTCAGTTAAACAGCAAACTACCCAATTATATTGAGGAAGTTTTGCTTGTAAAAAGGATACAAAAAGCCTATGGAAGTAGTATAATAAAGAAGGATGAAGTTTTCAGGAATGGAATTGAGATTAGACCTCAAGTTTACGCCAGCCCTCTATTTTCTCTTGAAACATCAACTTATGTCCCCCTTGATAGTTTAGTAGAAATAGCACACGAAATTATTCCTGTTCTTAGAATTCGAAGTAATAGAAGGGGTTACACAGCGAATGTTGTTAACCAGCGAACTAAGGACTTTTTACCAAAACAACCAATTTTTTTCCTCAACGGGGTTTACGTTGAACAAATTAAGGATATCGCCCACCTCTCATCAAAGGAACTTGAAAAGGTTGAGATAGTCAACCTCCCTTGGTCATTCGGTGACCTTGAATTCCACGGGGTTGTTTCATTGCTTACAAAGGATAGAAAATACCTAACTGATTCACAGAGAAAGACCATCAGCAATAATGATTATTCACATTTTGAAGGGGTATCGTTTTCTATACCAATCAATGCAAATTCTCCTGAGTCTATATCTCAACCTGATTTAAGGGAAACCTTGCTATGGATTCCAAATCTTGAGCTACAAAATGGTGTACCAAAAGATGTAACATACCTAACAAGCGATATTCTTGGTTACTATACTATTGCTTTTGAGGGGATTTGTAGTAATGGTCAAATTATTAAAGAAAAAACCACCTTCAAGGTTGAATAAGCAGTTTATGGATTTTCATTTTTAAATAAATCTTATTTTAATGACACTAAACAAAACTTACCTTACAATAGCATTACAAACAGTAACAGCAGGGATAATGCTTGCCCAAAATCCCAATATCGAGTCAATTATTGAGAAGCTAAACGAGCCACATCTTTTTGGCGAAGTAATTTATAGCCATAGGCAAACGGCTGGGGAGCAGTTTTACCATAAAACCTGGTCAAATGGAAGTGTTACTCTAACAAACGGGAAAGTATCAAGTAATCAAGTGCTAAACTACAACCGTTTCCTCGATCAACTTGTGCTATTTAATTCAACTACACTCAAATCGGTTTATCTCGATAAAAATGTTATCCATGAATTTACTTTGCAAAATCCTTTCACAAACCAATATGAAACATTTAGAAACATTGAGGCAAGAGTTCAATACCAACTAAAACCTACGAATATTTTTGCGCAAGTTCTGTTGGAAGGGGGCTACTCACTTTTTGCCTTTAGGCAAGTGATTGAATCGGGAAAAGTGACCTACCGTCAAAACAATAGAATTATTGAAATACCTGAAATTAAACCAAGAACCCTCTACTATATTAAATTTCCAGACGGTAGCTATATCGCAATTAAAAAAGCAAGCAGAAGAGCATTAATTAAAACACTTCCTTTTGATAAGGCTCAAATTAAAAGAGTAATATCTGAAAACAAGCTTCGAGTGAGAAAAGAAGAGGATTTGATTATGCTCTTCAAAAAGCTTAATGAACTTTAGCAAAAAAACACTACTGACCGACTAATTAATACAGATTTCTCGCTTCGCTCGAAATGACAAGACTTTCAGGAAGTCAAGGCTGGTGAGGGGGTGATGGCGGCTTCGCCACCATCACCCCCTCACCTCGCACAACGTAACAGCCTGTCATTTGGAGCGAAGCGAGACCTCGAAGATGCAGCGAAGCTAAATCAATTACATGATTATAATCATAAAAATTTCTTCGTCGGACAGTAGCAAAAAAAATCCGCTTAGAAAAACTAAGCGGATTTTTTTGCTTTGCAATAAATTGTTAATTATTGCTTTAGTGTTTTAATCAATAACAAATACTAGTTCCATGTATGGGTGTACTCACTCATGCAAGCAGCAACGGTGATGTTGTTTGTCATAAGCGTATCGACACCAATAATCCTCTGAAAACGAATGCTTCCTGAGCCGATGTGAACATTGCGCCATGAATGCGTTTGAGCACTTGAAAGGGAAACCTCACCCTGAAAACCAGGACCTCCGTTAACCCAAAGGTTGAATTGTGCACTTTGACCAGTATTGTTAACAATGGTTATGGTATCAACCGACTGCATGAAAAGACAAGCCTTGCTAAAGGTGTTGTACTTAACCTCTTCGCAACGAGCAACGCCCATTTCCTTCAGCTTCACAAATTTTGCATCCTCGTTGGTGAACGAAGCCCAAACCTTTACCTTAATGTTAGGCATGGTGTAGGTTGTGGTAGCACCTGCCTCAACAAGGCGGTTTTCGTTAGTGGAACTGCCTTCGGTTACATCGAACCAAAGAGCTTGTTCTGAGTTATTTACGATTGTAATCTCGCCAGTATTATCCTTCTCGCATTGCTCCTTGCAGGAGTTCAATCCAAGAATCAGGACAACAAAGACCAGCATTGACACTATTTTTTTCATAGTTGATGTGATTTGGTTAAAATTAATAGTAATGATTCTAATACTACTGGTTTTCATCGAGCTCTAGGTTCGGATTTGCTTCAATCTCTAACATAGGCATGGCAAAAACAAAGGTCTTGTCGTTCCAAGCGAATACCAGGCGAGCATCAGGACGATGGTTGTTGGTAGCGTCACTCCTATCAACACCCAACTTAAGCCTTTTGCGGTCGAACTGCACTCTTCCTTCACCCCACAGCTCAATTCTCTTATGGAGCTGAATTTCATCAATTAAAGCTTGACCACTGTTTGTTGAAAGGGTATAACTAGAATTCCTTGTGCTTACCAGATCGAAAAGCCTCTGGCGAGCTTGAGCCTCATTGGTGTAAGCTAAAGCCTCTGCTTCAAT
>CAYZSD010000134.1:0-9868 GCA_964481075.1 uncultured Rikenellaceae bacterium | reverse complement strand
TTAGCCCTTTTCTATTTAACCAAAATTTCTGATGTTGTATTAATTTCTTCTATACATTTTAGTATATCCTCCCTTCCTGTTCGTGTTACTGCGGAGCACGTGAAGAAACGAGGGAGTTCCTCCCAGGTTTCGTAAAGTTGCTTCTTGTACTTTGTAATTGTGCTGTTTATTGTTGATGAGCTAATCTTGTCGGTTTTAGTGAATATAAGCGAGAAAGGTATCTGGTTGCTTCCAAGCCAATTGATAAATGTAAGGTCAATTGATTGTGGTTCAATCCTTGAATCAATAAGCACGAAGAGGCAATGCAAATTCTCGCGATTAAGGATATACTTCGTAATCATCTCTGAGAAAACCTCCCTCTTTTCCTTGGAAACCTTTGCATAGCCATAACCTGGAAGGTCAACTAGATACCACGATTCATTTATTTCGAAGTGGTTGATTAATTGAGTTTTACCAGGGCTTCCCGAAACTTTAGCTAATGTTTTAAGCCCTGTTATCATGTTGATAAGTGATGACTTTCCAACATTAGATCTACCAATGAATGCGTACTCAGGAAGATCGGGTGAAGGGCATATAGTAAAATTTGGACTACTCTTTACAAAACGTGCTGATCGTATTACCATGATTACTACCAGTTTTAGTTAGAAATCCAAAAATATTCTCTTAATATTTTCATTACAAATATACAACTTTTATATAACTTCTCTAAAATATCGCCACAAAGTGGGGAAAAAATTCCACAATCGTTTGAGAATACCACTAAAAAATCGGTGCTTTTTGTTCTTGTAGCACCGATTAAAAATCTGAAAATAAATGTTTTAGGAATTATTGGAGCATAATAAGCCAGAATTCTTAAAAAAAGCTAATAGCCTAATTTGATATCGATATCTTTATACCAACCTCGTCGTGAATAAAGTTGTCCTTCAAACTTGCAAAAATTGATTTTGACCCATAGTTTACGTTCCAATTGGTTCTATTGATTATGAATTGGGGTGTTTTTGCAACAATTGAATTACCGTCAATTTTTATCATAGTATTAAAGCTTATCCCTTTGGTGATTCCCTTGAGGGTAAGGTTTCCCTCAACAAGATGGGTTGTTTGTAGGTTATCGTTGAATGATTCGCCATTTTCTAGGGGAGTAATCCTCGAGAATTCGAATGTGGCTGTTGGGAACGAATCAACGGAGAAAAAGTCGGGGGATTTAAGATGTCCTACCAGATTCTGATTCATTCCAGGATTGTCAATGTCAAGGACAACTATGTCGTTCATGTTAAAGGTGAAGAATCCGCCAAGGAGTTTGCCATCCTTAAGGTAAACTTTACCCTCACTTACCCCAATTGTTCCAAAATGTGTTCCGGTTGGCTTTGTCCCCAGCCACTCAATTGTGCTTTTATCTATACTAATGGGTGTTTCAACACCTATCTTGTAGTCAGATATTTCGAAAACGTCACTGGTTGATGCCTTTTCACCTTTAGGCGATTGCATGCAACTTGTAAAAGAAAAAGCAAATGCGAAAGTCAGAATTATTACTAAACGTGTTTTCATGGTATTGTTCATTTTAATTTGATTGTTAGTTAATTGTATTGTTTAGTGTACTAACAAACCAGTTATTAAATGGTTCAATGAAGCTATAGCTCTGGCTCTTTCTCGAATGTGTAGTCCGATAGATTGAATCTATCAAGAAGTGACTTATCATTAATTTCTTTCGAAAGCGAAGTTATGGTATCAATTGGTACTTGGAAAAGATCGAGAATTAGTAAACCATCAAGAGCATTATTGAACTTTGGGTCAACATTGAAACCAATTATTTTTCCGTTTAGCTTGATATACTTTTTCAAAAGGACTGGCATTCTGAAGTCTTCTGTTTCGATATCCTGAATAAACTTATCGAGTTTATTGATGTCGTTGCTTTTCTCGAAAATTACCTCTGTATCTTCCTTGCTAATTGGTACTCTAAATGTGTTCCGGGGTGAAATGAAGCGTGCAAACTCATGATCGTAATAGTTTGTCTTCATGAAATTAATAATAACTCCCTTTGAGTAGTTTGAGAATCTGCTAGATATACTAACAGGACCTATTAAGTAGCGGTATTCAGGGTTTTTAATTAAGAAGTAGAGGATTCCTTTCCAAAGGAGGAAAAGAGGTAGGGGCTTCTTCTGATACTCTTTAACGATGAAGGAACGTCCCAGCTCGATACATTGGGCAAGAATTGGAAGGAAGCTATTGTCAATTCTAAATAAACTTTGGATGTAAAAACCCTTTTTACCGTACCTTTCAATGATTTCATTACCCTTACCAACACGGTAAGCACCAACAATAGCTTTTTCATCCTCATCCCAGATAAACAGTTGGTTGTAGTATAGATCGAACTCGTCAATATCAATTTTTCGGTTGGTACCTTCACCCACATCCCTGAAAGTTATTTCCCTAAGTCTTCCAAGTTCGGTCATTATGTTTGGCATTTCAACTGAGGGGGCGCAAATAACACAGAAATTCTTGCTCTTGAAGAGCAAATGGTCTTTTAGAAGTTCTTCAACTTCACTTTGGATAAGCTCTGGGGAAACGGGTTGAATAATCTCTTCAGGTTTGGCTTCAGGTTTAAGCTTATAGTTGAAGAACTTTTTCACTTCAATTGACGAACCCAGAGCATAGGTTTTCAGGCGAAGGAATCGACCAAACCTTGAGATGTCGGTGAACTCGTTCTGTTCAGCAACAGAAATTGGGTATCCCATACGTAGCTTAACAACCTTATTTTTCTTGTTTAAAAGCTCTGAGGGGAGTTTAGCTGTTCGTAGAAGTGGATGGATAAGACCCAAGATATGGAAAAGTTTGCTATTTGTACCTTGAAAGAAAACAGGGATAACGGGTACTTGAACCTTCTTTATGAATTTTACAATTGAATCGTTCCATTGTTTATCGGCTACCCCGGGTGACTCGGTGTTATAGTAAGTTGAAACCTCTCCAGCGGGAAAGATTCCGAGGGGTTTACCTTCCTTAAGGTGGTTGATTGCGCTTTTTATACCAGCCACACTTCCTGCTATCTGACCACTTCCCTCGAACGGATCAACGGGAATAATGGAGTCTTTGATAGGCTCTATTCGGCGAAGCAGAAAGTTGGCCATAATTTTTATATCAGGACGAAGTTCTTGAATCACTTTAAGTAGAATTACACCATCAATGCCTCCGTAAGGGTGATTTGCAATTACAATAAATGGACCCTCCTTGGGTACTCGTTTCAATTCTTCAGGGCTTATTTCGTAGCTAATCTCAAAACTGTCAAGAAGTTTTTGTAAAAACTCTAATCCACTATACGAGCTACAGTCGGAATATATCTCGTTTATCTTATTGATTTTAAGAATAGACATTAGCATCTTGGCCAAACTATCTCCTCCAATAGTATTTAGCCCTGCTGCTTTTTTAAATTCCTTGTGATCAACTAATTCCATGTTGTTTTTGATGAGTTTTAGTAGAAATTTATGGTATGATTCTTCACGCAAGATAGTAAAAAACCGATATTCAATTACTCGTGGTATATGTTAAAGAACCAATTTTTATTTATGATACCATAGAATCAGTATGATAGGTGGTTTACGATTCTAATTTCTTGTTATATTTTTATAAATATTATTACCTTTATTGCTTAACTTTTCACTAAACCATTAAATTTGCAAAAAATCATACCCTAATCTAACTAATACTACAATGAAAAAATTATTAACCATTCTATGCTTGCTGGGTATTACTTTCGTAACCCTTGCCGATCGATATGTTGCACGCCATGAAGATATTAAAACGTTTCTTGGGAGTACAACATTTGTTGTACTCGAAGACAACCCAATGTCGGAGTATAATATCAATATAAAGAAAGCTGTGGAGCGTTCTTGGAAAATTACCCCATACGAGTTCATTACTGCTTCGCAGTTCGAGGAGATGCGAGGAGATATATCGAAGTCGTTTCTGGTTAAGCTCCAGTTCAAGTTTACAGGCGATAAGCTGGAAGCAACATACAACTTCCTATGTGTGGTGTTGGGAGCAAAGGTGAAAAAACACACCGATTTACCTGATGTTTGCTCTCTTCCATTGGGTTATGCAAATGTTCCAGAAGATACTTATGCCTACAAGGTAGAGAGTTTAATTAGGGTTGCTCAAAATCACATTAAGATGCTCGACCAAAACCCCAAACTCATTAAACCAAAGGTATTCAATCATTACAACAAGAACCGCAAGGAGGTTAAAGGCAAGGAACTATGGATGTTGGAGAAGGATGTTGAGAAGAATGTACGCAGTTTAACCGATATTCGTAAGATTTACCCTCATCCTGTCAAACTTGTTTCGGAAGAAGACATAGAGAAGGCTATTGCTGAAAAAAATAATAATGTGATTTTCCTTCACAAGGTTGGGCCAGAAGGCGGTCGCTTGCAAGCTCGTTGTTACAAAATCCTTATCGGTGCTGGCGATGATAAGATTTATTACTTCACCAGGCACATGATTAGTAAGAAAGCTGGTGATGGTTTCTTGGCTAAAGATTTCAAAAAGATAAAATAGTTGACTATCATAAAGTTCTTTAGCATCGTTGGTATCTTTTTTTGAAGGATGTTAACGATGCTTTTTTCATTCCTAGAATTGTCGTAATTGAAAAACAGTAAAATATGTCGGACGAAAAGATTATTTTTTCAATGGTTGGGGTTAGCAAAACCTTTCCACCCCACAAACGAGTTTTAAACAACATTTATCTCTCATTTTTCTATGGGGCAAAGATTGGTATAATTGGTCTAAACGGATCTGGAAAGTCAACCCTGCTAAAAATAATAGGAGGAATAGAAAAGTCATTCCAAGGGGAAGTTGTATTCTCGCCAGGTTATACAGTTGGTTACTTGGAGCAGGATCCCCTGTTGGATGAAACGAAAACGGTACGAGAGGTGGTTGAGGAAGGGGTAAGCGAGATAGTGACGCTCCTTAAGGAGTACGAAGCGGTTAATGCTAGGTTTGCCGAACCCATGGACGATGAGGAGATGGTTAGGTTGATGGAAAGGCAAGGCGAGTTGACGGAGAAGATCGACCATCTTGACGGTTGGAACTTAGATGCTAAGCTTGAGCGAGCAATGGATGCCCTCCGATGTCCTGAGCCCGATGCAAAGGTTAACTTTCTATCTGGTGGTGAGCGACGAAGGGTGGCTTTGTGTAGGTTGCTTTTGCAAGAACCTGACGTACTTCTACTAGATGAGCCTACAAACCATCTTGATGCTGAGAGTGTTCAATGGCTTGAAATTCACCTTCAGCAGTATAAAGGAACTGTAATAGCAATCACCCATGATCGTTACTTTTTGGATAATGTTGCTGGCTGGATTCTGGAGCTGGATAGGGGAGAGGGAATCCCCTGGAAAGGCAACTACTCTTCATGGCTTGAGCAGAAAACAAAAAGACTTGCGATGGAAGAAAAGCAGGAGAGTAAGCGTCGAAAAACTCTTGAGCGCGAATTAGAATGGGTGCGAATGTCACCTAAAGCTCGACATGCCAAAGGGAAGGCCAGGCTTGCAGCTTATGATAAGCTTCTGAACGAAGATGTAAAACAGAAAGAGGAGCGTTTGGAGATATTTATCCCCAATGGTCCCCGATTGGGGGACATGGTGATAGAAGCAAATGGTGTTTCCAAAAGTTTCGGTGACAAGTTACTTTTCGATAATCTGATTTTTAGGTTACCTCCCAATGGTATTGTTGGTGTTATTGGTCCCAACGGAGCAGGTAAGACAACACTTTTCAGGCTTATTATGGGCTTAGAAAAAGTTGATAAGGGGGATTTTAAGGTTGGAGAAACTGTGAGAATTGCATACGTTGATCAGCAGCATAAAGCAATTGAACCTGAGAAATCGGTTTTCGAGGTAATTTCAGGAGGGGCTGATCATATAATGATTGGAGGTCGTGCTGTAAACGCGAGAGCTTATGTAGCTAAGTTTAACTTTTCGGGTGCCGATCAGGAGAAAATGTGTAACGTTCTATCGGGAGGGGAGAGGAATAGGCTTCATTTAGCGCTTGCGCTGAAGGAGGAAGGCAATGTAATACTTCTCGATGAGCCCACAAACGACATCGACGTAAACACACTGAGAGCCCTCGAGGAGGGATTGGAAAGCTTTGCTGGCTGTGCAGTTGTTATTAGTCACGACCGGTGGTTTCTGGATCGAATTGCAACTCACATTCTTGCTTTCGAAGGTAACTCACAGGTTTACTTCTTTGAGGGAACCTACTCGGAGTATGAAGAGAATAAACGAAAGCGTCTTGGTGATGAGGTTCCCCAAAGAATCAAATACCGAAAACTAGTTGAGTAGAGTAGTTAAAACAATTTTTGTAAACAAATTTTTATTAAACAATGTCATTTTCAAAACCAAGCATACCAAAAGGTACACGCGATTTCTCACCCATTGAGATGGCTCGCAGAAATTTCATATTCGATACCATCAGATCTGTATTCCGAAGCTATGGCTATCAGCCAATTGAAACACCTGCAATGGAGAACCTCTCAACTCTCTTGGGAAAGTACGGAGAAGAAGGCGATAAACTTCTTTTCAAGATACTTAACTCTGGCGATTACCTGAAGGGTATCAATACAGATGAAATAACCAACGAAAACCTTAATTCTTTATCGGTCAAGCTCTGTGAGAAAGGGCTAAGGTACGATCTTACTGTACCTTTTGCTAGATATGTTGTTCAGTACCAAAACGATATCGTTTTCCCTTTCAAACGATACCAAATTCAACCTGTCTGGCGAGCCGATAGACCTCAAAAGGGCAGATACCGAGAGTTTTACCAGTGTGATGTGGATGTAATTGGTTCAAATTCACTGCTTAATGAGGTTGAACTTGTACTAATTATCAATGAGATTTTCGGTCGATTAGGAATTGCAACCACAACAAAGATTAATAATAGAAAAATCCTTAGCGGAATAGCCGAAGCTATAGGTGAAGCAAATCGACTCATTGACATTACAATTGCAATCGATAAACTTGATAAGATAGGGATAGAGGCAGTTAATCAAGAGTTAACAGAAAAGGGAGTTTCTTCAAAGGCAATTTCACAACTTCAACCCATAATTGCATTGCAAGGTTCGAATATTGAGAAACTTAACAAAATTTATTCAGTACTAAGCACTTCCGAAATAGGTCAAAAAGGAATTGCAGAGATGCAAGAAATTTTTGGCTACCTGAATGATTTTAAAAACCTTTCGACAATAGTTGAACTCGACCTTTCGTTGGCTCGTGGTTTGAATTACTATACTGGGGCAATTTTCGAGGTAAAAGCCAACGATATGGAGATTGGAAGTATTTGTGGAGGTGGGAGATACGATGATCTTACGGGTATATTCGGCTTGAAGAACGTATCGGGTGTTGGGGTATCATTTGGTGCCGATAGAATCTATGATGTTATGCTTCATCTAAACTTGTTCTCCGAGAGCCTCCTGTCAACCTCAAAAGTTATGTTTGCTAATTTTGGGGCAAAAGAAGTTGCCTTCTGCTTACCGATTCTTCAGAAGATTAGAGAAATTGGTGTTTCTGCTGAACTATTTCCCGATACTACGAAAATGAAGAAACAGTTTGAGTATGCCAACAAAAAGAATATTCCTTTTGTGATAATTGCAGGAGAGGAAGAGATGAAGTCGGGACAGGTTTCTGTTAAGAATATGGTTACAGGTAATCAGGAGAAAATTTCTATAGAAAAACTTCCTGACTACTTAAAAGGTCAAATAGTTTAGTATTCAATAGTATAAAATAATTAACATGACAAATATCCATTATATTTCACAAGAACCTTTAACCTACGAGTTGATTGAAAGCATTTTATCGAATCCTTTTCGTTTAGAACTTTCTGAGGATGCAAGAAAGAGAATATCTTTCTGCCGGGATTACCTTGACCATAAAATGAAGACTGAGGACAAGCCGATCTATGGAATTACTACAGGATTTGGGTCGTTATGCAATAAATCTATTTCGAAGGACGAACTTTCTCAATTACAAAGAAATCTTGTAATGTCTCATGCCTGTAGCACAGGCAATGAAGTTGAACCTGAGATAGTAAGGTTGATGCTTCTATTGAAAGCACATGCTCTTTCCTTGGGTCATTCTGGGGTACAGATTGAAACCGTTCAGAGAATTCTGGATTTCTTTAACAATGACGTTTTGCCAGTTGTTTACGACCGTGGATCGTTAGGTGCATCAGGCGATTTGGCTCCTTTGTCAAACCTTTTTTTGCCTCTCATAGGTATGGGCGAGGTTCGTTTAAATGGTGATAAGAGGCAGGCAAGTGAAGTCTTGAAAGAATTTGGTTGGCAGCCCATCGACCTGAAATCGAAGGAAGGGTTAGCACTTCTCAACGGCACCCAATTTATGAGTGCACATGGGGTTTTTGCAATGCTTAGGGTTTTACGGTTAGTGAAATTGGCCGACATTGTTGGTGCACTTTCGCTTGACGCTTTCGATGGGCGTATTGAACCTTTTCACAAGAATCTACATATTCTTCGTCCGCACGAAGGGCAAATCGAAACGGCTGCATATATTAGAAAAGTGTTAGACGGTAGTGAAATTATTGCTCGACCAAAGAAACATGTGCAGGATCCCTACTCATTCCGTTGTATCCCGCAAGTACATGGGGCATCGAAGGATGTAGTGAAATATGTTGCAAATCTGTTACTTACCGAGATAAACTCGGTTACCGATAATCCTACGATATGGCCCGATGAAGATTTAATCCTTTCGGGAGGAAATTTTCATGGACAACCACTCGCCCTTGCATTCGACTTTTTGGCAATTGCTTTAGCTGAATTAGGGAATATTTCCGAAAGAAGAGTTTCTCAACTTATTTTTGGACTTAGAGATTTGCCCGAATTCTTAGTTGCAAACCCTGGTTTAAACTCTGGCCTAATGATTCCACAGTATGCAGCAGCTTCGATGGTAAGCCAGAATAAACAGCTATGTACACCCGCTTCTGTTGACAGTATCGTTTCTTCAAATGGGCAAGAAGATCATGTGAGTATGGGTGCAAATTCAGCAACAAAGCTCCTGAAGGTTGTCGATAACGTGGAGAGAATCTTATCCATTGAGTTGATAAATGCTTCTCAGGCAATTGAATTTCGTCGTCCTTACAAAACATCACCATACCTTGAGGAGGTATTGACACTTTTGAGAGAAGAAATACCATTTATTAATGAGGATATGGTCATGTATGAGGTAATGGACAAAAGTCTCAGGTTTATTAAAGAGGATGTTCCTATTTTGCAATAGAATTGTATTTTTTTGAATAACAAGTATTAATCAATTATAAACTTAAAAGTCAAGCATTATGAGCGTATCATATCTTTCTTACAAAGGGAAAAAGATTATGTTAATCGATTACACTAAATGTAAAACTGTCGAAGACACCCTTAGTGTTCTTGAGAAGGTGCGACAAGAGTACCTTAAAACAAGTGAAAAACTTATCACTCTTAATGATTTTACTGGTGCTTATGGCAGTAGCGAATTTATGAAAAAGGCCTCTCAGCTGGGGAAAGAACTTTTTAATAGTAGAACACATAAAACAGCCGCAATTGGCGTTTCGGGTATGAAGAAAATTCTGGTTAATACCTACAATGCCTTTATGTCCAATAAACTTTATATTTTTGACACCAAGGAAGAGGCTCTGGAGTTCCTTGTTAAATAGTATATCACTAGTGTCCGATAAAACCTTATAAGATTTCTCGCTTCGCTCGAAATGACAATACTTTCAGAAGGTCAAAAGTGGTGGGAGGGGTTAGTGACGGCTTTGCCGCCACCAACCCCTCCACTCAAAAACGTAACAGCCTGTCATTTCGAGCGAAGCGAGACCTCGAAGATGCAGCGAAGCT
>CAYZSD010000133.1:0-9940 GCA_964481075.1 uncultured Rikenellaceae bacterium | reverse complement strand
GGATATCAGAAGAGCCATTGTGTGCCGTTTCCCCGACTCTGTTTCCTTCACCATTAAGCCACCATTTATCAACGTTTTTGTTTAGTTCCATACCAGCCGTAATCCCAAGATTTGGAAAATGCGAGAACCCAAGAAGGGTTAGGGAAATATTGACTATTTTACTATTTTCGCAATCTATACGAGTGTAGTGTAAAGGCAGCACACGAGCTTTCGGTGCCCGATGCGGGACTTCCAACCCTAGGTCACGGTCTGTCTACCGACAGCCTGCCTGGGGCAAGCAGGGTAGATTCGATTCCAGGTACCCGTGCAAAAAAAAATATCGACTCAGGTCGTATTTTAGTGAAAAGATAAAAAATAAATCGACCGCGGTCGATTTATTTTTTATCTTTGTAAAAAAA
The DNA here is from genome assembly GCA_964481075.1 of uncultured Rikenellaceae bacterium. Classification (GTDB taxonomy): domain Bacteria; phylum Bacteroidota; class Bacteroidia; order Bacteroidales; family Tenuifilaceae; genus MWFE01. Next base: position 9,542 of record CAYZSD010000133.1, on the reverse strand, counting down.
GTACCATGATTAAACGAGAAAAGTATCTGAGCCGTATCATGCCTTTTATTGATAAGCCATTAATAAAAGTCATTACTGGTATTCGTCGCAGTGGCAAAAGCACCCTGCTTAACCAAATAGCCGACACTCTCACTACCGAGGGTGTTTCCCACGAACAGATTATCAGCATAAACAAGGAACTTTTCGAGTTTGACTTTATAAGAAACTACGCCGATTTGCACAGTTTTGTTAGCACAAAGGTCAAATCAAAACAAGAAAGGCACTACCTCTTTATTGATGAAGTTCAGGAAATTGATGAGTGGGAAAAGGCTATAAACTCATTCCTTGCCGAGGGTAGGTACGATATTTATATAAGCGGATCCAACGCTCGTATGCTCTCGTCCGATTTGGCAACGCTAATCACTGGCAGGTATATAGAGTTCAAAATTTTCCCGTTCACCTTTTCCGAGTTTTACGAAATATTCAAGTTAAACCAACACAGCAAGATTCAACCCGACATCTTTGGACAATTCCTTAAGTACGGTGGCTTTCCTGGGTTGCATTACCTTTTATGGGAGGAGGAGATTTTAAGGCAATACCTAGCTTCGCTTTACAGCACCATTGTCCTCAAGGATTTGGTAGTTCGCAACCAAATTAAGGATGTTTCAATGTTAAACCATATTCTCGAATTTATTGCTGTAAACTGCGGAAATATAACTACAGCCAAGAGCATAAGCGATTTTTCCAAATCGCAAGGGCGCAGGGTAACCAGTGATACGGTACTCAACTACTTGGAGTATGCCAATAACGCATTGCTAGTTCATAAAATTAAGCGCTACGATATGCAGGGCAAGCGAATACTAGAAACTTACGAAAAGTACTACCTGGGTGATGTTGGTCTTGGGTTTGCAATGGTTGGAAATACCCCGGAAATGATATCTGGGAAACTCGAAAATATTGTTCTTGTTGAATTACTTTCCAGAGGTTTTAATGTAAGCATAGGTAAAAATAAGGATAAGGAGATTGATTTCATTGCCCAGAAGGGTGAGGATAAGGTTTACATTCAGGTTTGTACTACATTAGTTGGAGATAAGGTTTATGCAAGGGAGTACAAGGCATTTGAAGGAATTGACGATCATTTTCCTAAGTACATACTCTCGCTCGATGAATCGGGCTTTTCTACCAATCCAGATGGTGTGCGATGGTTGAATATTAAACATTTCCTTTTAGGTGATGACAGTTTTTTAAGGCATTATAATAAATCAGTATTTTACCGTTAGTTGGAAGTTTAGAAATTGAGTATAGGTTGTTTGTAATCAAAATTCAGTTTTTTTGAGAGGAAAATGTAAATTGTTACTATTTTTGGCAAAGTTTTTTCATTAATTGAAATGATTATTTAAGTTCATTATCATTAAAGTAAGCATTATGCAGGCTATTGAAGTAAACGTTGAAACAGCCAAGGAACTTGGTCTTTTGCCAGAGGAATTCGAGTTGATAAAAAGAATTTTGGAGCGTGTTCCAAATTTCACCGAGCTAAGCTTATATTCGGTGATGTGGAGCGAGCATGCTTCGTACAAGAACTCCATTAAATGGCTAAAAACCTTACCCCGAAAGGGAGAAGCAATTCTTGCTGAGGCTGGTACTGAGAATGCTGGATTGGTTGATTTGGGCGATGGCCTTGCATGTGCATTTAAGATAGAATCGCATAACCATCCCTGTGCTGTTGAACCTTACCAAGGTGCGGCTACTGGAGTTGGAGGAATAAACCGTGACATCTTTACTATGGGCGCACGTCCTGTTGCTCAGCTAAACTCCCTTCGATTTGGAGATTTGAAGTTGGACAGAACAAAGTGGTTGCTAAAGGGTGTTGTGAAAGGTATTGGTGATTACGGCAATGCTTTCGGTATTCCGGTTGTAGCTGGTGAGGTATTCTTCGATAGCTCATTCAACACCAACCCATTGGTTAATGCCATGTCAGTTGGCTTGGTTCGAAAGGATATGGTGATTTCGGCTATCTCTCAGGGAGTTGGAAACCCTGTATTCATAGTTGGATCTTCAACAGGTAAAGACGGAATACATGGCTCAACCTTTGCTTCGGCGAACATAACCGAAAACTCAGCCGATGATTTACCCTCGGTGCAGGTTGGCGACCCCTTTGCAGAAAAGCTCCTTCTTGAAGCAACCCAGGAAGTAATTCCTACTGGTGCTTTGATTGGGATGCAGGACATGGGTGCAGCAGGAATTATTTGTTCTACCTCCGAAATGTCCGAGAAGGGTAAACATGGCATGAGGATTTATCTCGATAAGGTTCCTTTACGACAACATAATATCGAACCATGGGAGATTCTGCTTTCAGAATCGCAGGAGCGAATGTTGATTGTTGTTAAGAAAGGACGTGAGAAAGAGGTCGAAACAATTTTCAGGAAGTGGGATTTGAACTGCGCCCAGATAGGGGAGGTTACTGAGGGTGAACGGCTCGAGTTCTTCTGGCAGGGTCAGAAAGTAGCCGATGTCCCTGCACCATCCCTGGTTCTAGGCGGTGGCGCTCCTATTTACGATAGGGAATACAAAGAACCAGTTTACTATAAGGAATTCAAAAGGTTCGATATCAATCAGATACCTGAGCCCTGTGATTTGCACGAGGTAATAAAGGTGCTTATTAATCACCCTAACATAGCTTCAAAGCGTTGGATTTACGAGCAGTACGATACAATGGTAGGCACTACAAACATGACCACAAACTTCCCTTCAAGTGCTGGAGTGGTGAATATTAAGGGTACAAATAAGGCACTGGTCCTTTCAGTTGATTGCAACTCAAGATATGTTTATGCCGACCCTGAAATAGGCACAATGATAGCTGTTGCCGAGGCTGCAAGAAACATTATTTGCTCTGGTGGAAAACCAGTGGCAATTACAAACTGCTTGAATTTTGGAAACCCATATTACCCTGAAGTTTACTGGCAGTTTGTTGGTGCTATCAAGGGAATGGGAACTGCATGTGAGAAATTTGGTACCCCTGTAACTGGTGGTAATGTTAGCTTCTACAACCAGTCAACAATTGGAGGGAAAGATGAGGCGGTTTTCCCCACTCCAACAATAGGTATGCTCGGAATTCTTGAGAACAAGAATAACCACACAACTCTTGCTTTTAAGGATAAAGGGCACATGATTTACCTGATTGGTAAAACACAGAACGATATTGCTTCGTCAGAGTATCTGTATTCATATCACGGAATCAAAGCTTCACCTGCTCCATACTTCAATCTCGAAGAGGAATATTTGGTTCAACAGGTTGTTTCTGCCCTCATTACCAATAAACTTATCCAGTCGGCAAACGATGTATCCGATGGTGGGCTTTTCTTTGCGCTTCTCGATAGCGCAATGCCACGCGGCTTTGGTTTCGATATCACCACCGATGCCGAGGTGCGTAACGATGCATTTCTTTTTGGCGAAGCACAGGGTAGAATTGTTGTAACTGTTTCTCCTTCAAGAGAAACTCACTTCATCGATTTCATGGTTGAACGTGGAGTCCCCTTCACTGCTTTGGGGCATGTTACTAAGTCGGAGATTAGAATCGATGATGTTTCCTATGGATTCATTGCCGACCTTAAACAAACCTTCAATGTTAGTTTGGCAAGCCAAATTGAAGGGAAGTAGTGCATTATTTCAAACTCTAAATGATTCGTGTTAGATCATCCAACAAAAGAGCATGGTGTTGAGGCTATGTTTAATAGCATTGCCCATAGGTACGATGCTTTAAATCATATATTCAGTTTTGGTATTGATAAGCTTTGGCGTCGTCGGTTAGTACGAAGAGCGCTAAAAAACAATCCAAGTCAAATTCTCGATGTTGCTACCGGCACAGGTGATGTTGCAATTCAACTCATTCGAAAAAGGAAAACAGCAAACGTAGTAGGGGTTGACATTGCAGAATATATGCTTGCTAAAGCTAAGATTAAAGTGTGTTCTTTAGGGCTTCAGGATAGAATAAATTTCATAAAAGCAAGTTCAGAAGAATTACCCCTCGAAAGCGAAGTTTTTCAAGCTGTTACAGTTTCCTTTGGTGTTAGAAACTTTGCTGACCCCCTGAAAGGGTTAAAGGAGATTTACAGAGTCCTTTCTCCAGGAGGTTCTTTGGTTGTCCTTGAATTTACTACACCAAAGAGTATTCTTATTAAAGCTCTTTATTCGATATACTTCACAAGAATCATTCCATGGGTCGGCAGAATTGTCTCAGGGCATAAGTATGCTTACACATACCTACCAAACTCGGTTGAAGCGTTCAAAGAACGCGACGACTTTGTTTCGTTACTAACAGAAGCGGGATTTTCCGAAGCACATTTCTCGGTTCAAACCTTCGGCATTGCAGCTATTTACCAAGCAAGGAAATAGTTTACCTGTACCTTTCCGTCCGACAGCTTAAAGCGGTAAAGGCAAGAAGGAGTTAAGTGTTAAGCCTTGCTTTTGGAATAGAGTCCTGCCCCGCAAGTTCACCATTCAGATACTTGTAATAGCCTACTATTGCAATCATTGCAGCATTATCGGTAGTGAAACGTAGTTCAGGGATGAATACGTTCCATCTCAACTCTTTTCCTTTTTCACTAACTGCCTTCCTAAGTGCTGAATTTGCTGCAACACCCCCAGCAATAGCAACCTCCCTTATTCCGAAGGATCTTGATGCAGAGGTTAGCTTATCCATTAGGATTGAAACTATGGTATGCTGAAGCGAAGCGCAAAGGTCATCCTTTCTTTCCTCGATGAAGTTAGGATTCTCCTTTATTCGATCCCTCAAAAAGTAAAGAAATGATGTTTTTAGGCCACTAAAGCTGAAATCGAGCCCTTTAGGCAGTGGTTTAGCGAACTCAAAGGCATAAGGATTGCCGTTCTGGGCTAACTTATCAATAACTGGGCCACCAGGGTAACCCAATCCCATCACCTTGGCACACTTGTCAAATGCCTCCCCGGCAGCATCATCAATGGTTTTCCCAATAATTTCCATCTTCAAATGGCTAGTTACGAGAGCAATCTGCGTATGGCCTCCAGAAACCAGCAGGCAAAGGAAAGGGAACGTTGGAAGGTTTTGCTGTTTATCGGTTTTTATGAAGTGAGAAAGAATGTGACCTTGTAGGTGATTCACCTCAATTAGGGGAATTTCAAGGGCAAGAGCCAATCCTTTGGCAAAGGATGCACCAACCAGCAACGAACCAAGTAAGCCTGGTCCTTGGGTAAATGCCACAGCAGCAATATCTTTTGTGTTAACTTCAGCTTTTTTAATGGCAGCATCAACAACAGGGACTATGCTCGACTGATGTGCTCGTGAGGCAAGTTCTGGAACAACACCTCCATATTCCTTGTGAACCAGTTGGTTGCAAATTAGGTTCGATCGAAGGTAGCCATCCTCAATGATAGCCGCTGAGGTGTCATCGCAGGAAGATTCAATTCCAAGTATTATTGTACTCATATATTGGTATTACATTTTCTTTTAAAAGTATTATAAAAACCCTCAAAAAACTCTCTGGAAAATCTCTGTGTTTTAGTAATAGCAAAGGTTATTAAACTTTGGCACGATTTATGCGTTTATTGAAAAAATTACCCCAAAAAGAGATGTTGGCAAAGGTATCAAAAAAAATTATCATTGGTTTACTGATACTTCTTTTGGTACTCCTATCGATACCAACTACTGTTTGGTTTTTGTTTCAACACAGCAAAGTACAAACATGGCTAGTAGCCAAGGCAACAGAAATCATAGAAACAAAAATTGGGACTAAGGTAATAATTCAAAAGGTTGACTATCGTCCATTTAATAAGATCCTTCTTAAAAATGTTTTCATTGCCGACTTTAGGCACGACACCCTATTGGTTGCAGAAACAATTAGTGTGAGTCTTCTTCGATTTAGCAATGAGAAAAAAATCCTTAACCTTCATCGCGTTACAATTGAGGATGCCATTGTCAGCTTTAGAACCGATAGTTTAGGGGTAATTAATGTAACAGAATTAATTGATGCCCTCGACTCTGATACTACCCAAAGCAGTGGCGAATCGTTTATCATAAAAATTCGAAACGCCCGCTTCGTCGCAAGCACATTTTGCATGTCTGAATACAGACCAGCAATACTTGAGCATGGTGTTAACTTCGAAGATTTGAGGTTAAACAACTTAAACCTCGATATAAAAAATTTTGAAATAGGCGACACCATCTCCTTCACCATTGCTGACATGAACTTTTCCGAGAAGAGTGGCCTTGAAGTCGAACAGCTTAGAAGCGATGTGAGCCTAAGTAGCAACCATTTCAATTTCGAGAGGTTAAGGTTGCTTTCAATGGGAAGTCGGATTTCAATGCCAAACCTCTACTTGAGCTATAGTAGTTGGAGTGACCTGGGTGGTTTCATTGAAAAGGTAAACATGCAAGGTACTCTCGAAAGATCAAGAGTTACTACTACTTTTCTGTCGTTTTTTGCCTCGGACTTATCAGTTGTAAATGAAACTTTTAACGTTTCATGTACTTTCAGAGGAACTATAAATGATATTAGAATAAGGAATTTAGAATTGAACACAAGAAAAAGAACCAACCTAAAAGCTAACCTTAACCTTATAGGTTTACCAGATATCGACAGTACTTATCTTTTTGTCGATGTGAAGAGCTTCAGAACCGAGTTGAATGATATTGCAGGGATAATTCACGCCAAAACAGGAAAACCTTTGATTGAACTTCCCAAGGACTTAGATCCCCTACAGTTTATACAATATAAAGGAAATTTTACTGGTTTTATCTCCGATTTTGTGGCATTTGGTTCAATGTCAACAGCTATAGGTACAATTTCACTCGATCTATCCATAAAACCCAACCAGAATAAAAGCACAAGCTTTAACGGGACATTTTCTACCCCAGGGATTGATGTGGGAAAACTGATTGACGATGAAATGTTTGGTAAGATTAGCATGAAAGCTACTCTTAAAGGAAGCACAAACTACAGCGATTTCCTCGATGCTGTTACCGATGCAACCATTCACAGCTTAAGGTTCAACGATTACAACTACACAAATATTCAGATTACTGGAAATCTGACTAGCAAAACCTACATCGGCAATGTGTTCCTCGATGACCCCAATGTTAGACTGAATTTTATGGGAAAAGTTGACTTCTCCGATTCAATCCCGGTGTTCGACTTTTCAGCGTTTGTTCCAAAATTTGATTTAGTGAAGCTAAATCTTAACAAAGCCGATAGCATTTCGCAGGCTTCTTTCTTGCTTACAGCCAAGTTTTCAGGAAGTAACATCGATAATAGTAGGGGTGAAATAAAAGTGGTTAACTGCTTCTATCGCAATCAAAACGGCGAAATAAAAACCTCCGATATAATACTTTTCGCAAATAATACGATTGATAACAAAATCATCTCACTTAAGTCTGAATTCTTAGAAGCTGAACTTCGAGGTAAGTACAACTATGCCAACCTATTCTCTTCACTAAATCAGTTGGTTTATAGGTATATACCCGCACTAAGCCCTGATAAAAAAAGGCCTGAGTTGACCCCAACAGGGGTTGAAAACCCTGAGTATAACGACTATATAATCAAGTTGCGGTTACGTAAAACCCAAAAGCTAACCGATGTACTAACACCTGGTTTCAGAATAGCTGAAAACACTAATGTTTTTTGTATATATAATCCAGACTTTCAGTCTTTAACGTTGAAGGTTATGGTTCCCGAAATTTTATTGGGTGATAACAAGATAAGAAATATCACCATTGATGGGCAAACTCACGATACTACCTTTACAGCAAGTGTTTCGGTACCACTGGTTGAAATTGGACAGACCCAGGTTAAAAATATTACAATAAACGCTTCAGCATCAAATAACGATATTGAAACATCAATAGGTTGGGATAACCGAACTACCATAAAGAATCAGGGCAAAATCAATGCTCTAACCCATTTTGACATTGTAGGTTATAGAGAGGACCCACGTATTAATCTTTCGTTATTATCTTCACAGTTTTACCTAAACGATACAATATGGAATATTCTGCCTTCCAGCGTTGTTATCGACTCAAATCTTATCGTTATTAATGATTTTTCGCTACAAAATAATCTTCAAAAGCTCACAGTAAACGGTAAAATTTCAAATAACCCATTCGATTCTGTAATAGTAGAATTGGAGAATTTAGATGTGTCTAACTTTAATCTATATACCGAGGACATGGGTTACAAGATTGCAGGAAAACTTGGAGGTCAAGCTAAGGTTACAGATATTCTGGGACTTCCATTATTCTTCTCCGACCTAACCCTTGACGAGTTTCAAATCAATGATAAGCTTGTTGGCGACATACAGTTTTCAAGTAAATGGTTTCCTCAAGAAAAAAAGCTTGCTATTTCAACAACAAATACTTTTGATAATAGCATAACTTTTAGGGCGAAGGGAGACTTGTTTCCCGAAACCAGTAAAATAAACTTTCAGGTTGATATTGATAGAGTTCTTCTTACACACTTCGAGCCCATGCTCGAAGGGGAAGTGACAAATCTGAATGGTTACCTTACAGGTAATTTGAAGATAACAGGAACGACCGATAAACCAATCATCAATGGGATGGTGAGGACAAATGGTTTAGGGTTGACCATTGATTTCTCCAAAACCCACTATACTATGTCCGATCCAATTTATATTGAGAACAGTAATATAGTATTTAGAGGTTTTAGGATTTACGATGTGAATAACAGAATAGCTAGTCTTAGCGGAGTTGTAAGAACAAACTTTTTTAATGACATAAGCCTCGATCTAGGACTTTCCCCCAGTAATTTCCAATTCCTAAATACTACAGAACGCGACAACGAATCGTTCTATGGTACCGTTTTTGCTTCGGGTGTTGCACGAATTACTGGAACGCCAAGCGATTTAAATGTTAATGCTTCCCTGAAGACAGAACCAAGAACCGCAATTTTTCTCCCTCTATCATCAACTAGCGAAGTAGCTGAGCATGATTTCATTGCGTTTGTTAATAGAAGTAATGAACTAATCATTATTGAAGACCTAATTGGTATTGAAGAAACCACAAAATCGAATCTTTCGTTGACCATTGATCTCGAGGTAACACCCGAGGCAGAAGCACAAATCATTATCGATAAGCAATTAGGTGATATTATTCGAGCAAACGGATCTGGAAACCTGAAAATGGAAATTAATCCCTATAAGGACATTTTCAACATGTATGGCCAGTACGAGATTGAAAAGGGAGACTATCTCTTTACCTTGCAAGGGGTTATCAACAAGAGATTTCGTATCGGCGATGGGAGCACTATTCTTTGGAATGGTGATATTGAAGATGCAACCATGAATATCAGAGCAATCTATACTCTTCGAACCCCATTGAGTCCTCTATTCCCCGACCAGCAGGACGATAAATTCAAACGTCGTACTCCCGTCGATTGCCAAATTCAGCTTGCTGGGAAGTTAATGGAACCTTCTATTGAGTTCAACATAGAGGTTCCAAGTGCCGATAGTGAAACAAAAGCCTTGCTTCAAGGTACTCTCAACACCGAGGAACGTATTAGTATGCAGTTTCTTTCACT
>CAYZSD010000132.1:0-10036 GCA_964481075.1 uncultured Rikenellaceae bacterium | reverse complement strand
AACTCAACGCCAAGCAGGCTGCCAAACTCCGAAAGGAGAATCTGGGGTTCATATTCCAAAGCTACAACCTCCTTCAGGTGCATACTGTTTACGAGAACGTTGAGTTTCCACTTCTCCTTCTTCATCTTTCATCATCTGAAAGGAAAAAGATGGTGTTGGAGGCACTGGAGTGGGTAGGGCTCACCGATAAGATTAACTCGAAACCACCCCAACTGTCAGGTGGTGAATGTCAGCGAGTGGCCATAGCACGAGCCATGGTAAAAAGGCCTTCGTTGGTACTTGCCGATGAGCCAACAGCCAACCTCGATGCGGCAAACTCGCACAACGTGCTTCAAACCATGGAGAAATTGAATAGGGGGCTGCAAACCACCTTTATCTTTGCCACCCACGATGAGAAGGTGATTAACTACTTGCGTCGGAAGATATACCTTCTCGATGGGCATGTTGATAATGATGAGGTTGTTTCTGCTAACTAAAGGCTATGTGCAATATTTTAAATAATAAATATCGAATGTCGATTAACGAATTATGATTTTAGATGTGAGAAAAATCCAAGAAATGTTTTGGACACACATGTTAAACCCGACATACTTCTTAAATCAGAAATCGTTAACTTTTCTCATGAACGAAGTGAATAATCCTTGTTCGTAAATCAAGAAAAAAATGAGACTAGCAGTTAAATTAGCAATTAGAAATCTCATCGGGGCTGGGCTACGTACCTGGCTCAATGTGATTGTGCTATCATTCTCGTACGTGGTGATTATCTGGATGAATGGTGTAATGATTGGCTGGGAAGAGCAGGCCAAACATGACATGAAGAACTGGCAGATTGGTGGGGGGCAGTACTGGCATCATACCTACGATCCGTACGATCCGTTTACCATAACCGATAGCCACGCACACATTCCAAAGGAATTTGAGGATGAATTAGCGCAGGGCGATATGGAGCCAATCCTTATCGTTCAGGGAACCATTTACCCGCAGGGCAGAATGCAATCCATTGCCATTAAGGGAATTAGGTCGAATCAAACGATTTTCCACCATCCTTCCCATCGGCTTGATACTGTTGTTGATGGTGTGCCCGCTATAATTGGTGCTATGATGGCTCGCGACTTGAAGATAGCCAAAGACGACTACATCACACTTCGTTGGCGTGATGCTAATGGTACCTTTGATGCTACTGAACTTTGCATTGTTGACATTTTTGCAACAAACGTTCCTGCTGTCGAAAATGCACAGGTTTACATTTCGCTGGATACACTTCAGTCCATGTCACTACTTGAAGGGCATGCCACCATTCTAACTTTTAGGAATGGAAAAGTTGAAAGACCTATGGTTGCGGGTTGGACTCTGAAAACGAGCAGGGATTTGACAAAAGCAGTTGATGACCTAATAAAAACAAAATCAATCGGCCTGTCGATATTCTACTTCATCCTTATCCTTCTTGCAATGCTGGCCATTTTTGACACAATGGTGCTTTCAATATTCCGTCGGCAGAAAGAAATTGGCACATACATCGCATTGGGCTATACTCGTAAAGAGGTTGTTGGCCTTTTCACTGTTGAAGGAGCTATGTACTCCATTTTTGCTGCATTGGTTGGTGCGGCCTACGGGATGCCTATTCTTGCGTGGCAGGCTAAGGTTGGCTGGACAATGCCTTTGGATGTAAGCGAGTTGGGAATGGCCATTGCACAAACCCTATACCCAGTTTACAGCGCAGGATTAGTTGTTTCAACTATTCTTATTGTGGTAATAACTACAACAGTTGTAAGCTACTGGCCCTCGCGCAAAATCGCAAAGATGAACCCCACCGAAGCGTTAAGGGGGAAGATTCAGTGAAGTGCCTAAAGTGAACTAAAGTTGGGAATGAGTTTATATTACGTTGAGTCAAAAAAGTAAGAGGTATGAATAACAAGGAGTTTGCTAAGGATCTTGAAAAAAGAACAAAAATATTCGCTGTAAAGATTCTAAAGCTTTCTGCAAAATTGCCCAACACTATCGAAGCTAAGGTTGTTCGTAATCAGATATCAAAATCTGGAACAAGCGTTGGAGCCAATTACCGTGAAGCAAACAGATGTAGAAGTAAGGCTGAATTTAAAAGTCGAATAGGCATCTGCGAAAGTGAAGCAAGCGAAACCGTTTACTGGCTGGAAATTATTCAAGAATTCAAGTGGGTTGAAGAGAACGAACTTCACGAAATGCTAAACGAAGCAAACGAATTACTTGCATTTTTTAGCACAATTGGTAAAAACCTAAGATATTAAAATTCTAGACACTCTAGGCACTTTAGGCACTCTTTAATTTAAATGAACAAATACACAATAAAACCATGATAAAATTCCTATTAAAAGGTCTGTTCCGCGATAAGAGTCGCAGTAGGCTACCAATAATTATAGTATCCATTGGAGTGATGCTCACGGTTCTTATGAATGCATACGTCAGGGGTTTTATGGGCGATACAATTGAGGTGAACTCAAAGTTTACAAACGGTCATATAAAAGTAATGACAAGAGCATACGCCGAAGAGGCGAACCAAATCCCTAACGATTTGGCCTTAACCGAAGTAAGTAACTTACTGTCGGATTTGCGTACTGAGTTTCCAGAAATCGATTGGGCCCCTCGAATTCTTTTTGGTGGACTGGTTGATGTTCCCGATGAAAGTGGTAGCACCCGCTCGCAAGGACCTGCAATTGGCATGGGCATTGATTTGCTCTCGAAGGATAGCAAGGAGTTGGAGCGTTTAAATCTTACAAACTCTCTTGTGCGTGGTAATCTAATAGCCAAAAAAGGACAAGCTTTACTCAGCGAGGAGTTTTCTCAAAAGTTGGGTGTTAACCCTGGCGATGAGGTAACCCTAATAGGATCAACAATGTACGGGAGCATGACCATGTACAACTTTGAGGTTTTAGGAACTGTGAAGTTTGGTGCTGAAGCCATCGACAGAGGAGCAATAATTGTTGATATTGAAGATGCAAGAATGGCTCTGGAATTGGAAGATGCTGCAAGCGAAATACTCGGTTTTCTGAAAACTGGTTTCTACGACGATGAACTTGCAATAGTAAAAGCAAGTGTAATGAATAGCAAATTCGCAAAAAGCACAGATGTGTTTGCCCCTGTTTTTAAGAGTTTGAGCCAACAGGGTGCTATGGGGCAGTACGTGGCCCTTGTTAAGGTTTGGTCAATATATATCCCACTGGTGTTTGTTTTCGCTATGTCTTTGGTACTATGGAACGCAGGGTTACTTGGAGGTCTTCGCCGGTACGGCGAGGTTGGAATTCGATTGGCTATGGGCGAAGAAAAAGGGCATGTCTATCGAACTATGATTTACGAATCAATCTTTATTGGTTTTGCAGGATCTATACTAGGAACGGCAGTAGGTCTTTTCTTCGCATGGCTTATCCAAAAGTATGGTATCGATATATCAGGAATGATGAAGGGCTCATCAATGATGCTACCCACTCACATTAGAGCAAGGATAGCACCAACCGATTTCTTCATTGGTTTTATTCCTGGGCTGCTATCAACAGTTATTGGAACAATGCTTGCTGGAATAGGCATCTATAAGCGCCAAACGGCGAGGCTGTTTAAGGAATTGGAGGCGTGATGGAACGCTGATAACACGAATTGTACGGATTTACACAGATAAGAAATTGTTGATCACAACAGATAGACAACTAATTAATTATGAGAAATTTCTTGAGAATCAGTATGATTTGTTTAAAATGAATAATGCTATTTGTTTGGGAAACGCTTGTAAATCTTACTTCTATGATCAAAGGCAGCGAAAAAAACCGTATCATTTTCAATAAAAACACCTATTCGATAATCACCCGATCGGATACGAAAAGCTGTTTTATGCCCCTTAAGTTATTTTATATTCCTTATTTTATTAAAAGAGGTTGCGGAGGCTACCTCCTGAATTGTATTAAGGATTACTTGCGCCAAACTCTTATCATTCAACTTGTAAAAATCCTTGGCAAAACTTCTTTCAATCTCATACTTCATGGTTCAGCCACCGAGTTTAAGTCATCTAAGAAAGATTTTTTCTCCTCGTATGTCAGCAGATCGTGCTTCCTGTTACGAACAATTTTTTTTAATAATTCTGCCTCTTTTTCTTCCTCTTCAAATTCAATACCCTCATACTTTTCAGCCATAATTCTTGCTGTTTCGAGTAAATGCTTACCTGCTTTTGTCCTTGTATTGACTCTTATTACAACTTTTGACATCAGATTGTTTTTTACAAATATACGTTTTTAACTAAAATAAGTTAACGATGAAAATAAGTTTCTTTATCTTAATATCGGCTATAGCCCTCACGGGCAAATCGCAGCCAACAGCCGATGAAATTCTTAATCGGGTTGACAAAAACATGTCCTCGGAGAATCGAATTGTTGAATCAACCATGACCATTCATGGGCGGCGAAGCAGCCGAACCATGACCATGCTCTCGTACTCCGTTGGATACACCAAGGCTTTTACAAAGTACCTCTCACCTCCCCGCGAGCAAGGCACAAAAATGCTCAAGCTGGAGAACCAGCTTTGGATATACTCACCATCAACCGATCGCACGGTGCAGCTATCTGGACACATGCTACGCCAATCTGTTATGGGTTCCGACCTCTCCTATGAGGACATGATGGAGCACCGCAAGCTAACAGACATCTACGATTCCAAAATAGTAGGGGAGGAAACAATAGAAGACAGAAAGACCTACATTCTGGAGCTAACAGCGAAGGTTACAGATGTGGCATACAGTAGCCGCAAGATGTGGATTGACTCCGAAAGATATGTCCCTCTCAAGGAAGAACTCTACGCTAAAAGTGGTCAACTGCTAAAACGCACAACCCTAAGCGATGTTAAGCAAATCGAAGGGCGCTGGTTTCCAACCAGAATCGTCTTTAAGGATATGCTAAAGGAGGGCGAGGGAACCGAATACCTTATGACCAGCATAAAGTTTAACCAGAATATCTCTGAGCATTTTTTTAGTAAGGCAGCGTTAAAGAAGTGATGTATCAGCAATTACTATCATCTCTTTTTTGATGATATTCAATTACTTCGTTCTCAATCTCAGTAATCGAATAATTAATTTTAAGGGATATTATTCTTTTTGCCCTCTTCAAAAAAATCAAATTCATTTTGCTGCACCTCACTTTTTTCGTATATTGTGAGCCTAACCCAGTTAAAGGACATAAATATGAGAAGGGTTTGGTTTACAACTTTAGGTTTTCTTTGTTTCCTGACACTTCTTGGGCAGAGTAGCGACCACTTTCTATCCCAGCGATTAAGCATGGTTCGAAACCAGATTAGCAACCGTGGGGTGAAGGATAGAGAGACACTTAGAGCAATGGAGACCGTTCCACGCCACCAGTTCGTTCCATCCTCTTACCGAAATCAAGCCTACGATGACAGACCATTGCCCATTGGATACGGTCAAACCATCTCCCAGCCCTACATCGTGGCATACATGACAGAGCTTGTTCAACCAAAAAAAGGGATGAAAGCCCTAGAAATTGGAGCAGGTTCAGGCTATCAAGCCGCTGTGCTTGCCGAGATTGTGGATACAGTTTACACCATCGAGATTGTTCCCGAGTTAGGCCGTTCGGCCGCAGCGACCCTTTGGAAACAAGGATATAAAAATGTTCAGGTGAAGATAGCCGATGGCTACCACGGCTGGCCCGAAAAGGGTCCTTTTGATATCATCATGGTTACCGCTGCCGCCGAGCATATCCCTCCCCCACTCATTGAGCAGCTCAAGGATGGAGGTAAAATGGTTATACCCGTTGGCTCACCATTCCTTGTTCAGCAACTAATGATGGTTGAGAAGAAGGATGGCAAGGTGAAAACTCGTAGCCTTATTCCTGTTCGGTTTGTCCCCTTCACAAGGGCTTCGGAATGAGAAGCGAACGAATAGCTATATTCCTGCTTTCAGCCTCAATCATCGGTTTTCAGCTTGGGCTGATTAGCATTCTTTCCTATAGCCAATGGCATCATTTTGCCTACCTTGCAGTTTCAATTGCCATGCTGGGATTCGGTTCTTCGGGGGTAATCCTTTCGCTATGGGCAGATTTTTTTCAAAAGAACGCACAAGCGTTTATCCTCTGGTTAACAATAGCCTGCGGTGTGATGATGCTTCTGTCGCCGTTATTAATAAATCTTGAATGGTTTCGGTTCGACACATTCCTTCTTTTCACCTCAACATCACATATTTTTAAGCTATTACTAACCTGTTTCATCCTTTTTATCCCTTTCCTTTTAGGAGCAACGGTAATCGGTCTTTTCTTTATGGTCAGAAACCATTCAATACCAATGCTATACGCATGGAATCTGGCGGGTTCAGCGGCTGGTGGTTTACTTCTCGTTGTCCTTTCGAGTTACCTGTTTCCGATGAATTTAACCTCTGGTTTTGGGCTTTTGGCAATACTTTCAGGTTCCTTGCTAACAAAAGAAACGAGAAAACTGCTAGTTTTCTGTCTGTTAGGTTTACTGGGAATCGCAGTACTAGTAATGCAACCTTCTATTCCATCAACATCGGAGTTCAAATCGCTAACTAAAACCCTCCTGATTCCAGAAACAGATGTTGTTAAACGGCTACCTCTTCCTCTGGGAACACTTGAAATGGTAGAATCACATAACATCAGGCAGGCTAATGGTCTGGGGCTTTCCTATACTGGTAGCGTTCCTCTCTCAGATATTGCTTTTATCAACGCTCAACCATATCTTTCAATTCAAAAGGGCGAGGTTGACTCACAATTCTATTACAACAACCTCTTTGCCACGCAGTTTATTATTGACAGTTCTAAGAATAGCAGGGTTTTGTTCTTGCAACCCTCAAGCACATTTTTTCCCTCACAGGCAATATCGCTTGGAGCGAAAAACATTACCATTATTGAGCCCGTTAAACCCATCATCAAGTTACTTATTAACCACAACTGGGAAAACTCGATTATCAAAGTTGAAAATAGTTACCCACGGGAATTCCTTAATCAGGATAAAAAACTATGGGATCAGATTGTTTTTCCGACCGTGGGAAGTGCAGGTGGAGCCGGGCTTTCTGCTCTTAAGGAGCAGTATGTTTTCACATCAAATGCTACAGAAAAAGCCATTGGCAAATTAAGTGAAAACGGGATGCTTGTGCTTTCATCGTTCATGGATACCCCCCCACGATACAGCCTTAAACTAATCACCCTAGCAGTTAACAGTCTTAAAAACATGGGGTTAAATCCATCCGAAAGACTCGTGGCCATTAGGAATTGGAACACCCTTTTGCTGCTTCTGAAACCAACGTCTTTTACCGAGTTCGAATTGAGCACAATTTCAACTTTTTGCTTCCAGCAGGGTTTCGATTTGGTTCACCCGCCAAGCGAAAATGAGTTTAACCTACTTGGCGATACCACCTTCCAGGTGTTATCAGGTGAAATAATTGAGAAAGGATTTACAAAAAAAGCATCAAGCTATATTTTCAATATTTCACCACCATCCGATAATAGCCCTTTCTTCTCGCAGTTTATGCGGGTAGGTCAAATACGCAACTACTTACAATGGTATGGTGCTGAGGGTGTTCCGTTTCTTGAATTGGGTTACCTAATTGTCTGGGCCAGCCTTTTTATTTGCTTGCTTTTGGCGCTAATTGCAATAGCATCCCCCCTTTTCATCTCCCTGAGAAGCCGAAAATTTTCTGCAACTATTTGGATATACTTTTCGCTTTTAGGGCTTGGCTATATGCTCATTGAGACGGTGTTAATCCAAAAATCCATTCTTGCTCTTGGAAACCCAATCACTGCTAGTGCTATTATCATTGCATCTATCCTTTGCTTTTCGGCTATTGGGAGTTATTACTGTTCTCAACTAGAACCGAGTAAAACAATTCTCTGGGTGCTTCTATCAATTTCCATATTCATATTTGCCTTTTCGCTTTGCAGCGAAAACATACTTTCCTTAATGGTTTCAATCAATTATTATCTTAGCATAATCGTTCTTGTTTTATCAATCGCCCCCCTATCGCTGCTTATGGGAATGTCGTTCCCATTGGGAATGAAAATTCTATCGAAGAATTTCCCATCACAAATTCCCATTGCATGGGGAGTTAACGGTTTCTTTTCGGTTCTGGCAGCACCCATTGCCACTATAATTGCTGTGGAGAAGGGCTTCTTGTTAGTGTTTATCCTTAGTTCATTTCTATACTTCACCTGTATTCCAGTAATTCATCTTTTTCTTAGAAAAACCAAATAATAAACTACTTTTGTAATGATTGTAAAGTAATAATGACGTTTCATCCCTTACCTTTACGATATGAAAAAGCTAGTAATTCTGCCATTAATAGTACTTATTCCTTTATTACTATTTTCCCAAAATAGTATTGAATCGCTTAAAAAGGATTTTTCAAATGCTAAATACGACTCCACAAGGGTTAGGCTTTACATAGAAATTGGTCAGGCCTTTGGCTATACGCAGCCCGATTCGGCCATTTTCTACTACGAAAAGGCTATTGAGCAAGCCAATAATTCATCCGCAAGTTTAAAAACGGTTGACAACCTTTCACTGCTGAAAGCACACGCCACAAGGTATATTGGAAATGTACATTTGTCCTCATATAGAGATTTCGAAACCGCTGCTAGCTTCTATTTAAAGGCGTACAATATTTACAATGAGCTAAAAAACGTAAGAGGCATGTCCGATTGTTACAAAAATTTGGGAACTGTTTTTTCCTATCGAGGTATGTACAGTCAATCGCTTGAATACTACAATAAAGCATTGGAAATAAACGAGGGAATTGGGAATAAAAAGGAGATTGCTCAATGCTATATTAACATTGGTCATGCTCAATATGATTTAGGCTACTATGATATAGCTTTAGAGAACTACCTAGAAGCTTTGAGAATTTCAGAAGAAATTAATGACAGACCAACGCTTCCTCAATGCTATAATAGCATAGGAATAGTCCATAAAACTTTGGGAAATAGAGAAAAATCCATTGAATACTACGAAAAAGCATTGGAACTTTTCATTGAATTTGATAACAAGAGGTGGCAGGCAAATATTTACAACAATCTGGGGAACGTTTATTTTGAGTTAATGGACTATGACAAAACCATTGAGTTGTACTTGAAAACTCTCGATATTTTTGAAGCAATGGGCGATCGATATGGTAAATCGGCAGCTTACACAAACATTGGTAATGTTTACCTTAATAAAGGCAACTATCAAGATGTGATAAAATACTACAAAGAAGCATTGAAAATCAAAGAGGATATAAACGATAAGCAGGGAATGGTACTCCTATACAATAATATTGCGATTCTTAACTACCTTCTAGCCGATTCAACATCTTTCGAGGAAAAAAGGATTTCACTTTTAAATCAAGCCATAGAGAATGCCCAAAAATCATTTAATCTGGCAAAAGATTTAAATACAAAACCAGCAATTAGTGAAGCCGCTCTTTCTCTTTTTCAGTCTTACAAAAGAAAAGGTAATTGCAATCAGGCTCTCAAATACTTAGAAATATTCAGCTTAACGAAAGACACCATTCTCAATGAGGATAGGACTAGAGCATTAACCGAAATGCAAACCAAATACGAAACTGAGAAAAAACAGCAGGAAATAGAAAAGCAGCTGTTAGTAATCGAAAAGCAGGAGATTGACAATCGTCGCCAGCGCACTCAACTTAATTTCACCATTGGAGGAATAGTTCTGCTTGCTCTACTTGCCTTCGCAATCTTTTCGGGTTACCAACAAAAGAAAAGAAGTAATATCATCATTTCTGAAAAAAACGTTATGCTTGAGCAGGCCAATGAGGAAATCAGCGCCCAAAGAGATGAAATTGAATCTCAAAGGGATATGGTAATTGCTCAGAAGGAGCATATTGAGTTTCAGAAGAAGAAGATCGACGACTCCATTCGATATGCCGAACGTATCCAGTCGGCTGTAATTCCTTCACCAGCAAAGCTTGAGCTGATGCTCAACGAGCATTTCATCATATTCCGCCCAAAGGATGTTGTTTCAGGCGACTTTTACTGGACTACCAGAATTGGGGATATAC
>CAYZSD010000131.1:0-10102 GCA_964481075.1 uncultured Rikenellaceae bacterium | reverse complement strand
ATCATTTGTATATCATTAATTTCACAGATAGAATTAGCCCTTTTCACAAATTTTTTTACAAATTTTAGTTGTTGCACCTATGTTTTGATATACAAACTCTTTTGAAATTTTTCCGAGGTTGTTTCTAAGTTCATTGTTGTTAGCAAGGAATGTTATTCTAGAAATTAAATCTTCGGAGCTACTAATAGAAAAGGCTGAGCCAAGACGAAGTAATTCCTTAGCTTCCTTAAACTTATGATAATTTGGGCCAAAAAGAATTGGAAGTCCAAATGTTGCAGGTTCAAGAGTGTTGTGAATACCCGAACCAAACCCTCCGCCTACATAAGCTATGCTACCGTACCTATAAGCAGAGGCAAGTATGCCTATAGTATCGAGAATTAACACTCTTGCTGAGGCAAAACTTTCAATATCAGGATTAGTAAACCTTATTGAAGGTTCTGAAAGACGAGTCCTAAACTTTTCAATTCGGGAGCTATCGATTTCATGGGGAGCAATAATGAATTTTAGCTGTTTGCCCGTTTCTTTGATAAGTTCAATAATTATTTCTTCATCCTCGGGCCAGGTGCTTCCTGCAACCAGAACCAAACTGTTATCACAAAACTCTTCAAGCATAGGAATTCTTTCCGAAGCATTGGCCGTTGAATAAACCCTATCGAAGCGAGTGTCGCCTGCAACGGTTACGTTTGTAATCCCAATACTCTCAAGCAAAGGAATCGAATCTTTGTCTTGCAAAAAGATATGATTAAAACACTTAACCATTCTTCTGTTTAACCCTCCATACCATCTAAAGAAGATTTGATTCGGTCTAAAAATGGCTGATACAAGGTAAATGGGAATCTCTCTTTTACTCAACTCGTTAAGGTAATGAAACCAGAACTCATATTTAATGAAGAAAACCTTAATTGGTTTAACAATGTCAATAAAATCCTTTGCATTTTTCTTAGTATCAAGGGGAAGATAGAACACATAATCAACCCCTTTGTAACCCTTTCTAACCTCATAACCAGAGGGGGAGAAGAAGGTAAGAAGGATAGCATGGTTCGGGTTTCGACGTTTGTACTCCTCAATTAGCGGACGACCCTGCTCAAACTCACCAAGCGAAGCGCAATGAAACCATGCTATAGGCTTTTTGTTATCAATCGATTGTTTTAAACTTGAACGCCACGCTCTCCTACCAGTTAACCATAATAAAGCTTTAGGATAAAAAGGAGAGGAAATAAGAATAATTAAAAAATATAACCTAACTATTAAGAAATAAAGCAACGTCATGCATTAAGATTTTTCTTCAAATGTATTATCTTAAACCAAAAAAACAAAAATGTATTTGAAAATCATTGTGCTAGTTATACTTCAAGGTAGAATAAGTTGCTCAAATGGCTAACTGAAATATCAGAACTAAGTTTTTTTATTGATTCATCGCTTATTTGCCAGTACTTAAGTTAAAGGCTAGAAAATCAATTTGGCTTCGCCGAGCTCGCAAAAAACGCTCGGTTGTTTACCCCTATCAGCCATCAGGCGGAAGCAAATTGATTTTCAGAACACCCTTCAGCGGTGGGGTAAATGAAGAAAATCAGTTTTCTCAGGTGGTAAATAAGCGAAAATTCAATTTTTTTATGTGTGTATTTTTAGTTTCTTTGCAATCGTTATGCAAATATTTACATAACGATTATTCATCTAAAATATTTATTATGAACAATGCAATTTACAACTTTCAAACCCCCGACAATGAGCCTATACTAGGCTATCTCAAAGGGAGTAAAGAGCGATTGGATTTAGAAAAAGCTTTGCAAGAGCATACGGGGCAAGAAATTGAAATCCCCTTAATTATTGGTGGCAAAGAGATTAGAACAGGTGTTACAGAAACAGTTGTTATGCCTCACAACCACAGGCATGTGCTAGCAAAGTACCATAAGGCTACTGCGAAGGAGGTTAACATGGCCATTCAGGCTGCCTTAGATGCACATAAAGAATGGTCGAACTTGACATGGACAATCCGAGCATCGATTCTACTTAAAGCTGCCGATCTGCTATCAACAAAATACGGAGCTTTAATCAGCGCAACAACCATGCTGGGCCAAAGTAAGAATATCTACCAGGCCGAAATTGATGCCGTTTGCGAAACAATAGATTTTTTAAGGTATAACGCCTCTTTTGCAAGCAAGATTTACCAGCTTCAACCAAAATCAGCATTCAACCAGCTGAACAGAATGGAATTCAGAGCATTGGAAGGCTTTGTGTTTGCGGTTAGCCCATTTAACTTTACTGCAATAGCCTCGAACCTAAATATGGCTCCTGTAATGATGGGGAACACAACCATATGGAAACCAGCCACCACATCATTGCTATCGAACTATTACCTTATGAAGGTGTTTATGGAAGCGGGGCTTCCAGGTGGTGTAATAAATTTTGTACCAGGGAGTGGCTCTGTTATTGGAAACGAGGTTCTAAACTCACCTCATTTTGCTGGTTTACATTTTACGGGATCAAACAACACATTCAACCATTTATGGAGAAAAGTATCAGATAATCTCCCCAGTTATAAATCGTACCCCCGCCTTGTGGGCGAAACCGGAGGTAAGGATTTTATATTCGTACACCCTTCGGCAGATGTTGCTGAAACGGCTACAAACACAATACGTGGTGCTTTTGAGTACCAAGGGCAAAAATGCTCTGCGGCATCGAGAATGTACGTTCCCAAATCGCTTTGGCCAAAACTCAAGGAGTTGCTGGTTGAAATGGCAGAGGATATTAAGATGGGTGATGTAACCGACCCCAAAAACTTTATGAATGCGGTAATTGATGAGAAATCGTTCGACTTCATCACCTCATATATCGAGGCAGCCAAGAATTCCTCTGAAGCAACTATTATTACAGGGGGAAAATTCAACAAGACGGAGGGGTATTTTATTCGTCCTACCATTATAGAAACCACAAATCCATATTACTCGACAATGCAAGAGGAACTATTTGGACCAGTACTTACCATTTATGTTTACGAAGATAAGCACCTGGATAAAGCCATCGACCTTTGCGATAGCTCCTCTCCCTACGGGCTAACCGGAGCCATTTTTGGACGAGACAGGGTTGCCATAGGAAAAATTTGCGATAGGCTTCGCTACGCTGCTGGAAACCTATACTTTAACGATAAGCCAACAGGTGCCATTGTTGGTCTTCAGCCATTTGGAGGTTCAAGGGCTTCTGGTACAAACGATAAAGCAGGTGGGGAGTTCAACCTTGTGCGCTGGATTAGCCCCAGAACCATTAAAGAAAATTTTGTCCCCTGTACTGATTACAGGTATCCATATATGTTAGAATAATTCTTTAACCACTAATCTTATTTAAATGAAAGAAGTTTTGGTACGCTTAGGTATAAGCGAGATTAATAGCGGTGTTTCAACCGGTACTGCTCCCATTGAAGCAAAGGGAGAAATAACAACATCCTACTCCCCAATTGATGGCAAACCTATTGCTAAAATAACCAACGCAACCTTCGATGAGTACGAGATGGTAGTGAGCAAAGCTCATGAAGCCTTTCAAATATGGAGGAAGATACCCGCTCCCAAGCGAGGTGAGGTGGTTAGACTTATAGGCGATGCGTTACGGGAGAACAAGAAAGACTTAGCCTATTTGGTAACCCTTGAGATGGGCAAAATTTACGAGGAGGGCTTGGGGGAAGTTCAGGAGATGATTGATATCTGCGATTTTGCTGTGGGACAATCTCGTTTGCTAAGCGGCCTTACCATGCACTCCGAACGTGTTGAGCATAAAATGTACGAGCAGTACCACCCCCTTGGAATAGTTGGGCTGATTACATCGTTTAATTTCCCAGTTGCAGTTTGGGCCTGGAACTCTATGATTGCAACAGTTGCTGGCGATGTGGTTGTTTGGAAACCAAGTTCAAAAACCCCACTCACCGCCATTGCAACCCAAAACATCATTAAGGATGTACTAAAGAAGTGCAATGTACCAGAGGGTGTTTTCAACCTAGTAATTGCCAAGTCATCGGTGCTAGGCGACAACTTTGTTGCCGACAAGCGTATCCCACTATTCTCCGTTACTGGATCAACAAGAGTAGGCAAACGAGCGGGTGCTATCATTGGAGAGAGACTTGGACGAGCAATCCTTGAGCTTGGAGGAAACAATGCAGTAATTATCAGCGATAAGGCCGACATTGAAATGGCTTTAAAATCTGTTGTATTTGGTGCGGTTGGAACAGCTGGTCAAAGATGCACATCGACACGAAGACTCATAATTCAGGATGATATTTACGAAACAGTTAAGGAAAAACTACTGATAGCATACAGAAGCGTAAGCGAGCATATTGGAAATCCTTTCGATAAAGGCATTTTGGTTGGTCCGCTAATTGATGGAACTGCTGTAAAGGACTTTACAAATGCAATAGAAAGGGTTAAAAATGAGGGAGGCAAGGTAATATTTGGAGGCGAAGTTCTTGATGGAGAAAAATACCCATCGGGCAACTATGTAGTACCCGCACTGGTTGAGGCTGAAAACCATTTTGAGATAGTTCAGGAAGAAACTTTTGCCCCAATTCTCTACCTAATTAAGTACAAAACCATCGAAGAGGCAATTGAACTTAATAACGGCGTTCCTCAAGGACTTTCATCCTCGATATTTACCCTAAATATCCGCGAAGCGGGATTATTCCTATCAGAGTGTGGGTCCGACTGCGGCATAGCAAACGTAAATATCGGAACATCGGGCGCTGAGATTGGTGGTGCTTTTGGGGGTGAGAAGGAAACTGGAGGAGGGAGAGAAGCTGGATCCGACTCGTGGAAGATTTACATGCGACGACAAACCAATACTATCAACTATAGTAAGGAACTCCCCTTAGCGCAGGGGATAAGATTTGGGTTTTAGGAAGAAGTGATATTTATTCTAGATATCTTACAAAGAAAGGAGAAATGAACAGTTTCATCTCTCCTTTCTATATCAATTAAAACTATATCCTACCGTAAACAAAAAGTACCTTCCTGGCGACATCAATCCTTTTTTATCCTTATAGGGTTTGTCGAAGATATCGAAAACATCCATGGAAACTTTTATCCCTTTGTATTCCTGCCATACCCTTAAGTCGAATGTGTTCCATGGCTCAATGTGGTGGCTGTTGATATCGTCGCCCCATTGCTTCCCGGTGTGAATCCATATTACTCCCAGATTTGCTATGCGTTTTAAGAGAAAAAACACTTCAACGGATGCCTGGCTCCTGGGCACCTCAGAAAGACCATTTCCTGTAAGATTAACATCAAGGGCAGGGTTAACCTCAAACGCTGTAATGGTTGAGTGGTTAAATGAATATGCACCTCTGGCGTAAAGCCAATTGGTTGGTGTATATCTGGCAGTAAACTCTCCTCCGTAAACCTCAACAGACGAGATGTTTTTTCGCATTACAATGGGACGAACATCATCCGCTCCAGTATCAATGGAGTCGCCAGTTGCAACGAAGTACTGAAAATCTCTTCCCTGCGAGAAGAAAAGCGCAGCATCCAGCCGCAAAGCACTTCCAACCTTAATGTTACTTCCAACCTCGTAGGTTAAAAGGTGCTCTGGTTGCAAATTGGGATTAGCCAGCTTAAATCCCTTAGTAATCCTACGCGAAGAGCAGAGGTCATCGAGTTTTGCGGGCATAAAACCCGAAGCAACAGATGCGTAGGCACTAAGCCATTTCGTTGGAATGTAGCGTATTCCAAGTTTTGGGTTTAATGCAAACCAGTTGCTGGTGTTGAAATGCGCAGTTGTATCACTTTTGAAACCAGTGTTGCTGGTGGGCGATTTCACATCGAGCAGACCATCGTAAAACTGGGCGTAATCGAACCGAAGGCCACCCAAAAGTTTCACCTGTCCGTTAAACATGTTGTGCTCATCCTGCACGAAGAAAGCACCGAAAGTAACCTTGCCATTGCGCTGTATGCGGTCGGTTGAAGTGCGATAGGAGTCAGTAGCTTCCATGAAGCCATGCTTTAAATCAACACCAAACATCAGACGATTGCTTGGAAATATGTTTCGCGATGCATTTGCCCACAAACCAATATCGCCCGAGAGCTGATCGGTATGGAAGATTCTGTAGTTGTCGCCAGTTTTATTCAATGTTTCGTTCTGCCTGTCGTACCTTTCGCGCTGGGCAAATCCATAGATATCAACCTTGTAGCCATTTACATGCCCTTTATAGCCAAGGTGAACCCTGTTGGTGGTGTACGAATCATATCCTCCTTCAGGGAGGTAAACTTGCCGTCCCGAGCCTCTGGTATCGGTGTAAAGGTTTGTCCCAATGTAAAACGAAGTGCTATCGTTAACAGGCATTAAAGCCTTAAAGTTGATTCCTTTCTCGGTTAAGTAAAGAGGGGCATGCGTGCTATCTCGGATTTCGAGTGGTTCGGCAATATAGCCATCGCCATCGCGCCAAAAAGCGTTTACTGTAATCTTAACCTCCTGATTTAAAAGGTTGATTTTCCCCCCTAATGCAGTGCGAAATCCTTTGAACCCGAATCCACCAGCCTCGGCAGCCACTGAGCCGTAAAACGGTTTATCGACAGGCTCTTTCGTTCTTATGTTGATTACACCAGCCATAGCATTGTTCCCAAAAAGGGCTGAGGAGGGACCGTGAACCACTTCAATTTGCTCCACAATATCGGGCGAGATAAGGCTCCAGTTGATAAATCCGTAGGAAGTTTTGTTGAGGGGTGTGCCATCGTATAGAATTAGTACTCGGTTTGAGCCGTCCAACCCTCGCATGGTAACGGAAGCATTTTTGGAGAAAACGCCCTTTGAGCGATCTACAAAGAGGTTAGGGATTGTTCGAAGGAAATTATCCACGTTAGTGGCTGGGCTAGCAGAAATGCTTATGCTATCGACCACCGATACCATTGCTGGCACCTCCCTAGTTGATTGTGGATTCAACGTTACGGTAATCACAACCTGCTCAATGGGGTAGGTCGATGACGACAACGAAACCTCAATACTTGCATCAAAGTTCGAGACTTCAATCTCCCTGCTTGCGTAACCAACGTGCGAAAAGGTCAACGAAAACGGTGGAGCTACCGAGGGGCAAATTCGAAAATTTCCATCGGAGTTCGATGATACTCCAGACAGGCTTCCTTTCAGACGAACAGAAACTCCCGGTATTGGTGATTTACTCTGCGAATCGTAAACCTTACCTGTTATGCAATCCTGAGCAGTTGAAGTAAAGTGCTGAAAAAAAAGAAGAGAAATAATAAACATTCCCGTTTTTCTAATCATTTGCTCTGTTCTTAAGGTTGAATCACTACAGAGATAACGATTTGCCCTTCATCTTGTCCCTCAACGCTATACACCCTGAACATTCCATGCTTGTTTCGGGCCTCATCCTTAAAGGAGTATGTGTCGCCAATCTTCAAGTTTTTAGCCTTGCGGTTGCCTGTTGTGTAAGAATCTACCAGAAAAACCACGCTGTTAATTGCCTCAAACTCTTCTTGAGTCATTGATTTTGAGATAAATCGAGTAGTATTTCTAGTGGTCCAGGTAGAAAAGGGGTAGATTGAATCATCGATATTCGCACCTGGCGATGAGAGCGTGTTCTGGTCAGCATCCACGGTATCAAAATAGTACAGAAGATGAATATTTCCTTGCTCATTCATCGCTTCGTCTAACGAGAAAATTTGTCCGTCAACAAGAGAAAGGAACCCCTTGCCATTAGCTACATTCTGGGCTTCAAGTACAATGTTGCTGAACCAAACCGGTTCGGTATCTCCTGCCGATTCGTCTAACTCAATTGTAACTGTTTGACTTGCTTCTCCGCCTGCTATATCTCGGATGATAAATTCTATTACCTCAACCAGTTCACTGTTCTTGGTCAGCACCACTTCTCGCAGAATTTCTTGGGTATTAATGCCATCATCAATAACTCTTGTACCATTGCTGCTAACAATAAAATTTGTAAGCACTTGATTTCCATTGCTTTTACATCTGATTTTAAACCTCAACGATGCTGCTGGGGCTGCAATCGTGTCGCTGCTAATATAGCCATCTTCCGCCAAGATCTCAATGGTTGGCGGATCAATATCCTCTTCCTTCTCTTTGCAGGAAAAAATTGAAATGGATAAGGAAATTGCCAAAAACACAACCAGCGGTTTTGCATACTTTTTCATATCGATATGTGTTAAAAAGAGGTTAACGTCATATAGTTAACCTCATGGTTATAATACTGATCTCTTTTTGTTGACTCTCTTTTTCACTACCGATACCAGCCCAACTCCAGCAATGGCACCAACAAACCCAAATGCAATATGGGTTAAAAATGGCACAATATACCCATGCTTAACAAAACTGTTATATGGATAGGAAGAAACAAGATGAAAAACAAGTCTTACAAGAGGAATCAACCCGTATGCCAACCCACCTAAGAGTGCAGCCATTGGAATCCATTTCCTGAATGTAGGATAACGATACCAGACAAAATCAACAAAGACCCCAATGCTTAAATAAATAAAGGGAAGCATTGGATCTTTAAATCCAAGCACAGGGATTAGAGAAGCGATAATAGAACCCGTTACTGTGATGGTGGCAGACATCCGCATGTTTGAAGCATAGCGAGCACCCATTACTAGCAACATAAATCCGAGCCCATGTCTTCCGGGCATATTCAAGGGAAAGCGAAACTTAGCGTGCAACCAAGTAGCAACAAACCCGATAATTAAAAGAGCTACTACTGACACCAACAATGAAAGGCTAGTTGGAAATGCTCTTGATATACTCTTTGTCTGTAAGTTGGTAGATGTTGTTTCCATTAGTAGTAATATTATTTGCAATTATTGTTATCAGCCCATTCTTTAGTACTGGACGAAGCCAACCACCCTCAAGACATATCCTAGCTCCATCATCAATCAAATGTCCTTCCTTAGTAATGGCTTGGTGAATTTGGATCATCTCTTTAAGACTTTTAACCGAATGAACCCCCTCAATGGTTCTTATGTCAACACCGCTTAGGCTTACAAAACGACCATCGTTGCCTGATGCTCTTAGGCCAACCCCAGCCAAAGCTCCGATTATTCCATCGTGATTGCCAGTAAGTCCGATTAGTTTTAGCTCATTTTTTTGGGCAACTTCATGCGCTTGCGCCTGACCGACCAACTCGGTTTTTACCCTGAAACCCCATTCAATTACACTTGGCGAGATTTTCGAAATTTCAATCATACATAACCCGCAGTCCGATCCTGAAGCACATGATTTTAAAAGAAAATCAATCATAAAAACCCACAAGCCATCTGGGTTTTCAGTAGTAACTTCAATACATGCCGATGAATTCTGAGAAGTATATGGAACACGAGAATCAAAAAGTAGCTGATGTCGAGTAATTCCCCCAGTTATGCCAAGTTTTTCTTCTCGAATACAAGATGCTAAACTCCTTGCAAGGAAACCAGTACCCCTACTGTCTTTATTATCAGTATCATCTATTCCTACAAGGTATTTGCGCATTACTTAAATGTTCACTTACAAAAGTATTATCATTTTATCGAATCGCAAAAATATACAATTCGCTGTTAAAAAAATACTAGTGGATTTGAATATTAAGGCTAATGATTTACTTTTGTGTCGTCATGCAATAGATTACATATTGATAACTTAAAAAATTTTGAAATGATGAAAACTAAAATTCTTAGCCTTCTTGCCATATCCATGGCAATTGTATTGTGTTTTTCTGCCTGTAAAAAGGATGAAGAAGATCCAACCTACAAGTTAACGCTATTAGCAAATCCTGATGATGGTGGAACCAGAACAGGTGGGGGTGATTTTAAAGAAGACGCAAAAGTAGCCCTTTCTGCAACTGCAAGCGATGGCTTTACTTTTGTTAATTGGACCGATGCCGCAAACGAGGTTGTAAGCACAAATGCTGCCTTTGAGTACACAATGCCAGCAAAAGATGTAACCCTTACCGCAAATTTTGAGGTTGTAATTCTAGTTAATACTGCAAAACTAGGAGCGCAAGCCAACACAAGTTTTGGAGGTTTTCTTTCCATTTCGGAGAAAACTGTTTACACACAGGAACAAGCCTTTCAAAATCAGGATAAGATAGATATTTTATGCTTTTTCGAGGAGGAGGGCGGTAATA
>CAYZSD010000130.1:0-10194 GCA_964481075.1 uncultured Rikenellaceae bacterium | reverse complement strand
CTTTGTCCTTAAATGTCCTAAAGTTTTTTAGTGAAAATTGCAGAAGCATCTTTCTATTCGTTTTTGATTAATTCCCTGCAAAGATAGTCTTTATTTTGTAATTGCAAGCAAAATTTAAGTCGTTTTTGATTGTTTCGACTCGAAAATCTTGCTTATGCTGCTTTTTTTACGCTTGCCGGTAACTCCCAAATAACTTTACTTCATAAAGAAGTAAGCCTAATAGCCATAAATAAACTGCTTTCAACCGAAAAAATCAACCGTATTGTTTTCGGTCTCTTGAATGCGAACTCTATGGAGTTGAGCTCCTAATGCCTTCACAGGCTCTTCAAGGATTTTCCATATAGCAATGGCCAGATTTTCGGTTGAAGTAACAACACCAGCCATGAAATCTACATCGAGGTTAAGATTTCTATGGTCAACCTTATCAATCACTCGTTCCTTAACCAATTCGCTAAGTTGTTTCATGTTAATAACATAACCCTTATTCGGATTAACTTCACCCTTAACTGTAACAAAAAGTTCGTAGTTGTGCCCATGCCAGTTGGGATAAGAACATTTGCCATAAAGTAACTCATTCTCCGATGGGCTAAGTTCTGATTGGAATAATCTGTGGGCAGAGGAGAATCGCTCGCGTCGGGTAAGGAAGGCTATGGGCATTGCAGTTGCTATTAGGATACCTCCCAAAGATACTGAATTTTTGCAATGCTAGTTCAAAACCTATGATTTGAATAAATAAAAATGTACATTTAAGCCTTTAAAAATACTATACTATGACCATACGCTTAGTCCTATCTTTTATGCTGTTAGCCTCTTTTGTTGCAAAGGGGCAAACGGTGAATAAGGTCGTTTTCGATGAGGATGCACAGCAGGAAATACTGCTTGGTTTTTGCAACTATGACGCTTTTCTTCTTCCTCAATTTAGGAGCTGGTACGAGCCAGAGTACGAAGCCTACGCACCAAACCATGAAACTATCGGAAGAATAATAAAGGTATTCAACGGTGAAACGATGAACGAAGTGGGTGTTGCTCGAATTCGTATCATCCTTGGAACATGGTGTAGCGATAGTCAACGTGAAGTGCCACGCCTACTCAAGGTTCTTGATTTCATTGATTTTCAGAAAGACAAAATTGATATTATTGGGGTGAATAGAAAAAAGATTGCTCCTGAGGCTGGTATCGATGAGGGTTATGTGGATTTCGTCCCTACCGTAATTATACTTTTCAATGGTAGTGAAATTGGTAGAATAATTGAGACACCAGACAAAACCTTAGAGGAAGATATTTTAGAAATATTTAGTCGAATTAAATAACCCGAATGCAGCAAACAACCGTCTCTTTTCGTCATTAGTTAAACAGCAAAATCAAATAGCTATGGATACAATAAGAACATCAACCGAGGGCCAAGTAATGGGTATTATTGGCATTGTAATTGGTGTTATCTCATTAATCGTGGCTTTTATTCCATGTGTTGGTGTTGTTGCCTTCCTGCCTGGAGTATTGGCCATTATTTTTAGTGTTATTTCAATAGTTCAAGCTTCGCGTGGAAATGGTGCCAAGGGATTAGGGATAGTGTCGCTCGTAATCTCAATTATCGCAGTTCTGCTTGCCGCAGCATGGCTTATACTTTTCAGCGGGGTAGCCGCAATAACAAACAAAGCGATTAAGGATCCCGCAAAGTTTGAATTATTCGAGAAGAACATCAAGGAAGCATTTCAGGTCGAAATTGAGGACACCCAGAATCGCCCAAGAATTGATAGCCTCGAAAACAGGCTAAGAGAACTTGAGGGTGAAATGAAAAAAATTGAAAAAGAAAAGGATAAAGGAAAGAGAAAGAATGGGGAGAATCAATAGCAAGGACCATCTCTCCTTTTTTTCTATGTAAAGCCTCTCTCCTTTTACAAGCGTTTACTTCCTAGTTCTAGCATTCAATAGAAATTTACACCTCATTTAAAAAAAACATAGCATAAAAAGCATAGCATTCATAGAGCCCTCGAAGCTTTACCATGTTGCAAATCTGTCTTTCTTCTTGGTAATAGGAATGATTTTTTTGTACTCGCTACTTTTTCGTGATAACAATCACCCTATACCTGCCCTACTTACACAAACCACAGGAATAGAGCCCCCTAGCAAAGGACTTTCAGCAAGTTTCTCTGAGCTGATCAGGGGAAACATTGATGCTGCATACAAGTATAACCCTCATGGATTGAGAGTTTTTTCATTTTTTGCTTTTCAAATGTTGCTTCGGATATTCTTCTCGTTGCTGCTACTTCTTAGAAAAGGTCGAGTATTATCTGTAGTAATTATTGATTCAACCCTTTCAATCGTTTTATTCCTTTGGAGTTTTTGGCCAATGATTGTTTTCACATTCAGGGTAGCATTGTCAGTAGCCCAAAATCTCATTTAACGACAATTTTGTCCCAACCCTGATACCTTTTGGGGTTTGCTGAAGAGTGCTGCACTCACAATGAAAATCGTGCTGGTAGAAAAAGAAGTAGCTGCCTTCAAACGCTTCTTTAAGAAATAGTTCCTTTTCCTTCATGGTTACAAGGGGCTCAACATCGTAGCTCATATTCCAAGCAAGGTGAATATGTGCAGTTGAAGGGAATAGGTCGGCAACATAAACTAACTTTTTCCCGTTAGGAAGATGAATTATTGGAACAATTTGTCCCTTTGTATGACCATTGAAAATTCTTAGTTCAATCTCAGGGCAAAGAAAGCTGTCATTAGCAATAAGATTTAATGCACCTAACTTTTCAATTGGTCGAATATTTTCGTCAAGGAATGAATCGGCTTCACGAACGTTGGGGCTTAACGCAGTATCCCACTGGGCTTTACCTATATGAACTTTAGCGTTTGGGAATGCTAGCTGATGTTCTCCCTGATCGTTATTTTTAATTGTTCCGCCGCAGTGATCGTAATGAAGATGTGTTAGTATAATGTCTGTTATCATTTCGGAAGTATATCCAAGTTTCGATAAACCTTCCAATAACCCATCGCCTCCAAAAATGCCGAAGTGACTCAGGAACTTTTCGCTTTGCTTATCACCAAAACCGTTGTCAATAAGAATAATACGACCGATAGTATCTATAACAAGCGACCGTAATGCTAAGGGGATTAGATTGTCTTCATCGGCGGGGTAAACCCTATTCCAAAGAATTTTTGGCACAACTCCAAACATTGCACCCCCGTCAACCTTAAAATTACAAATGTTAAAAGTGTTTATTTTCATGGTTTTAGGCTAATTCCATTTTTTACTAACTATTATCTGTGCAATCTGTACTGCGTTAGTAGCTGCACCCTTTCGAAGGTTGTCGGCAACAATCCATAGGTTCAGGCCATTCTCAACCGAAAAATCTTCCCTAATCCTTCCCACATAAACCTCATTCCTTCCTCTGGAATGAATTGGCATGGGGTATTGCCCCTTTGAAGGCTCATCGACAACCACAACACCTGGAGTTGAGGCAAATATCTTTCTAGCATCAGCTGCGGAGCATGGTTTCTGGAGTTCCACGTTAACTGATTCCGAATGACCGCCAATTACAGGAACACGTACCGAGGTAGCCGTAATTTTTAATGAGTTGTTGCCAAGTATTTTTCGTGTCTCGTTAACCAATTTCATTTCCTCCTTGGTATATCCATTCTCAGTAAAAACATCGCAATGCGGCAAACAGTTCAAATCAATTGGATGTGGATAAACCTTTTCCGAGGTAATTCCTTGTCGTTCATCCATTAGCTGCTTAACAGCTTTCTGCCCGGTTCCAGTAACAGCCTGATAGGTGCTAACAACAACTCGCTTAAGCCCAGCGGCTTGATGGAGTGGCCCAAGAATCATAACAAGTTGAATGGTGCTACAGTTTGGGTTAGCAATGATATAATCGTTCTGGGTTAGCAAATCCCCATTTATTTCTGGAACAACTAGTTTAATTGAAGGATCCATTCGCCAAGCGCTAGAATTATCGATTACATAACATCCTTGCTTTGCAAACCTTGGAGCCCAATCTCTTGACACATCGCTTCCTGCTGAAAAGATTGCTATATTTGGTTGAGAAGCTAATCCCTTTGAAAGATTTACTACAGAAATTAATTTTCCGTTAAAAAAAATCTCCTTACCAACCGATTTCTCAGAAGAAATTGGTATCAATTCGCTTACTTGTAGGTTACTTTCCTCGATAACCTTTAGTATTTCTGTGCCAACCAGTCCTGTACTTCCAACAATTGCAATTCGCATGGTATTACTTTTTTTTATTTCTTTGTAAAAGTAATATTTTGGATTAAAACTACCGCCATGAAAACTCACCTTTGGCTTCTTATTCTGTTATCAGTTCATTTCTTTTCTTTTTCTCAAACTGTTTCGTACAATTTCGAGGATGGAAATCTAGGTAATTGGACTCAATCGCCCGTTTCACGCTGGGAAATATCATCGGCAAACCCAATTGGTGGATCTTTATCGTTAAAACACGCCCCTACATCTGGGGTAGATATCGACAGAGTATCAATTCCCCTTCCAACATGGAATGGTTCACAGGGTGCTGTTGTGTGGCGTTTTCGCCTTAGGCACAGGTATAATCCCTCGGGTACAAACCATTGGGCTGTGTTCTTGACTTCAAATTTAGATGCTACTGGAATGATTGCTGAGAGTAGCCCAAATGGCTATGCTGTTGGTGTAAACCTAACCGGTACCGATGATACACTTAGCCTTTACAAGGTAACTAACGGTGCGTTTACTACAATTATAAAGTCTTCAATTAACTGGGAGAAAGACATAGGTAGCACTCTAAACTCTATTGGAGCGATAGAAGTAGAGAGAAAAGCAGATGGAACATTCATCTTTAAGGCCTCGACTACCAGTCTCTTCGAAAACCTTCAGCCCCAAGGTTCTGTTGTGGATGCCAGTAACCCTTTTGGAGGTTTTTTTGGAATCTACTACCGATACTCAACCAGTGCAGCAGGACTACTAATGGTTGACGACATATCGTTTACTTTCAAGGAGATAAACCAAAACGACCATCTAACTGTAGTTTTAGAACCTGATGAGGAGGATCAGGTAGAAGGCGGGGACATCGGTTCACTTTCTACTACTTACAACACAGCCATTGATGTTTTTCGATTTAAAATTTTCGAGCAAGGTTCAACAGACAATCTTCCCACCTATACAACAAAGCTTAGATTTGAAAAAGTTCCTACTTCAAATGGGGTTAACTGGTTAGAAACCATTGCTGGTGTTAGACTTCGCTCATCATTGGGTGAAATAGCACCCTTGGCCACATATATCCTTCCTGATGCTATTGAATTGGATGTTGATAAAAACTCGATGGTAGTTAACAACAACTCCTCGAGGGAGTTTGTACTTTCTGTATTCTTAAAACAAGAAAGCATTTCCGATGGTTCAACCTTCCGGTTGCAGGTATCAAAAGAAGCACATGGCTGGGAAGCTGACTTTACTGGATCCAACTTCGCTTCAACATTTCCTAACAATGTTGTTTCAAACCTTTTTACCATTCGTGTACAACCAACCCACTTAACTTTCACAAGTGTACCTCAACAGGTTGTTGTAAATCAGCCTTTTGATGTTATTGCACAAGCTACCGATATTAATGGTAATCTTGCTACTTCGTTTCATTCTTCGGAAGTACTGCTTAGCTTAGCAGAGGGGTCAGGATCTCTTTATCCTATTTCGGAGTTAGAGGCTTTTGCCGTGAACGGAGTTGCAACCTGGAATAACATAACCTACTCTGGGCGTGATGTTTTCAAACTTAGAGCTTCTGCTGACGACCTTCAACCCGCTATTTCAAATAGTATAAACGTAACCAACGACCCAACTTCTTACGTTACAAGTCCAACTCAACAACCATTAGGTGCGCCAATATCATCGTTGAATAATACACCAGGTCAAGCTGTTGAAGTTTTTCGTTTCCGAGTTGTGGATGACGGTGCAAACGATGCGGTTTCAACATCGGTTATGCAGGTTTTTATTAAGAGGCCTACATCGGGTACAAATCTTGCATCATTTAGCAATAGCATTGCAGGAGTTGTATTGAAAGTCGGAGAAACAATCATTCCAACAGGAAATCCACACATCCTAACTGCATCAATATCAATACCAATACCAGATGGAGCCTTAGTTATTCCCGATGGTACTTCAAAAGAGGTTTCTCTTTATGTTTACTTAAAAACTACTGGGCTTGTTGATGGAGGAAACCTTCAATTTATGGTTGATTCAGAAGCTCATAACTTTATTGCCTACCCTAGTGGTTCCCAGTTTACGGGGGCATTTCCAACACAAATCGTTTCAAACTCTTTTCCAATAGATGTTCAAGCCACACGACTTTCTTTCTCAACCGTTCCTCAACATGTTGGCCTTGAAGAATCATTTTCAGTTGAAATTTCAGCGGTTGATGAATCGGGGAATCTTGATATTGATGCAACAGGGACGGTGACTCTTTCTAAGAATTCGGGTGAAGGATGGCTTACTATTCCTACACCAAACCGAAACCTCACAGGAGGAAAGGCCACCTGGACTGGGTTGATTTACTATATGGCTCAACCTTTTACGCTGCTTGCATCAATTCCAAGCTATAACGATGTAATTTCACCACTTATATACTGCGCCGATAAAACATCAACCATTTTGCAACCTTCAGAACCATTGCCAGATGGCACAATAAGCACTCTTGCTGTTGACCAGGAAAATTCTGTCGAGATTTTCCGTTGTCGGTTTACTGACCCAGGAAATACCGACGGTCTGCCCACTTATATTACCCAAATGACATTTAATTCTTTCGGTCTTCCAACGGATGTGCCTCTAAATAGGGCTATTCAAGGGGTTATTCTTACATTAAACGACCAGCAAATTTCTACTGAAAGTGTTTCATTAAGCGCAAAAAGTATTTCGATTTCAATTGCAACCGGAAGTTTGGTTGTCACAAATGGCTCAACTGCAAACATTTCACTACGAGTATTTCTTAGAAAAGGGGGTCTTATCGATGGTTCAACGATATGCCTATACGTTCCAGCAGCAAGCCATGGGTGGCAGGTTTCGCCAATGGGTTCGGCTATTGTAACTGCTTTCGAAGGGAGTGTTATGGGGCCTACTATGGAGATATCGGTAACCGCAACAACCATTACCTTCGTTAACCAGACTTTTACAGCAATTCCCAGTGAACCAAAGCACTATGAAATTGCTGCCACCGATGTTTATGGCAATATCGACAAAGACACACAGGGGCAGGCAACCCTACTGCTTGACTACGGTCCTGCTAACATAAACCTTTCGAACCAAACCAAACCCTTTAACAATGGCGTAGCACAATGGAACGATGTTTCCTTTCCAACAATTGGAAAGTACAGATTAAAAGCCTCTTCTTTCCTTGGACAAAGCGTTCAGGGTTTTTCTGACCCAGTATGGTGTGGGGGGGCAAACAACAACTTTGTAAATGCTAATTTCGATACTGGGTATCCAAGCGCTTTCCCACAAACAGGTGAATGGATTGTTTCGTCGGTTTCACCCATTGATGGTGAGAGATCGCTAAAGCATGGTCTTTCAGGTGTTAGCGGCGAGAGCAGGTTGCCTATACCTCTATCAATTAGCAACATGGGTAACATGCCCTTGGAATGGTCGTTTGTTGTTCGCACCGGGGCTTGGGATCCCTCGGCCGATAATACATTCTGGTTTGTCCTAGCTTCGGACTCTACTTCTATTCGGTTGGGAGACTTCAGTGGTTATGCAGTAGGCGTAAACTTAACCGGAACAACCGATCTACTTTCGCTGTGGAGAATTACAAAAGGAAAGACCTCACAGCTTCTCATTCAATCGGATTTCGACTGGGACGAAAGTGAAACAGCATGGATTAGAGTAACTCGAACACCCGAGGGAGAGTGGAGTCTTTGGTTTCAACAAAAATTCAACGATTCACCATTCAGATTAGCTGGAAAAAGTGTTGACAGTAACCACACAAAAGTGGTTACGTGTGGCCCAGTATTTAAATTCACATCTTCGCGGGCAGGTGAACTTTGGCTCGATAATTTAAGGATTTCTGGCGTTTCGTATCCACCAGTTCTTAGATATGCACGAATTCTAAACCTCACGGCTATTGATGTTGCTTTCTCGGCTCCAGTGAATCAAAGCGATATTGTTAACATCAGTAACTTTAGCATAAAAACGTTGCAGGGTAGTCCAATTCAAATTCTTGAGTGCCATCCAAATCCCGATGTTCAGTCGTTGTTAACCATTCGTACAGACGTGTTACCACAAGCTGATATGATACTCATTGCTAAGAATATCAGAAACTCTTCGGGCGATTTAATGGTAAACGACAGCATTGTATTTGGTCTTGGTTCTACAGGAACTTTTGGTAGCGTTATTATCAACGAGCTAATGGCACGACCATCGCCTGTTGTTGGGCTACCATCGGTTGAATTCGTTGAGCTCTACAATCGATCAGCTAACCCTATTTCGCTTAAAGACTGGAGGGTTAGAGGTAACAATAACTACGCAACCATTCCTGATGCAACCATTGAACCAAATGGGTACCTTCTGCTAAGCGGCACAAGTGGAGCAAGTGCCATGAGCCAATTCGGTAATGCCATTGGTGTACCATCATTCCCAACTCTTCTGGTTGGATGGATGTTTCTAGCCCTTTACAATAGTAACACCCAACTCATTTCATGGGTTGAATAATCCGACACTTGGTATAGAGACGACTCTAAGAAGACTGGTGGTTACTCTTTGGAAAGGATTGACCCAAATAATCTGGTAGAAGGGACACGAAATTGGATAGCCTCCAACGATCCAACGGGTGGAACACCAGGCAGAGTCAACTCCGTTATGGCAAGTAATCCAGACGAAACATCACCAAGGGTTACCGAAGTGAAAGTCGTAAGTCCAACAACAATCGAAATAGGATTTTCTGAGCCAATGGATAGCCTTTCAATTACACTTGTTAGTAACTATGAAATTTCGCCTAGCATTGGTAGTCCTTTGTGGGCCTTCTCATCGGGGCCAAAATACAACAAGGCATCAATCACTCTTTCTACACCCCTTGAGGTTGAACAACTTTATTCCATTTGTTTCAACCCTAACATTACTGATTTCTCTGGCAATAACCTGTTAGATGACTGTAAAAATCTTGCTATACCTCAAGCTCCTATTCCAGGTGATATTGTTATTAACGAAATACTTTTTAACCCCAAAACTGGTGGGGTTGACTTTGTTGAGATTTATAATTGTTCAGATAAAACTTTCGACCTGAATAGGTTATGGATTGCCAACCGAAACAGGACAACCCTGGCAATCAACGAATATTTCCTTGCATCGGATACGGCTTGGCTTTTACTTCCGAAGCAGTATGCTGTTCTAACAATAAATCCAAGCATTATTGAACAGCACTATTATGTTGAGAATCCTAGTGCAATGGTATGGACAAAAAGGCTTCCAGCCTACCCCAACGACAATGGATATGTGCTTCTTCTTGAGGAGTTTGGCGATATTCTTGACGAGTTTAACTATTCCGATAAGATGCACTACAAGCTTCTAGCAGATGTGAAAGGGGTTTCCCTTGAGCGGATTCATCCAGATTTACCCACTGCTGACCCATCGACATGGCAATCTGCCGCTGAAGCAGCGGGATTTTCAACCCCAAGTGCAAGGAACTCCCAGTATCAGGAGCCTGTTGCAGGAAAAGATGTTTTTACCCTCTCACCCCAAGTCTTTTCGCCTGATGGTGATGGATACGACGATGTTCTTCTTATTAGTTATGAACTTCCTGAAGCAGGATATACCGCGAATATCCTAATTTTCGACTCCCGAGGAAGACGCGTAAAACGTTTAGCATCAAACAAAACGTTAGGTACTTCTGGTACAATTAAGTGGGATGGGGCAACCGATGATGGCAGACGGGCAACAATTGGTGCTTATGTTATACTAATTGAAGCCTTCGATTTGAATGGTAGGGTTAAACGCTATAAGAAAACATGCGTAGTTGCTGCAAAATTTGGTGGTTAGTTACTAGTGTCATGTCAAACTTAAAACGACTAACCCGTCATTGCGAGCGATCTTTGCGAAGCAACCGAACGCTCTTTGTGAGCTCGCCGAAGGCAATCTCATAATTAGAAAGATTAGCTGCGCTGAACTCGCAATGATAGCCATGAGTCTGTTTCAGTGGATCACGTTCAGAAGCATGGGAGATGAGCGGGGGC
>CAYZSD010000129.1:0-10211 GCA_964481075.1 uncultured Rikenellaceae bacterium | reverse complement strand
CAGCGTGACATAAATTACTCATATTGTAAAACTTAAATCTGTTAAAGTAGAATTACATATCTCTTTTTTTATAATTTCAGGTTAATTAATCTAAGTTTCTGGAAGCAAGTGATTTGTTTTATATTTTAAATACAAAATCATAGTTGTTTTTAACTAGTATGACCAAATCTTATTAAAAACATACAAGTTTGTCTTACAGACAGATAAGCTGTTTAGTTGATATATATCAATTTTTTTCAGCATTAAATTTTTAAAAAAAACTTGACAATAGATGTACTTTAAACGTATGTTTAACGGATTAAATACACACAATACTAATACTAAAAACTCAATGCTATGGGACTGAATATTAGTGTAAAGATGAGGCTTTCGATGGTTGTCTTTCTTCAGGTTCTATTTGTAGTTCTGCTTGTAGGAGGATACTATTTCAGTCGATCTTCACTACAAAACACCATGAAAGAAAAGGCCAATATTGCAGCAGAGATGAATGGAATTAGGCTATTCGCAATGCAAATCAAGGATTTTCTTAATGGTCGATACAGCTATTCAGAGCTATCGACTTACTACAACCAGACAAATAGAGTAATTCAAGATAATTCAATAAAAGTTGAGCTTCAAAATATTTGGAGTTATGTTGAAGATATTAATCGGCTTCATGAGAATAACAGCAACTTAGAAAAGGAGGTACTGGACTTAACCAACGAGTCGATATCAAACTCGAATCAGTTTATAAATGCTATGAGTCAGGCACTTGCAGATGAAGTTAAGCGTCGGAATGTTTCTACACTAGAAAGATTGGTAATAGCGGGTGCAAACGCCAACAACAACAACAACTATAGAATCCAAGTGCTCTTTAAGGATCTAAAACAAACCTTTCAGGTTAGAGTAGAACTTCTTGATTTTTTGGAGAAAGCCATTGAACAAGCAAGGAGGGATATGGAATTGCTTAAAAATACACCTTTCGCACAGCTACCAGTTGCTGCGTTTCAGGCAAACACCAGGATTAAAGAGTTGGTCATGAGTTTCACAGACAATACTAATCGAATAAATACACTTGAAAATGATATAAACCGACAAACAAATAACCTATTTAAAAATCTTGAGGTGCAGGATACTGAATCAAATGAAAAAGCATTTGCTGGAATCCAGCAAACCTTGTTGTCATTGATATTGATACTCTTAGGTTTTTCGTTAGTTGTAGTGCTTATTAATTACAATCTTTCAAGAATAGTATCGAGTAACATTATACTACTGATTACAAACGTTAAAAAGTTGAAGGAGGGACACCTTTCAGTAAAAGCAACATCCGATTCACACGGTTCGAAGAATGAATTTATTGACCTACAATTAACCTTATCAGACTTCGTTGAATTTTTACATCGTATGGTGTCGGAAATATCTCAGTATAGCAGCCATTTCCTACAATCGAGCAATGAATTAAGCAGAACTTCCCAACAGCTTTCGCATGGGGCAAGCGAGCAGGCTTCCGGTGCCGAGGAAGTAAGCAGTTCAATGGAAGAAATGGCAGCCAACATCCAGCAAAACACTGACCATGCTAGGGAAGCGGACAGTATTTCACAAAAGGTTTCAGAGGGAATAATGAAGGTTGGTAGTGCAGCACAGGAAAGTTTACAGTCGATAAAAAATATCGCTGAGAAGATAGGCATTATCAATGACATTGCCTTCCAAACCAACATACTAGCATTGAATGCAGCAGTAGAAGCGGCCCGTGCTGGCGAGCAGGGGAAGGGTTTTGCTGTAGTTGCTGCCGAGGTAAGGAAACTTGCTGAACGCAGCAAGTTGGCAGCTGATGAGATAGTTACATTAGCCTCAAAGAGTGTTCAAGTAACTGAAAGTGCATCAGAACTAATGGGTAAACTAATTCCTGAGATTGAAAGAACAGCTCAACTTGTGCAGGAAATAGCATCGGCAAGTATTGAGCAAAGTTCTGGAGCAGATCAAGTAAGTAGTGCGATTCAACAATTGAATATTGTAACCCAACAAAACGCAGCATCGAGTGAGGAACTAGCTACCAGTGCCGAAGAATTAAGCAGTCAAGCACAGCAACTTATGGAGGTTGTGGGCTTTTTTAAATTGAACACTTAAAGATTTTACAATTTTTTGGTAATTAATGAGAAATGACTTTAAATAAGTCTGTTAGTAGTACAATGATTATCCTATGTTTTAGCGCCTTACTTGTACTTAAAAAAACTAATCATACCAAGAAAGCCTTTTGCCTGTTCGTTAAGAGCTGCTGTACCTGAAGCCAACTCTTCTGCTGCTACAGCATTCTCCTGGCTAACCTGATTCAACTCCTGAACAGCAATGTTTACCTGATCCATACTATGCCTTTGCTCGTTTGCAATGGCTACCACCTCCTCAATAAGGTTTGCAGTTTGCCGCACTTCTGGGATTAGCTTTTGTAGCATGGTATAAGCCTGTGAGGTTACCATCACCGTTTGGCTCGAAAGGGCACTAATCTCATCGGCAGCTAGTTTGCTCCTTTCGGCGAGCTTGCGAACCCCACCGGCGACAACAGAAAAACCTTTTCCATGCGCGCCAGCACGGGCAGCCTCGACGGCGGCATTTAGGGCAAGGATATTTGTTTGAAATGCAATATCTGTAATAATTCGGATTTTATCAGAAATCAAACGAACGGCATCGTTGCTTTGAGAAGCCGATACACCCACCTCATGCATCTTCGATGCTGCATTTTGGGTTAATGATGTTGCATTGGTGGCATTTTCCGCTACCTGATCGATGTTTGATGATATCTCTTCAATTGATGATGCCAGTTCCTCAACCGTTGATGCTTGCTCGTTTGCTCCCGACGCCAAACTCTGGGATCCAATATTTACCTGCGAACTGTTTAGGTTAACATCTTCTGCACCCTGCTCAATGAACTGAATGATTTCTTTAAGCTTTGTCGTCATTTCGTTGAGTAGTGTTGAAAGCAACCCCACATCATCGTGCCGATTAACAGAAATAGTCGCTGTTAAGTTTCCTCTTGATATTTGGCTAGCAAAGCTTACCCCTTCCTTAAGTGGTTTAACGAGAGAATTACTAAAGGCAAGCACAACAAC
Organism: uncultured Rikenellaceae bacterium; assembly: GCA_964481075.1. Taxonomy (GTDB): domain Bacteria; phylum Bacteroidota; class Bacteroidia; order Bacteroidales; family Tenuifilaceae; genus MWFE01. Next base: position 7,128 of record CAYZSD010000129.1, on the reverse strand, counting down.
AAAAAACAACAAAAAGGCTACTGGTGCAAACCAAAACATGGTGTTTAGCATTTTTCGTATTTCAGCGTAGGCCTCTTCGGTATAAACTTTTGCTGCAACATGATAATTTCCTGGCATGCTTAATTTGTGAACATACATTATTGCTTGACTCAAGTTGCCGGTCTCGCCAGTTGAATAAGTATTTCTTTTCTTAAGCATTCCTTTTGACGAAAACTCGTTAGCCTTCTGAACATCGACACGGGCAAGGTGACTTTTAGGATGTATCTCCATCTTTTTGTCGGTACTAAAGACAAACACATAACCTGCTCCAAAATTGTTGATTTTCGAGAGATCGTGCTCTAACTTTCTTATCAATGCTTCTTCGTCACCAACACTTTGTGATTCTATCACCGAGGTAACAATATCACCAGCACCAATAAGGTAGTTAATTGTATAAAAATCTACATTATCCTTAATTCTTTTGCTTTCAAAAAGGTAGGCAACAAATGCTAATGAAAACACCATTATTACTGCTGAAGTAGAAATAACCACATTCATTCGAGCCTTTATCCTTAACTTTCCAAGTATCCTCATAACACAATTTTTATGGTATTAGCTAATCTTGAAGTAAGCCATTAGATCAGAGAGCGACTTCGAACTCGAGGTCATGGTTGCGGCAGAAGCGTTTATTTCTTCTGAGAGGGAAGCATTCTGTTGGGTTACTTGATTTAACTGTTGAGCCCCATGGTTTATCTGCTCAATATTTTCTTCGAGCATTACAATTGAAGCCGCAATTTCCTGAATTAGCATTGTACTTTGTTTAATACTTGGAAGGATTTCGTGCATCTGCTCTCCAGCCTTTTCGGTTGCAATCACTGTCTTCTCCGATAGCTCATTTATTTCGTGAGCAGCTACTTTGCTCCTTTCAGCCAACTTTCTAACTTCCGATGCGACCACTGCAAAGCCTCTTCCATGCTCCCCGGCTCTAGCTGCCTCAACAGCAGCATTTAATGCTAAAAGATTCGTTTGAAACGCTATCTCACTAATTACACCTATTCTATTTGCAATCTGCCGTATTGCATTAATGCTTTCTGCCGATGATTGGCTTACTTTATCCAGGTCGGCTGCTGTTGCTTTGGCAATACTCCCCGTTCTGCTTGCATTTTTAGAAGCGATACTAAAATTCGAAGCGATATTGCTAACTGTTCTGGCAAGTTCTTCGACTGTAGTAGCCTGACGGTTTGCCCCTTCTGAAACGGCGTTGGACGAGTTTTCAATCTCCTCACCAGTTACCAAAACCTGTTGAACACCCCCATTAATCTCGCCAACAACCTCTTTTAACTTGATAGACATAGCATTAAGCGCTTTGGCAAGGTCTCCCATTTCATCGTTCCTCGATATGCAAATATTGCTAGTCAAATCGCCGTAAGTGAGTTTTTTTGCAAAACTAATCCCTCTATCCAAAGGCTGTGTTATGGTTTTAGTAAAGCTGATTAGAATTGAAAAGAAAATTGACATAAAAATAAAAGAGAAAGCGAAAACAACTCTTGTCTTCTTCTTTAGTTCGTAGTTGGCTTCTTTTTGCGGTATTTTGAGTACAACCCCCAAATTTGTGCTTTCAATTCTGAAATAGTATACGTACCACTCTTCACCAATTATTTTCATGTGAGTTTGTCCCCTCTCCATTTTACTAGAAACCTCTCTTGCATTTAGCAAATCGCTTTGCGATGGCGAGGTTGAAGGATGGATTAGAATTTCGCCGTTAGCATTTACAACGAAAGGATAACCACGTTCAAAATATATCTTTTGGGAAAGATAATTCGAAAGTTTCCTTTTTGTTTCAGGAGAATCATCAATTTCTCCATTACTGCTCGAGAGGGATATATACTTGGCAATAAGGGATGATTGATCAAAGCAAAACCTGTCAACATCATCCTTAATGCGCTGCGTCTGAACCTTATACGTTTTGTTAGAAAGAACAAATATCATCAGTACACTTAGAAAAATGATAACGAGGTTTAGGCGCGAACTAAACTTCATACCTGATAGCAATTGCATATAAATATTTTTGCGCTAAAAATAAGGTAAAAACCAATACGATTACACAAAAACCAAAGGTTTTTAAAGGCTTTTCAAACTTTTTATGCGGTTTTCAATAATTTGACCTAATGAATACATTTTTCATATATTTGCGCTTAACCAAAAGCAAAGAATAATACTTTGAAAACATCAGGAGATATAGTGGAAACCCCACTGATGAAGCAGTATAATGCAATCAAAAGGAAGCACCCTGATGCCATTCTCCTGTTTAGAGTAGGCGATTTCTACGAAACCTTCAGCGAGGACGCAATAAAAACAGCCGACATCCTTGGTATAACCCTTACCCGAAGGGCCAACGGTGCAGCTTCGTTTGTTGAGCTGGCTGGATTTCCTCACCACGCTCTCGATACTTACCTCCCCAAGCTGGTTCGCGCAGGACAACGGGTTGCAATTTGCGAACAACTTGAAGATCCGAAGCAAACCAAAACCATTGTAAAGCGAGGAATCACAGAGCTTGTTACTCCTGGTGTCTCGTTTAACGACAATGTTCTGGAAAAGAAAGAGAATAACTTTCTGGCTTGCGTTTACATTGAAAGGAAAATAGCTGGAATTGCCTTCCTCGATATTTCTACGGGGGAGTTTTATGCTGCTGAAGGAACCTTTGATTATATCGACAAGCTTATCACAAACTTCAACCCGAAAGAAATACTTGTTGAAAGGTCGGCATACAAAGAGTTTACCGATTTTTTTGGCACAAAGCACTATCTCTACAAATTCGATGAATGGGCTTTCAACGAGGAGAGCGCAAGAGAAAAGCTGCTTGGTCACTTCCAAACTTCAAGCCTGAAAGGCTTTGGAGTCGATGGCATTCGACATGGAATAATTGCAGCAGGGGCAATCCTTTACTACCTCGAGCTCACCCAACACCATCAAACCAAGCATATCAGTTCCATTTCACGACTCGATGAGGACAAGTATGTGTGGCTTGATAAGTTCACCATTCGAAACCTTGAGCTGTTCTACTCGGTGAATGAAGGTGCGAGAACACTTATAGATATTATAGACAAAACCCTCTCGCCAATGGGAGGAAGACTGCTGAAAAAATGGATTGTCCTCCCCCTGAAAGACATCAATCCTATCAATGAGAGGCTCAATGTGGTTGATTACTTCATTTCAAAACCTGAAATAGCCGAAACTCTTCGTGATTATATCAGAGAGATTGGAGACCTGGAGCGAATTATCTCGAAAGCTGCCGTTGGCAGAATTACTCCTCGTGAGCTTGTGAGCCTTAGGAATGCTCTTCATGTCCTGATACCCATTAAACAGATTTGCGAGAATGCTGAAGAACGGACCCTACAACGGATTGGTGAGCAAATAAACCTATGCACTCGCATTCGCGAAAGAATTGATAAAGAAATAGTTGCCGACCCACCTGCACTGTTGAATAAAGGGAATGTTATAGCTAGTGGTATTAATCAAGAGCTCGACGAATTGCGACAGATAATGAGTTCGGGCAAAAACTACCTTCTTGAGCTACAGCAAAGGGAGTCGGAGCGAACAGGGATACCATCGCTCAAGGTAAGCTTCAACAATGTTTTTGGATACTACATTGAAGTGCGTAACACCCACAAGGAGAAAGTCCCAACTGAATGGATTAGGAAGCAAACCCTGGTATCTGCGGAAAGGTATATCACCGAAGAGCTTAAGGAGTATGAGTCGAAAATCCTTGGTGCCGAGGAAAAGGTATTGGCCATTGAGCAGCAGCTCTTCGAGCAGCTTGTTTTCAGCCTTACAGAGTATATTGCATCGATACAGCTAAATGCAAACCTCATTGCTCAAATCGATTGTTTGCTTTCGTTTGCTAAATGCGCCATTGATTATCGCTACTGCAAACCAAAAATTGAGGAATCGGATGTGCTTGACATAAAAGAGGGACGACACCCTGTAATTGAGAGGGTTTTACCCCCTGGTAACGAGTACGTTTCAAACGATATTTTTCTGGATACAACAAGCCAACAAATAATCATTATTACCGGGCCAAACATGTCGGGTAAGTCTGCCCTTCTCAGGCAAACAGCGCTAGTTGTCCTTCTTGCCCAAATAGGATCCTTCGTTCCGGCTCGTGAAGCGAGTATTGGGTTAGTCGATAAAATTTTCACCAGGGTAGGTGCCTCCGATAACATATCGCTCGGCGAATCGACCTTTATGGTTGAGATGCTGGAAGCAGCAAGCATTCTAAATAATATCTCGGAAAGGAGCCTTATCCTACTCGATGAGATTGGGCGAGGAACCTCAACCTACGATGGGATATCCATTGCCTGGGCTATGACCGAATATATTCATGAAAATCCCCTTGGAAAGGCAAAAACACTGTTTGCAACACACTACCATGAATTAAACGAAATGGAAGGAGCTTTTCCACGTATCAAGAATTTCAATGTTTCCATTAAGGAGCTCGACAACAAGGTCATCTTCCTTCGCAAGCTAATACCCGGTGGAAGTGCTCATAGCTTCGGAATCCATGTGGCTCGAATGGCGGGTATGCCTCCAAGCGTTGTTAAAAGGGCCAACGAGATTCTTAAGGATCTTGAACGTACCCCGCAGAACCAAAACCTACGGAAGCCTTCATCAGATCTTGGGAAACAGCGCGAGGGATACCAGTTAAGCTTTTTTCAACTTGATGATCCTGTACTGAAACAAATTCGTGACCAACTTTCAAAACTCGATATAAATAACCTTACCCCACTTGAAGCACTCAACAAGCTTAACGAAATAAAAAGAATCACAGGATTATAGAATACATCTATTTTTCTTTGTAAATCATTGAATATCTTGGATTGTTAATAAAAAATCATCAAAAAATAGGTTTTCTGAGTTAAAATGTAAGATGGATTTATTAACGTTGCAGTTATAAATTGGCAAAATGTTTTTTTGTTTGAATGCAATTAATACTAACCAATAAAGGAAGCTTATGCCCTTAAAAAGGAAAATATTAGAGCTGAAGAAGCGTAAGGAAGAGATTCTTCTTGGAGGTGGCGAACAGGCCATAGCCAAGCAGCAAGCAATGGGTAAACTAACCGCCCGCGAACGGGTTGTTGCCCTTCTTGATGAGGATTCCTTCAATGAGTACGACCTCTTCGTTGAGCATGAAGCTCGCGACTTTGGCATGGAGTCCAAAGTACTTCATGGCGATGGTGTAGTCATTGGAACTGGCACAATATATGGCGCACCAGTTGCAATTTTTGCCCAGGACTTCACCGTTGCCGGGGGGTCGCTTGGGCTAATGCACGCAAGAAAGATTACAAAGATTATGGATTATGCCCTTCGAATGAGGATTCCGCTTATCGGAATCAATGACTCTGGAGGTGCTCGTATTCAGGAGGGTGTTAACTCACTGGCAGGATACGGTGAAATCTTCTTCCGAAACACCCTCGCTAGCGGTGTAATACCACAAATTTCGGTAATCCTTGGCCCTTGTGCAGGTGGAGCAGTTTACTCCCCAGCCCTAACCGATTTCGTATTCACTGTTGACAACATCTCAAAGATGTTTATTACTGGTCCAGAGGTGATTAAGACCGTTCTTGGTGAGGAAATCTCCATGGAAGAGCTGGGTGGTGCCCGCGTACACGCCGAAATCACTGGTAATGCCCACTTCTATGCCGAAAGCGAAATGGAGTGCTTCGAGCAGATAAAGAAGCTTATCACCTACATCCCTTGGAACAACACCAAGAAGGCACGCAAGTTCGAACCAAAAGATCCAAAACCTGAGTACAACATTGAAAACATTGTACCCGGCGACCCAAAACAACCCTACGACGTTAGGGATGTTATTAAGGCCATTGCCGATGACTCCGATTTCTTCGAAATTCATGAGTATTGGGCATCAAACATTGTGGTAGGTTTTGGAAGGATGAATGGTGACACCGTTGGTTTCGTTGCTAATCAACCGCTCGTACTTGCAGGTGTGCTTGATGTGGACTCGTCCGACAAGGCTGCCCGATTTATCCGCTACTGCAACGCCTTCAGCATTCCATTGGTAACCCTAGTTGACCTTCCGGGATACCTACCGGGAGTTGATCAGGAACATGCTGGCGTTATCCGTCATGGAGCAAAGGTGCTTTACGCTTACAGCGAAGCTTCAGTACCCAAAATGACTGTAATTATTCGTAAAGCTTATGGCGGAGGCTATATCGCCATGAATTCTCGACACCTACGTGCCGATTTTGTGTTCGCTTGGCCGGGTGCAGAGATTGCCGTTATGGGTCCAGAGGGTGCTGCAAATATCATCTTCCGTAAGGAAATTATGGAGGCCGAGGATCCCGACAAGATGCGCCGCCAGAAGGTTAAGGAGTACAAGCAAAAATTTGCAAACCCCTACGTTGCCGCTGCAAGAGGTTACATCGATACGGTAATTGAGCCTTCCGAAACCCGTAAACTTCTTATCCATGCCCTAGAGGTATCGGTAAATAAGGTTGTGGATAAACCATGGAAGAAGCACGGAATACCTCCATTCTAAAAACAACCTGATATGGAAAAAGATTCTAAAAGCAAAAGCGTTGAGGTAGAGGTTGTTGAAAAAACTTCTATATCGGAGCATCCCATGTTCAAGACAATGGTTATTGAAGGTACAAAGTATCGAACACTTACTTCCAGAAAGAATGAGCTTCGAACCAAGTGGGCTGCACCCAAACTAAAAGAGTTAAAATCGTTCATCCCTGGCACAATTATCAAAGTTGCCGTAAAAGAAGGACAAAGGGTTGAACCAGGCGATTTGATTCTGGTATTTGAGGCAATGAAGATGCAGAACCGTGTTCTCGCACCATTCCCCGGAATCATCTCAACTATTAATGTAAAAGAGGGCGATAGAGTACCCAAGAACTTCGTTCTTATGGTGTACGAGTAGAGTTTTTATTAGGGTGTCTAAAAAGTGTAAAATGGATGAATCTTACACCCCGTGAGATTCAGCATTACTTGGTTCGCTTTTTAGGCACCCTTTGCTATTTATAACAAAATAAAATACGCAAACCAAAATTTAATGTAAACACAAACTGCTTGTCCGAAATCGTACACCAGCATCAATTTCATCAAGATTGTATCTATCACATATTC
>CAYZSD010000128.1:0-10232 GCA_964481075.1 uncultured Rikenellaceae bacterium | reverse complement strand
CAAAGAAAAGTAACTGTTTCGTCGGGAAGGCCGTTGCTTGTATTAAGGACAGTTCTTGGTCTGGTAAGCGAATCGGTTTGGGTAAAGCTGAACCTTTTGCTAAAAAGGAAGGCTATCCCCAACGACTTGTTTTCGAGCGATATACCATGATAGGGGATAGCGTCGATTTCACTGGTTTTGCCGTAAAGCTTTTTCCAGGACGAAAGTTCAACGGCTTCTCCAGAATTCTGATTGTATCGATATATACCCCTGTGAGTAATCACATCTACCCATTCATGATCGTATGGCGTTATTGAGAATATGTTAAAACCCTTAAAATACTCACCATTTGGAGCAATGGTAGCACTAGAATCAGCAAATTCTCTTAGCCCAAGGATGTACGAACCAATGTAAATTCGGTTGTTAACCAAGAAAGAGAAAAGATTATAGTAATCTTTGTTTGGGTTAATATCGAAGTAATCAACCTTTTTGCCATCGTAGCGGAAAAGATAGTTTTGTGAGTAGAAGTAAACAATTCCTTTATGGACGTATATTTTGAATATGTCGTTAACGTGACTTAGAGGCTCCTCAATAAGAGAGAATAAAGATTTATACTCTAATTTTCCTGAGTTATCTGGAGCAAGGTAGCCAAACTCACCAATAGTACCAACATAAACAGTCCCAAGCGAATCGACAGCAAGAGATCGAACACTGGCATTGTAGGGCACAGGGATTTTTCGCCAGGTCTTTCCATCGTACTCAAGAACACCTCTATCGTTATTGCCAAAATACATTATACCCCTATTATCCTGCACAGCAGCCCAGTTCTGGTCGCTACCATCGTAATCTTCTGGCATGAAGGTACGAATGAAAGGTAAACCAGTTTGATTGATTTGACCAAAACTGAAAGTAGCTATGAATAAAAGTATAAATAACAATATCGAATTACTTACTCTAATCATAATTAATGCACCCTAAAGGCTCTAAAAGCCTGATAATTACACTTTTAGTTGTATGTAAGGTTTGAGTTACGAGGTTTAAAAGTAATGAATTTTTAGAAAAAATGTAGTTAGAAAAAATAAAATAACTATTTCTTTATTATGAAAGACAGATTTGTTTGTAAAAAAATGTTAATTTAGAAAACAAACCAATGTAATTAATGGATTGACTAACAGGTTAGTATATTGTTAACTCGATTAACAAGTGTTGGTATCTTTTGTGATTGCCCAAAAAAAATATTAAACCTATGAAAAAACTAATCGTTTTCGCCCTCCTATCAGTTTTGATAGTGGCAGCAAAAGCTCAGGCCCCACAGGGCTTTAACTATCAGGCTGTACTTAGGAATGCAGAGGGTCAGCCTCTTGCCGTACAGTCAGTGAATGTTAAGATCTCGCTTGTAAGCGAGGATGGCAGCATTTTTTATTACGTTGAGAAGCATTCAACCCTAACGTCAATTTCTGGAACAATTAACCTTATTGTAGGCGATGGGGTTGTTTTAGGTGGCCTTTTTGTTGATGTACCTTGGAGTCAAAACGATATATTTCTTAAGGTAGAAATCGATACTGAAGGAGAAGAAAACTACGTTGAGTTGGGAGTATCGAAGCTTCAATCAGTCCCTTACGCCCTTCATGCCCGAACAGCGGCACAGTTTGTTGCAAGCCCCGATGTTGGTGAGGACGACCCATTATTTGTTGTCCGCAACAAGGCAGGTCAGGTTGTTTTTGCCGTTTACGAAACGGGTATTCGTATGTACGTTGATGATGTTGTAGATACGGGAGAGGGTAAGAGCAATAAAAGCGGTTTTGCCATTGGAGGCTTAACGGGGCAGAAGGAGGGTGACGAAGCCACGGAATATTTTCGTGTTACGCCTGACAGTGTAAGGGTTTACCTTCGCCAGCCCGATGGCAAAAGCAACAAAGGGGGCTTTGCCATTGGAGGTTACTCTGGACAAAAAGCTACACCTTATAATGTATTGTTTGTTAGCCCAGATTCTACCCGCATATACATCGACCCAACATCAACAAAAAGCAGTAAGAGTGGCTTCGCCATAGGTGGCTATTCCGGACAGAAGGAAGTTCCTATCGATTTTCTATCGATTTCACCCAGTAATGTTCGCTTCAACATCAAGGAAGAAGTAGTTGAACCAGAGGGAGGTAAAAGCAATAAGGGGGGATTCGCCATAGGTGGCTATTCCGGACAGAAGGCATTACAATACGATCTTATGCTTATTAACCCCGACAGTACGAGAATATACGTTAATACAGAAGCATCATCAGAAGGGGAGAAGAGTAACAAGGGTGGCTTCGCCATTGGGGGCTACTCAGGACAGAAGCAGCTTGAAGGCGAATTGCTTAGAGTAACTCGAGATAGCACAAGGATATACGTTGATACCGAGTCATCAGGAGGGAAGAGTAATAAAGGAGGGTTCGCTATTGGTGGTTATTCTGGACAAAAGAGCGATGCTAGTAATTTTATGTTTCTAACACCTGAGAATTACTTCATTGGGCATGAAGCTGGAGGAGCCAATGTATCAGGGCTATACAACTCATTCATAGGTTTTGAAGCTGGAAAGAATAGCCAAAGTGGGAGCGAGAATATTTTTATAGGTTACCAATCGGGGCATACCAATATCGATGGAAGCTTAAATACATTTCTTGGGTTTGAATCGGGGCAAAGCAATACTGGTAGCGATAACACATTCATTGGCTATCAGGCTGGCAAATCGCATGAAAATCAAGGGGGTAATGTGTATATCGGTAGCAAAGCTGGAAGGATGGCAACCAATGGCGAACAGAATGTGTTTATCGGCGAACAGGCTGGTGACAGCACTACCACAGGTAAGCAAAATATTTTTATGGGAGTAAAATCTGGTGCATCAAATCGTTATGGAAGCCAAAACATATTTTTAGGGGTTGAATCTGGTCTTAGTAACCTAAGTGGGTTTCATAATGTATTCCTTGGTTACCAGTCGGGTTCATCAAATGAAAGTGGTAACTATAACACTTTTGTAGGATATCAGGCAGGTATGAATAATACAACCAGTTACAACACCTTTATTGGGTATCAGGTTGGGAAAGACAATACTACAGGATCGTATAATGTCTTTATGGGGTATAATTCTGGCCTTAGAAACACTCAGGGTCACTCAAATATTTTTATTGGTAATGAGAGTGGTAGGGAAAATACATCAGGACAAAATAACGTATTTCTTGGAAACTATGCCGGGATGCTTAACCAATCCGGATCTGGAAATTTATTTATAGGAAATGGATGTGGCGAAGAGAACCAACACGGGCAATCCAATGTCTTTTTGGGTAATTACTGCGGAAAAAAGAATCAAACAGGTATGGGAAACGTTTTTATTGGAACAGAGTGTGGATTTGAAAACAATAACGGATGGAGCAATGTTTTTATTGGCCAAGGCGCAGGCTATAGCAATCAAGGGGGGCACTACAATGTATTCCTAGGTGGAAGTGCAGGCTCAAGCAACACTGAAGGGTACTACAATGTCTTTCTTGGTTACTATAGCGGACACAATAACACAACTGGCAACTTTAACATATTTATGGGAAACAATAGTGGACAGAATAATTCTAATGGTCAAAACAATGTGTTCTTGGGCAGCTTAAGTGGCGCTGGTAACCAAGATGGAAGTTCAAACGTGTTTATTGGGAACAGATCGGGTTATGCCATTCAGTCGGGTCAAAGCAATATCATGATTGGTGATGGTTGCGGACAATATTCTGTTTCTGGTAGTTATAACGTGATGCTGGGATATAATTCGGGGGTTAACAACAAGGGTAGCTACAATACCTTTTTGGGTTTTCAAACAGGTAACGATAATGCATTTGGCAGTAAGAACGTATTCATAGGTTATGAAAGTGGATATAAAAACACAGGCTACAATGCCGATGAGGGTAGCTACAACGTTTACCTGGGATACCATGCCGGTTATACAGGAACAACAAATCAGCGAAACGTTTTCCTTGGTTATGAAGCAGGAAAAAATTCAGATGCTGGAGAACTCTGGTGGCACGGAGGGCTAAATGTTTTTATAGGTAACAGAGCTGGTTATTCTAACACTTCCGGCGGACAGAACGTTGCCATTGGCGATGAAGCATTGAAAGGTAACACTACTGGACATTGGAATATAGCCATTGGTGAGCAGGCATTTATGGGACAAAACACTGGCGACGAGAATATTGCAATGGGCTTGCTATCGTTGAAGGGAAATACATCAGGTTCTAGAAATATTGCCTTTGGTAGCTATGCCCTTAACTTGAACACCACAGGAAGCGATAATATTTCCATTGGGGGAGGTCTGGGAGGTAATACTACAGGAAATAATAATATTGGTATTGGTTCTGCTGCCGGGCGAATGGTTTCCTCTCAATCGGGAACAGTAGCCATTGGTGGACGCGCCCTTTGGGATGCCGAAGGTGAGAAGAACACTGCCATCGGCGATTCAGCGTTATATAATCTGAGGACAGGCTCCTTCAACGTTTCTGTTGGTTCTGAGACAAGCGTTATTAGCGAGTTTGACACCTATAACAACACCGTAGCCATAGGCCATGGGGTGGTAATAAACGGGTCAAATCAGGTGAGGCTGGGAAATAATGACATTTTATCATTTTACTGCATGGGAGCTTATACTGCCGAGACAAATTTTGAGCCTAACCTTTATGTTAGCCCTGACGGTCAGATTATGAGGAGTTTAGCCAAGTCAGGTTCACTATCAGATATTCGGTTGAAGAAAGATATTGTTCCTCTAAAAGGTTCGTTGCAGAAAGTGATGCAACTTCAAGGAGTTAGTTTTAGTTGGCTGGAACTTAATAAGAAATCACCAACTATCGGTCTAGTGGCACAGGAAGTAGAGAAGGTTTTACCAGAACTTGTCTATTCCAATGAAGGGAATGGATACAAAGAGGTTAGGTATTCTGAGATGAGCGCTGTTCTAATCGAGGCCATCAAGGAGCAGCAGAGTATCATCGAGCAGCAGAATCAAACCATCGATGAGCTTAAGGCTCGACTAGAAAGGATTGAAAAAATGCTTACCGAAAGGTAGTATGTTGTTGTATGTAAATGTTATAAGGAGAGATTTCGAGATGAAGTATCAAGAAGTCTCTCTTTTTTTTGAGGGTTGAAACGATTTTTTTACAAGAAGCGTCACTTGTTTAGTCCTTTTTCGATAAATTTAGGGAAAATTTTTCACCATGAGAGCGATGATGTTCAGCCTAATTCTAGTATGCTTGATGCTTGCAGTGCCAAGAGTGGGAGTTTGTCAGTCTCAAGGTGCCCCGATAAGCGAAATGCGTTGGGGTCGCGATTACAACCTGCATGTTAAGCTGGCCAACGACTCAAACTATGTTGTTGATGTCAGGGGCTTGTACCATACAGGCGATTTGGTGTTCAATCCCAACACCGAGTCAACCACCTACTACCCTGTGAACCTTGACGAAGAGTTTATTAATTATATTAAGCAAAGGAAGCTGGAGGTAGAAAAGAATACTGTTACCGATACTCTTGCCAAGCAAAGAGTCAAGACCTTGTGGTCGTCATTACACGGTACACTTGGCGGGGGATATGTACATTTCGTTAACAGCCTCATTTTTTCTTTGGAATCGCAGCAGCTCAACCTTTCGGATGCTATAATGAAGCGTCCAGTTACCAACTGGAAGCCAAAGCCAATGACCAAAACCTACAAACGAACAAAAAAATGGGAGTACTATATTCCCTTTGAGCAGCGACAAGCAAAGAGAGAATACCGAAAAAGGGTGAAGGAGAAAGATTTAAAGGATCTACAGGGGGTTCCAGAGAGGTTTCTTAACCTTTTCTTAAAGACCTCGCAAAAGGAATACGATGTGATGCGCAAGGAGGGGAAGCGAACTCAGGTTGCTCAGATTGATTTAATCCGGTTGCTCCTTGGGGCCAAGTACCTTGGTGCCGACCAGATTGATTTCATTCAAAACCGAGTGGAAACGGCTGTGGTTAAGTACAACCTGTTTAACCTACCCTCAGTGATTATTTTCGACGATTTCAAGGCGGCAGTGGCCATGTCGCTCGATATGAGTGGCTATAAGATTGATTATGTGGTTTTTCAGGATTTCGATAGGATATCGGATCAGGAGCAGAGCAATAGGATTGATAAGATTGAGGCAATAATCGATGCTATCAACGAGGCAAACGATAGGGTTTTCAAGAAAAGGCTTTCAACGTACTATAATTAACTAATGGATAATTTACCTTAAATGATTGAAATGCAATTAGTTATCCTTTTTTACGTTTTTTAAGGGAACCCAGCCCATCTCCTCGCATTTCACCTTTTTGCACCAAACCCAGCCATTCATCTCCTTAATGGCTTCAAGGGTTTCGCCCACATCAACGTTCAGCTCATTGGCCGAGTAATCTTCCAGTACAAGCCCGTGGTTTTCTCTTCGCTCGATAAGTTGTTCGGGCACCCAACCCTCGTTGCTTCCATCCAACTTTTTGCAGAAAATCCAGTTGGGCCAATCCTCGGCACCCTGATAAACTTTACCAAGAACCACCTTTTCACCCTTCTTAAGTGTCAGGGGAGAAGGGTAATCGCTTCTATGACTATTAATTACAGTAAGCATTTTAATAGTTATGTTTTTTTTCACTACTGTCCGACTAAGTAATTTTTATGATGATAATCATGTAATTGATTTAGCTTCGCTGCATCTTCGAGGTCTCGCTTCGCTCGAAATGACAGGCTGTTACGTTGTGAAAGGTGAGGGGGTGAGGGGGTGATGGCGGCGAAGCCGCCATCACCCCCTCACCAGCCTTGACTTCCTGAAAGTCTTGTCATTTCGAGCGAAGCGAGAAATCTGTATTAATTAGTAGGACAGTAGTGGTTTTTTTTGTATTATCATTTCCAAAGATAACGTTAAGCCAAGTATAAATAATAGCTAACTATAACAAAAAATTGATAAGACCACTTTTTTGAAATTCCATATTTTTTCTTACTGTTAAAAGGTTTCACGACTTCTTGTTGATTTACAAACACCTATGTAATAACATGAAATTCAACGCGATGTGATGTTGATAACTTTAAGAAATTGTTTATTTCTTAACCGTATAAAACTTGGTGGCAATGTTTTTGGTTTAGTAACTTGCATACGTTTTTTGTTATGCTGGTAGAAAATTATAACTACTTTTTTATCAGCGTAGTGAATGATTGTCGCAAAACCAAACCATAAACCCTATATAATTAAAATGAATCTAGGCGAAAATATTACCGTTAGAAAAAGTGAGATTAAAGAACCAAAGATGACCTACACCCACGAAGAAGCAATGAAGGCCACCATCCAATACTTTCAGGGCGATGAGATGGCCGCAAAGGTATGGGTTAGCAAGTATGCCTTAAAGGACTCATTTGGAAAGATTTACGAAAAGTCTCCGGAAGACATGCATTGGCGTTTAGCTCGAGAGATAGCACGAATAGAGAAGAAGTATGCCAATCCAATGGAAGTAGAGGCAATTTTTGAACTCCTAAAGGAGTTCAAGTATATTGTTCCTCAGGGTGGTCCAATGACGGGTATAGGCAATCCGTATCAAATTGCTAGCCTTTCGAATTGTTTTGTGATTGGAAACAAGGGGGATGCCGACTCCTATGGGGGGATAATGAAGGTTGACGAAGAGCAGGTACAACTCATGAAGCGTAGAGGTGGGGTAGGGCACGACCTTTCCCACATTAGGCCAAAGGGAAGCCCAGTGCTTAACAGTGCGCTAACATCGACTGGTGTAGTGCCCTTCATGGAGCGATATTCCAACTCCACCAGAGAGGTGGCGCAGGATGGCAGGCGTGGAGCGTTGATGCTTTCAATATCCATAAAGCACCCCGATGCAGAGAAGTTTATTGATGCCAAAATGGAGGCTGGAAAGATTACGGGAGCTAATGTTTCGGTGAAGATTGATGATGAGTTCATGCGGGCAGTTGTGGAAGGAAAGCCTTACATGCAGCAGTACCCTGTGGATTCTCCAAATCCAACTTTCCGTAGGGAGGCAGATGCACGTGAGCTATGGAAGAAGATTATCCATAATGCATGGAAATCGGCTGAACCAGGCGTTTTGTTTTGGGATACAGTGATAAAGGAATCGATTCCTGACACGTACAGCGACATGGGTTTTAAAACTGTATCCACCAATCCATGCGGCGAGATACCTCTTTGTCCATACGATAGCTGCCGTTTGATAGCGCTAAACCTTTACAGCTACGTTGAGAACCCGTTCACCATTCAGGCACGTTTCAACTTCGACCTTTTCAAGAAGCATGTGCATGCTGCACAGCGAATGATGGACGATATCATTGACCTTGAATTGGAGAAGATAGATGCCATTCAGGCTAAGATTGACAGCGATCCAGAGGAGGATGAGGTGAAGAGCGTTGAGCGCAATCTGTGGAGCAAGATACGACAGAAGGCGATTCAAGGAAGGCGTACCGGAATAGGTATTACCGCCGAGGGCGATATGCTTGCAGCATTGGGACTTCAATACGGCTCCGATATTGCTACCGATTTCGCCGTGGAAGTTCAGAAGACCCTTGCTCTGGAAGCGTACCGTTCATCGGTTTACCTTGCCAAGGAGCGTGGGCCATTCCCCATTTTTGATGCACAGCGTGAGAAGAGTAATCCTTTCATTAACAGGATTAAGGAAGAGGATCCGGGGTTGTATAGTGATATGGTTAAGTATGGAAGGAGAAATATTGCACTTCTAACCATCGCCCCAACAGGAACAACCAGTCTTATGACACAAACAACCTCGGGGATTGAGCCAGTTTTCCTCCCTTTCTACAAGCGTAGGCGTAAGGTAAATCCAAACGATAAGGATGTTACCATTTCCTTCACTGATGATGTTGGTGATTCGTGGGAAGAGTTCAACGTGTTTCATCATAAGTTTTTAACCTGGCTTGAGGTGAATGGGTATAATACCGAGGAGGTTAAGCTGTTTAGCGAGGAGCAACTTGCAGAGATTGTTGCCAAGTCGCCATACCATAAGGCAACATCGAACGATATAGATTGGCTTAGCAAGGTTAAGATGCAGGGAATGATTCAGAAATGGGTTGACCATTCGATAAGTGTAACTGTTAACCTACCCTCCGAGATTACCGAAGAGATGGTTGCGAAGGTTTACCAAACAGCTTGGGAAAGCGGATGCAAGGGCTGTACTGTTTATCGTGATGGCTCTCGCGATGGTGTGTTAATTTCGTCCAGCTCAAAGAAGGAGGAGGTTATTGTGAATGCACCCCCCAAGCGACCTCAAGTTTTGGAGTGCGATGTAATCCGCTTCAAGAATAACCACGAGAACTGGATTGCTTTTGTAGGGCTTTACAATGGTTCACCATACGAAATTTTTACAGGTCTTTCTGAAGACGATGTACTCCCCATACCCAAGGCAGTAAAGAAGGGAAAAATTCTGAAGATCAAAGATGATAGAGGGAGTAGATACGATTTTCAGTATGTTGACAAGTTTGGTTACACCAATACCGTTGGTGGACTATCGCACATGTTCAACAAGGAGTTCTGGAACTACGCCAAGTTGATTTCGGGGGTTCTTCGTAATGGAATGCCCATTCCCGACGTAGTCAACTTGATAAGTTCTCTAAGGCTTGACAACGAGACTATTAATACTTGGAATGCGGGGGTTGAGCGAGCACTGCGTCGTTACATTCCTAATGGCACAAGAGCCAAGGTTGGTAAGAAGTGCGAGTGTGGGTCAGAATCGCTTGTTTACCAGGAAGGATGCCTTATTTGTGTGAGCTGTGGGGCATCGAAGTGTGGTTAGGTTTTCTTGTAATTCTCTATAGCTCAGAACACCTGCTTGTTTGAGCAGGGGTTCTTCATTTTCACCTAAATTTTAGTGAGTTACCAATTTCTAAGTACCACCATTTGAGAATGTTAATAAAAGAAATCGGTTTACTTTCCAATTATTTTCATAATTGCTTGAATCTCTTCCCTTAGCTTGTCAATCTCCTGGCTTCTTGCTTTCAGGGTTTCAATCTCCTTCTGTTGCTCATCAATAATTTGTTGCTGTTCTTTAATAGCTTCTACAAGGAGCGCTGTTATGGGAGCGTACTGCATAGAATAAACCCCCTTGTAATTGTTAACAACCTCTGGGATAACTTTTTCCACATCTTGTGCAATAAATCCTAGGTGTTGTTTATCGTCGAAGGATTCAGCGTCAATCCATTGGTAGTACACTCCATTAAGCTGAAGGGCTTTTGAAAGAGCATTTCC
>CAYZSD010000127.1:0-10324 GCA_964481075.1 uncultured Rikenellaceae bacterium | reverse complement strand
TTTTAGCTTCTCGGACACCTATGCTCCTCTTGACTTTGGCTCAGCCCGTTTCTGCGAAATTAGGGTATGGTCATTCTTTAAGGATATTGATAAGAGCATGTGGAAGCATTTTGAGTATGCAAAAGGTCACGATATGGCTAACCGTATGCCTCTTTGGATTAAGCCCGAACGCAAGCTATCGGCACAGGATCTTATGAACTTTATGCGCGACCACTTAGAGGATACCGAATTAGATATGAGCAAAGACCCAGGTGCTGGGCCTCATGGACTTCCCTACCGTTGGCGTCCTTTGACATGGAAATATGACGGTAAAACCTACGTAAACGAGCGTGCAACTGCAACCCAACAGACGGGTTTTTCGTTCGTCACTCAAAGTCGTAGCTGGCTGCCAAATCCAATAGGTGGAATAATATGGTTTGGTGTTGACGATGCTGCTACATCGGTTTATACACCAATCTACTGTGGAATTACTCGTGTACCCGAAACTTTTGCCGAAGGCAATGGGAATATACTTTCCTACTCAGCCGATGCAGCCTTCTGGGTATTCAACAAGGTATCAAATTTTGCCTACCTTCGTTACGATGTAATGAGCGCTGATATCCATAAGGTACAGAAGGAGCTTGAAGACTTCTACAAACAAATGACCCCAATTGTTGATAAAACAGCACAAGAGCTGTATAAGACTAATCCAGATGATGCAAAGGCATTCCTTACCACCTACTCTGTAAATACAGCCAATGCACTTGTTGCCAGATGGCAAAAACTCTTTGAGTTCCTGCTGGTAAAATTTATCGATGGAAATGTTAAGCAGGAGGAAAATGGAGTGTTCAAATGGAACGAGTATAATGCTGCTCCAGCCAAGGTTGGAAATCCACAGTACCCCGATTGGTGGAAAAAACAAGTGATTGAAGCAACAGGCGATAAGCTACTGATGCCCACAGAGGAAAAGCACTAGTATTAAAAGGAATGTAACGACTCTATGCAAAAAAACTGTTCTTCTGAACAGTTTTTTTGCTTAAAAAGTAGCATGATATAATTTTTTTTATACTTTTGCGGCACATTTTTGCACGCAATCTCTTGCATAAAACACACTAAGTGGCAATATTACGTGCTTGGAACACAAAAATTTAAATAAGATGGAACTAATTAAAGTAGCCGAGAAGGCGTTTGAAGTACCCAAGGAACACCCCAGTTTTAAGAGTGGTGATACCGTTACAGTACACTATAAAATTATTGAAGGGAGCAAGGAACGTATTCAGAGTTTCAGGGGTGTTGTAATACAGTGTAAAGGACAAGGTAGCACATTGACCTTTACTGTTCGTAAGATATCAAGCGGTGTTGGTGTTGAGAGGATTTTTCCTATGTTCTCCCCTTTCATCGACAAGATTGAAGTTAACAAGCTAGGTAAGGTTCGTCGTGCTAGAATATACTACCTACGCAAGCTAACTGGAAAGAAAGCTAGAATTAAGGAAAAGATTGTTAAACTTGACAATCAGAACTAGATTAAATCCAACTATTTCCGGGTTTTATCGGGTCAAACTTGAAACTCTCCTAAAAGAGAACTATATTTGTAAGGCAAAAGACTCCGTAGCTTAATTGAATAGAGCATCTGACTACGGATCAGAAGGTTGGGGGTTTGAGTCCCTCCGGGGTCGCTAGGAATGAGCCACTTGCAGAATGAAAATGTGAGTGGCTTTTTTGATACATAATTTCGCACAAGGGTTTTCTTGCAGGGTTCGAAAACAATCAACCACCGCTTTCTTGTGCAATTCTAATTCGAACCATTATCAATAAGATATCATTTTACTGAAGCCTTTTTTTAAGAAAACCTTTCACAAGGAATACTAATCCTATTCCAAATAAGAACCCTTGAATGAAATATTTAATTGGAATTTGTTGCAGATCCAATTGAATTAACAAAAGAGATGCAGTAATCAACCCAAGTCCAATTTTTATACTCAAATTAAATGAAATCATAAAACTATATTTGAAAGTTAAATCTCTTAGCGAATACCTTTAATGATATTATAAATACATTTTCTTACCTCTTCAAACTTTAAAATTCGGTTTGTTTCGAGAATATGATTGATAAGCCTGCTTTCTTCATCCTTTGAAACTTCTTCTTCGAGTATGGCGATTATTTTGTTCATTGTTGTATCGTTTGATTGCAAGATTACTCCGATATCCCTACCCATAAGTAATGCACCTGCTGTCATTATCGAAAAGTCGGGATCATCATACAAATCTGGATGATCATACGCAATTCTGAACTCATTGATGGAGAAGTAATTCATTAGAATAAAGCCAATATCATCAGCATCATCTTTTTTTGTTAGGTGTCTTTCCATCCACGCGACAATTTTTAATAGGAAAATTCCCGGCAATGATGCTACATTCAAAATCAGGTGCTCATCAATGGTGATTTCAACTGTAGCCTTACTTACATCATCAAATCCAAGAACTGACATGGCCGTTTGCTCGTCAGGAGGCCAAAATATCTTATCATCCATCTTCATTATATCACCAAATGGAACGATATCCAATTTGAAGAAATCTTGATATGTAAAACGTTGTTTTTGAGAGTTGTCCTTTTTAAATTCTTTTATTTTCAGGAGTCCTTCCTCAATGTCAGTGTATTTTTTCCAATCATTTATAGCGATGGCAATATCCAAGTCCCGAGTTGTACGGCTCGACCTTTCACCATGGGCATCCATTATCATATCACGGGCAGTTGCACCAATTACAAAGAATTTGGTATCAATTGAATTGAAGAATCCAATTAACACCTCTAGAAGAGGTCTTAGTAATGGCTGATCGAAATTCTTACTTGATATCTGGTAGTTCATTTTTGAGTATCATTCTAGCCGTTTCTATGTTTCGATCAAGCCCAGTATTAATTAGGTCGGTATAGGCAATTACAGGAGGAACGGTCAGTTTATCGTTTTTGTAGTTCTCAATATCCCAAAAAATGGTCATGATTTCAATATCACCGTGCTCATCGGGCACCATGTTGAACAGCTTAGCACATTCCTGCCAGTTTGTGTTTGTATATATAGTAAAAGCAGCCGGTTTAAGGTAATTAGTTAGTATAGCACCGGCAGGTTCTCCACTCCACAAGAAAGAGCGACTATCATTTGTTATCAAAGTATTCCTCCATTCTACATACTTGGTTTTATCTGCAAACCGCATTCTCCGTTTTACAAGTTTTGGCCGAAGAACATCATTGTATGCAATAACCCAACGGTTTAAAAGCTCTGGTTTATTCTTTAGTACTCTCTTACGTTGGGTTTTCAGGATGAAATGAAGATCCTCAAGTTCTCTGATAATATTGCTTACAGAACCTATTGCAATTCCTGTTTTTTCAGCAAGGTCCCGATAGGATAGCATTAGGTTTTTTGGATCAGAAAGTAGGTTGAAGATTAGCCTTACACCTGCTTCCTGAAACGCTCTTGCCTGATTAGTTTTTGGAGTTTTCTCTGGCTTCTGCCCGCTAACAAATATCGACAGACTGTCTTTCTTAATGTACCCGTTTCCCGCAATATCTATGTAGTTTATCCCCTTTTCTTTGAACTCTTTAGCGATCTCCCTTGCAATAAATTTTGCAATAACAACAATGGGTTTACTGGTTTTTTTCCCTACCTCTTTCAATTGGGCGTAAACAAGTCCCTTGCTGGATGTCCGCACCTCCGTTTTGCCGATGACAACAAACTGCTTGTTATTGATTGTCAGTAAAGCATCATAATCTTTCCGGTCACTCTCAACGGTAATTGGAACGCCACTTAGGCTTTCTAGCTGTTTCGCTGCATCGTAGATGTAATCGCAATTTCGATTCATGATTTCCTAATTTTTTCATTATTGGTATATATTCATTGCCAATGAACACGTAAATGTAATGAACGCAATTGTTAATCGCAACTATATCTTTATACTTTTATTAAAAAACTCCGATTTATGAATGAATAGTAAAAATAAAGTATTGATATTATATATCAAAAAAAATATATATCTTTTGATTATCAATTATTTATCAACATTTCAAAGCTAGTAAAAACATGGTGAAATGGTATAGTTTATAACTACCGATCAGAAGGTTGGGGGTTTGAGTCCCTCCGGGGTCGCAAAAAAAGCCGTTCACAGGATAAAACTTGTGAACGGTTTTTTTTTCAGATAGCAACAAATCATATTCAAAAAGCGTGCTATACAAACAACAAAAGAACTATTTTTAAACTCGAAAAATCTGGAAATCTTCAAGACTATGACAAACCATGCAAAAAGGACTATAGATATATCCATTGAAAATCTATTCAGTAAAGCTGAAATTGAGTATTGCCTCGATATTGTTGAAGATAGAATTAGAACTGAGCAAACCGAAAAAACCTTTAGGCATCGGGAAGAGCTTGAAGAGTGCATTCTTCATGATTTTAATCATATTAAATTGGAGAAAACCCTCTCATCGCTTAACCCCTATAAATATCAACCATATACCTTGTATCGAATTGTTAGCAACCAAGCAGAAAACTATATGATAACGGTTTTCTACAAGGATATCACATCGGTGGAACACGCAAAAGTACAGCTTCCTGACATTAACGATAATATCAAGGAGATGAGGGATTGCGAGAAAGGTTTTTTGTTCAAATCAAGCAGTAACAGTAATCAAACCTCGATAATTATTAAGAGCATTAATTCAGCTAAAATTACTGTAATCAATAATGTTATTGAAACATTTCAGAAGCATAACCTTTTTCCCAGCTACATTGAACTATGGTACATAAAAGGAAAAGACAAAAAGGTAAAATCTTTATATATTGTGAATTGCACCTTGAATGGTGTGTTAAGAAAAGAGGTTGTTAGGTCGCTACACGATGATTTTGAGCGGTACCTTCATCGTTACATCAAACCAATGAGCGTTTTCGATATTGTTGGGCCAGCAATGGTTGGGCCATCAAGCTCCCATACAGCAGGAGCCAACAAGATTGGACAGATTGCCCGGAATATTATCAAAGCTCGTTCAAAAGCTGAAAGGGTTAGTCCCAAATCCATTGAAATTAGGTTATTAGGTTCGTTTCGCGATACTGGCCCCGGGCACTATACCCCATCGGCAATTGGAGGTGGGCTTTGGGGGCTTCCACCCGATCACCCTCAGATGATACAGCATGGCGACCCTGCTTTCCTTAAAGATCGTGGTATTGACTTCCAAGATTTTGTAGCATCATTCTCTGGGTTTATTAAGGGTGATAAGGAGGAAGAGGTAAAGTATCAGAATGAGAACAATAATAATATTGCTGAAATTGTAGTAACAACGGAATCAAGCAAATACACCATCACAGGTTTCTCCCTGGGAGGGGGAAATGTTGAGGTTAGGTATCTCGATAAGCGATTAAATCACCCGCTTTCCGGTAAAGAAGAATTATTTTACTTTAATGAAGATGTCATTACGGCAGCCGAGGCTAAAAAGAGCAAAAATGCTGTTCCTATCGAGCCAATCGATATTGTTCCAAAGCAGGGTAAAGCCTACAATATGCCCTTCAACTCCTTCGAGGAGCTATTGACATACCTTAGAAAAGGGAAAAGATCGCTGATTGATGTTGTACTTGAGGTTGAATGGAGCCTACAGGGAACCAATCCCGACGAGACCCTTCAGAAGGCTGCTGAGCTCTGGCGAATAATGAAGGCTTCGGTGAAGAAAGGAGTTAAGAGCAAGGAGCAGTCGCTTCTTAAACTGACAGGAAGAGATGCTGGACGTATTAACAGATTTACTAAGAAACGGTCACTTTTCGACAATATTTTTGGAAGGGCAACAGCTTATGCAGTAGCAGTGAATGAGGTAAATGCCAAATGTGGGATTATTGTCGCTTGCCCAACTGCAGGATCGTGTGGGATACTACCTGGGGTAATTCAAGCCTATTCGGAGTTTGAGAAGCCAGAACGCACAAAAATTCTGGAATCGATTCTTGTTTCTGGTTTTCTAGGAATGATTCTTTTCAATGATGTAACTACAGCAGGTGCCGATTACGGGTGTCAGGCCGAGATTGGTGTTGGAGCAGCTATGGCCGCAGCAGCCCTTACATATCTTGAGGAAGGATCGGCTCAGGAAATTGTGCAGGCTTTCATTCTTGCCATAAAAAACTCCTTGGGTCTTATTTGCGATCCAGTTGCCGGATTAGTCGAAGTGCCTTGCGTAAAACGCAATGGAATCTTTGCTACGGTAGCCATAAGCGCATCGTTGATGGCTTTGAGTGGGGTAAAGTCATTCGTTTCACCCGATGAAGTGGTACTCACCATGAAAGAGGTGGGCGATAAGCTGCATCACGACTTCAAAGAGACAGCAGGTGGAGGCTTGGCTAAAACACGTGATGGTAAAGCTGTTGATAGGGCTTTTGATTCGGAGGTACGACGATTCTTTGGAGAGAAGTAAAACACATTAAGTTATTTATGGCAAGATTCGGAAAAACATGGTGGGGGCAGCAATGGCTCAATGCCCTGAATCACATCGATTATAGCAATCGCCTTCCCCGTGGAAGTGCCTATGCAAATAGGGGTGCAGTTCTCAGTATCAACATTGACAAAAACAGGATAGAGGCAAAGGTTCAGGGTTCAAGACGAACTCCTTATAAGATTTCAATCACATCACCAGTTTTTGGCAAGTGGCAGCAAGACGAACTCATAAATGAAATCGCTGAGAACAAGTTTTTGCTTTCCAAGCTGCTGAATAGGGAATTACCCAATGAATTACTAAATATAGCTGAAAGAAAACGGATTAGCCTTTTTCCCAGTAGTTGGCGCGATTTGAATATGGATTGCTCTTGCCCCGACTGGGCTGTACCTTGCAAGCACCTAGCAGCAGTTGTGTATATAATTGCCAATGAGATTGATAATAATCCTTTCCTTGTGTTTGAACTGCATGGCTTCGACATTCTTGAATCGCTTAAAAAGAGGGGGCTGGATGCCAAAAAACATGCCGTGGAAAGTATCCTTTCGCTTTCAGAGCTTCTAATTGCAAAGGTCGATGACCATGTTGAAGATACAAAGAGCGATGAGCTTGAGTTAAACTATGCGTTAATTCCCGATCTATCTAACACAATCACCAAACTTCTTTCCCCATCACCCCTATTCTACGAGTACGATTTTCGTGAGGTGCTTGAAAAAGCAATCAGGAGTTTAGCACGTTTCGCAAAGCGATATAGCATTGGTGAAGCTGATAGAATCGTAAAAATTCCCCGAGGATCAGGAGTAAAACTGCAATTCAATCACCTACTAAATCTGAGCAAAATACACATTTCTAATCACATTGAAAATCAATTCGAATCCAATGAGTTGGATAACCTACTAAAAGATATTGGCACTATATCACAGCTCAACGAATTGCATCTTTACGACAAATCCATACAACTTCTTTGGGAAACCCATTGCTTCTGTCAAATGCTTTGCTCTCAATCGGCAATAGTTCCCCAACTTCTTAAAGTTGAAGCAAATACTTATCGCATCCGTTGGATACCCGCACTCCTTCATCCTGCCATTAACCAACAATTCAATATCCTTGCTAAAGAACTAGCCTCAATTCAAATTGCTAGGATTGAGCATAACCAAAAGGGTAAAGATAAATCACAATTGAAACCAAATGAGGAACTTAACACGCTATGCTCAACCATAATTAACCTTTGGTACAACAAGTACATCGAACCCTCAAAGCT
This sequence comes from uncultured Rikenellaceae bacterium, assembly GCA_964481075.1. GTDB lineage: Bacteria > Bacteroidota > Bacteroidia > Bacteroidales > Tenuifilaceae > MWFE01. The sequence continues at coordinate 2,630 of CAYZSD010000127.1, read as the reverse complement.
TGGCGTAAAAAGCTACGGATGGCAATTCGATAGTATTCAGAGACTTTTTTTCCTAGGGCATCCTATTAGCTTTTCAAGTAAGGAAGATGCAATTCCCAATGCCATTGAGCTATGGCTAAAACGATTATTCATTGGCGATAAGCCAGCAGTTCCCATTCTGAGAATTGATGAAACAGGTTTTGGATTCTCGATTCACATCGATGTTGAGGTGAAAAAAAATGGGATATCGGAAGTTGAAACGCTATCAAATTTTTTGAAAAACCAACAATATAATGAACTTTCACTCTCATTGCTCAAAGATTTAGCTCAACTAACCGACTACCTTCCAGCATTAAAAATGGCAATTGATGGAAAGGGAAATGAAATAACCTTTAGTACAACTGATTTTGCAGGCATTCTGATAGATGTACTGCCCATCATTCAGCTCTTGGGGATAACGGTTGCCCTTCCCTCGGGCTTAAAGCATCTGGTACGCCCAACGGTTGGAATAAATGTGGATGCAAAGGCGAAAACAGCCGACCAATCGTTCACCTCGCTAATGGAGATGCTCGACTACCAGTGGGGTGTGGCAGTAGGCGATAGCACAATTAGCCCTAACGAGTTCTTTGATCTTGTGGAAGGTAAAACGGGTATCGTAAAGCTTCGCAATCAGTACCTTTTGGTGAGTGAGGAGGAATTGGAAAAGCTTCGCAAGCAGATTCTATCCAATTCCAAACTTACGCCAATGGATTTGCTAAGAGCATCGCTTGCAGGCGAGCATAACGATTCGCCAGTAATGATATCAGAGCAATTGCAGGAACTTCTAAAGAGATCTTTCACCCCTGAGACCATAGACCTACCCATAAGCATTAAGGCAACAATGAGACCATACCAATTGGTAGGCTTTCAGTGGATTGCCAACAACAGCAGATTGGGCTTTGGCTCACTTATTGCCGATGATATGGGGCTTGGAAAAACCTTGCAGGTTATTGCAGTTCTGCAATATTTTAAGGATAATGCTCTCATCAACAAGAAGCAAAAAGCGTTGGTTATTGCCCCAACAACCCTCCTCACCAACTGGCAGAAGGAGGTTGACAAGTTTGCTCCAGGCCTTAAAGTGGCGATATATCATGGTGCAAACAGAATGCTCCCACAGGAAGAATTCGATGTTCTGCTTACCTCCTACGGTCTTGCCCGTAACGATACCGCAATCCTTGAAAAACAGAAGTGGTATGCACTCGTAATCGATGAATCGCAGAATATAAAGAACCCCTCAACAGCCCAAACCAAGGCGGTTAAGAAGCTGAAAGCAGAGATTAGGATTGCAATGAGCGGCACTCCCGTTGAGAATCGGCTGAGCGACTACTGGAGTGTCCTCGATTTTATCAACAAAGGTTACCTAGGAAATTTAAAGTCGTTCCAAGAACGTTTTGCTATCCCAATCCAGAAATGGCACGACCAGCAGAGAACTGAGGTGTTCCGTAGGGTTACCCGACCGTTCTTGCTTCGAAGGCTGAAAACCGATAAGTTAATCATCGATGATCTCCCCGACAAGATTGAGAATACGCTTTATTGCAACCTTACGCATGAGCAAGCAGCGATTTACCAGAGCGTTGTTAATACCACGATGAAGGACATAGAATCCAATGAAGGTATTGCCCGAAGGGGGCTGGTTCTTAAGCTTATCACCGCATTGAAACAGATTTGCAACCATCCCGTCCATTACCTAAAAAAGGGCAAGCACGATATTGATCTTTCGGGAAAAACACAATTGCTTACCTCAATTCTAGAGAACACAATCTCAAGTGGCGAAAAAACATTAATCTTCACCCAATACAAGGAGATGGGTGAATTGCTTGTTAAAATGCTAAACGAAAAATTTGGATTTGCACCGCTCTTCCTTCACGGTGGACTTACCCGTAAGGTACGCGATGGTCTGGTTGAAGATTTTAACACAAAGCAGCAGCACAGCATATTCATCCTATCGCTAAAAGCAGGTGGCACTGGATTGAACCTCACAAGCGCATCCAATGTTGTGCATTACGACCTTTGGTGGAATCCTGCGGTGGAAGCCCAAGCAACAGATAGAGCATATAGGATTGGACAAACCAAAAACGTAATGGTTTATCGGCCACTATGCAAGGGGACTTTTGAGGAAAAGATTGATGAGCTGCTGAAAAGCAAAAAGTATCTTGCAGATATTACCGTTGAGAGTGGGGAAACATGGATTGGAAACCTTTCCAATGAGGAACTACGTGAGCTGGTAATTTTGACCGAATAAGTGCTAATGGAAAATTAATCGTTAACGAATTTTTTCTACATGAAAGGTTTCCTTAACAAACTGGCCAACAACGAGCAGGCTGGTAGCCTTGCCGACAGGCTTCGGAAAAAGAGGTTTGCGCTATTCCTTGCGCTTACAAGCCCTTTGCCTCGACCATTGAAAATAATTGATATCGGAGGTACTGAGAACTACTGGCAGAAAATGGGATTTCTATCGAATAAGGATGTTGAGGTTACGATAGTGAATCTAAGCCAAACCAATACCAGTTTCGAGAACCTCAAAAGCGTTGCAGGTGATGCCAGGAATCTGCATCAATTTGGGGACATGTCATTCGATATTGCCTTTTCCAACTCGGTGATTGAGCATGTTG
>CAYZSD010000126.1:0-10369 GCA_964481075.1 uncultured Rikenellaceae bacterium | reverse complement strand
GTGTTTTAATTGCTATTGACTCCTTAGCGGGGTTTGGAAATGAAATGGATTCATCAAAATGATTTGTATCAATTGTTGTTGGTGTGCACGAAAGATACGAGTGTTGGTAAGCTGCACCGAAAACCTCTTCTTCCACAAGATAAAAAGCCGAGCTAACGCCGTAGGCGTAATTGTAGAACGAGCCATTGGTAATGAAAACAATACCCGCACGCCTCATAGGGTCAAAGTAAAGATCCGAAATTAGCCCGTATGCTTCTCCTGCATGACCAATCATTGGGACATCGGGATACACTATATCGCCCATCTGGGTATTGGTTGTAAGCTGCACACCTAGTCCCCAACTACGAAAGAGGCCGTAGTAGTTATCGCCATTACTTCCGTTGAAAGACCATACAGGGGAGTGCATCTCGGAAAGTGTTGATGAGGAGATTATTGGTTGGAAGCCAAAGAACCCATGATTGAGATGTAGTTGCATTATTTTTGCAAGATCAAGGGCTGAACACCTTAGACCACCTTGGGGGGAAAAGATAAAACCATTGGTTCCAATGGTGTAGCTCGAATAATCCGTAGAATTCGGAGCAATACCCTGATAATTATCAACTTGTGGAGTCCAAACCCCTCCGCTCTTGCGGTAAAGTACCGCCAAATCGTTGATGTTGTTAGCTAGGTCGGCAACATTGTATGAACCAGTTATTCCCATTGGCTCAAAGAAATTTTCCCTCATAAAGATATCGAACCGAACATTGCTCAACCTTTCGATTAGAGTTGCGATGATACCGTAGTTGGCGTTGCTGTAAATAAAGAAGCTACCAGGCCTTTGTGCACGCCACATGTTAGAAGTGTAATACGATCCACCAGGGTTTGTAAGTGTCTGTATGTTTGGAGGATTAGGATTGTTGTAGGTTGCACCAAGGAAACTACTGTATCCGCTACCATCCTGAAAGCTACTGGTATGCGAAAGAAGCATTCGAAATGTTATGGGGTCGTTGGGCCAATTTGGGTTTCTGAAGCTAAAGCCAAGGTACTCGCTTACATCATCATCAAGGTTGAATCGGCCCGTTTCGAAAATTTTCAGCAGACCCATGGCAGTAACCATTTTCGATATGGAGGCAATACGATACATTGTATTATCATCAACTGGTAGGTTTCTTGTAAAGTCTCTCAACCCCGAATGGTATGAGCCAGTAATTTCTCCATCGCATACAGTTACAACAGAGATTCCCATCAAGCTATATTGAATTCGGATGTTTTCAATGATGTTTTGAAGCTGAGAACTAGCATAGTTTGAAATGAGAAGTGATAGAAGAAGTGAGGCAAGATGTTTCATAGTTAAAAATGATAGTTTATCCAATATAGAGCACAAAAGAACAAGTTCATGGTGGTTTTTTTATAATTTTGCCCGTGTCAAAGTGGTAAAAATATGCAAGAAAAACGACATTCAAAACAGCACAATGCAAAACAACTTCTTTTTCTGATAGTTCTACTATTCTTATTTCACTCATTGTTTGCACAAACAGAAAAATCGGTTCATTACAGCGGTGGGATGCTTATTTTTCAGCCAGGATATGCAATAACAACAAATAATCATCAGGATATCAGCGGAATAAGTTTTGGACTAGGGGGTATTCTTCGTTTATATTTCTCCAATTCTATTGCAGCAGGGATTTACGGAGGAACCCAGAAAACGGGTTACAGCTCAACAAACTCAGAGAATTCGAGTATTAGCCTGGGTTATGGTGGTCCTTTTGTTGGATTTAGCCGTAAGGTTGGTCGCTATCGTTTTACTACATCTGCATTTGCAGGGATGGGAACAGTAAGAAACCTTCACATCGAAAGTCAATCTAACAGCAAACTTAATGATGCTTACCTATATAAGCATTCTGCACTTGTTTTCTCACCCATATTAAGTACTGACATTGCACTAACACAAAGGCTACTCCTCACATTACAAGCAGTTTACCTGATTGCTAAGTATGATGGTTCAAAGACCCTTTTCAATCCAACGTTTCAGGTTGGAATTCTTTTCAACAGGTAAATGATAAATGAGGCTACCAAAGGAATACTAACGGTTCCTCTGACAGCCTCATTCATAAAATGGTTGGGAAGCCAGAATTACACTTCAACCTTTGCTAGTTCCACTTTGTATGCTACAATCTCGGTGATGTACTTGTCTTGTCCGCTCTTGTCGGTGTACTTGCGAGTATTTAGTTTACCCGTAATACTCACAAGCGCACCTTTTACAAGGTCTTGACGGAGCGTTTCATCCATCTTAGCACACCAGTGTGTTACATTATGCCAGGTGGTGTTATCTACCCACTCACCCTTTGCGTTCTTGTAGCTCTCGCTAGTGGCTACTCGAAGGTTAACCAGCGTACGTCCGCTCTCAAAGGTTTTCACTTCCGCATCACGTCCAAGGAATCCCTGAATCTCTACTTTGTTAATTGTTGCTTCCATTGTTGTAAAATTTTTGTTGGTTAAACGAATAATTTGTTGATGCAAAGTAACGACCTACCGAGGAGCCGATTCGGTTATTAAATGTGTATAGTCGATTAGTATACGTTTGTTGTCGTTTGAAATCGAATATATAACACTTATACAACTAAATATAACAACAAAGGTATTTGTGTGTTGATAGAAGCAATTCCATAAAAAGAAGTGTTAGTATAAGAATAATTGGATTATGAGGGATAAATTCTTGAAGTTTTTGCATCTATTCATTTAATTATTAGATTTGAAAACGAAAAAAATACTACTGATAAAGTGAGATACGACCTTGGTATAATAACCCTATTGCTAATACTAACAAACCTTGTCAAGGCCGACTCGGATATAGATACTATCCCAAGAGTAGCTGCCTTTCTGAGTAGATACATTCAACATGAATCAATTACGGGAAACGAGCGAAATGCGGGGATGTTTCTTGCTTCAAGATCCAGCAGGAAAGGTCTTCATGTTGAGGTTTTTACCGATGCACAGGATAGTTACAACTTTGCAGCATCGCTATACCCTTTGGATATGATGAAACCAAACATCATCTTTCTAAACCATATCGATGTAGTGCCAGCTGAAAACGAAGCAGATTTTACCCACCCACCCTTTTCAGGCACAATTGCCGATGGAATGGTGTGGGGTAGGGGAGCCATTGATAATAAGGGCATGGCAGTTATGCAGCTACTCGCAATTGAGCGATATGTTGAACTGGCTCAAATCGAGGATTTACCATATAATATTACTATGCTTTCCGTTTCAGGTGAAGAAACCGGAGGGCATACCGGGGCAAAGATTATTACCGACAGATATCTAGATAGGCTAAACCCTATTGTTGTTTATGGTGAAGGGGGTACTGGGATTCCTAAATTGCTGAAGCGCGACCCCGAAAGAAAGGTTTTTGCTGTCTCAACTACCTTTAAAAGAAGGCTTTGGCTAAAGTTAACGCTTTATATTAGTACATCGGGTCATGGCTCTGTAACGCCTAAAAGCTATGCAACAAAGGATAAGGTGCTTTCAATGAATCGATTAGTAAACTGGAGCCATCGAGTAAAGTTTTCAAAATCGACCCAGTTGATGTTTCACGAGCTTGGACAATTGGAAGGAGGAGTAAGGGGCACGATTCTTAAAAACGTTGGGTTTTTCCGTTCAATTGTTGTTCCAACCCTAAAAAAAGATGAAGTAATTCACTCGTTAATAACTAATACAATAACTATTACAGCAGTAAACACCCCACCAAACCAACCAAATCAAATCCCTCAGGAAATAAGTGTAGTTCTCGATTGTAGGTTGTTGCCAGAGGTTGAAACAAAAGATTTTTTGAGAAAAATTGAACGTGTTATCAGAAATAAGGACATTAAAGTTGAAATTATTCATGAGGATATCTTCGCCAAACCAACTGAACTTGACGATTTCTATGAGAAAATTTTGGTGGCAATAAAAACCATTTTCCCTGGTTCGGGAGTTTTACCTGTTCTAAACCCTGCCTCAAACGACAACAACTACTTCAGAGCGAAGGGATTGCCAGTTTATGGTATCCTTCCTGTATTCATGGAGATGAGACACTTGGAATCGATTCATAACATAGACGAAAGGATTCCCATTGAGGCTCTCATTGATGGACTCAATGTTTACACAGAACTAATTGGGCAATTCCTTGTCAAGTAAACTATTGTCCTAGAAAAGTTGCATTTTTCATTTTTTTTTGCTTAATTTATTTCAATATTAGAGATGGGTTTTCTTCTTATTGAAAAGGAGTTGGGCTATGATATATAGAAATCAATTTTTTGAGTTGTTAAATATTGAAACCAGAATGTTTCACAGCAACTTGAGATATTATAGCTATGGACTGTTTTTCATTGCGTTTGCTTTCCCTTTAGTTGGCTTTTTAGTAAATCGTTTTTCACCAGATGTTTATGATCCCTTGGTTTACAGGATTGCAATATCTTTTTTATCGTTGTTGTTGTTACTACTTCTGCAATTTAAAAGAGATTTTATTGGCTTCTTCTACCTCTTGTTTAACTGGTTGCTATTCCTAATAATTTTTTGGGCGTTTTTTCTTGCCTTCAAGAACAACTTTTCCCTTGGTTCATCAATAGGCTTTTTACTTGTGGTATCAATTAGTATAGTTGCAATTAAAGAGTTAAAAAACGTAATTTACTACTCCCTTGCTAGTTTAAGCATAACGTTAGCTTTTCTTTTTTTTTCGGATATTGATTTTTTCGACAAAATATCGTTGGTAACGTCAATAATAACCCTTCAGTTTATTTTTTTCATATTCATAAAATCGAAAAAAGAGTCGGATAAGGGGCTAGAAAAAAGTTTAGAGAAGTTTCAGGCTCTTGTTGAGAACAGCCACGACATAATCTATTCCCTTAACCAAGAAGGACAGTTTACATACGTTTCTCCTTCGTGGGAAATGCTTTTGGGGTATCCCATCTCTCAGGTTATGGGTAAATCGTTCGAACCTTTTGTTCACCCCGAAGACGTTTCAGTATGTTACAACTTCCTCAAGAGAGTCATCGAAACGGGTCAACGTCAGGCAGGGGTTGAGTATAGGGTAATGCATGCCGATGGTTCATGGAGGTGGCATACCACAAATGCAAATCCGATACTCAACAAATCGAAGGAGGTGGTTGGTTTAAACGGGATTGCACGCGATATAACTGACAGCAAGTTGGCGCATGACCTTTTGCAAGCAGAACGGGATTATTCAGAAAGCATTATTAAGGGCACCAACGCCTTGATCTGTGGAATTGCTCCCGATGGTAGATGCCTGTTCCTTAACCCGGCTGCCTCGAAGGTAACTGGATATTGTGAGGATGAAATTGTAGGAATGAATTGGTGGAGTGTTCTATACCCAGGCAATGATTATGAGCAGGTTATTCAGCTATATAAGGATTTTGAGCAGGGTCAGGTTTACGATTACGAGATGATACTTACCACCAAAGAGGGCGAGAAACGCACCATTGCATGGAACTCTTTGAATCGATACGACTCTAACGGTAAGTTAATGGAAATTATTGGTTTTGGGCATAATATTTCCGATCGTAAGCAGGCCGAAGAGGCTCTCAGGGAAAGTGAGGAACGTTTCAGAATCATCTTCAATCAGTCAAGAGATGCAATTATGACGTTATCTCCTCCGCTCTGGAAGTTTACTTCAGCAAATCCATCGATTGCTCAAATGTTTGGTGCCAAGGATGTTAACGAATTTACTTCGTTGCACCCATGGGATGTTTCTCCAGAGTTTCAGCCCGATGGGCAACCCTCATCAATGAAGGCCAGAGAAATGATTATTACAGCTATGCGCGATGGCTTTCATTACTTCGAGTGGAATCATCGTCGCCTCGATGGAACGGTTTTCCCAGCGACAGTTTCATTGTCAAGGATAAACATGGCAGGAAAGACCTTCCTACACGCAGTAGTACGCGATATCACACTTCAAAAGCAAGCACAGGAAGATCTTTTGAGAAGCGAAGAGAAGTATAGGTTGTTGTTCGAGAATTCTGTTGAGGGCATCTTCCAAATAACCTCCGATGGACATTTCATTTCTGCAAACCCATCTCTATCATTTCTGCTGGGATTCGATTCGCCTAGAGAGCTGCTTGAAACCTATACCAATTTCAGCTTTCAGTTCTATTCTGATAACCAAGAAAGAGAGAACTTCAGCAGAATTCTGGAGGCGGAGGGAAGGGTGTATGGATACGAAACACAGCTTTTCAGAAAAGACAGGAGTAAAGTATGGGTATCAATTAGTGCACGTGCAGTTAAGAATGAAGAGGGGATTGCTGAGTACTACGAAGGAACAGTTGAGGATATTAGCAACCGAAAGAAGACCGAAGAGTTGCTCAATCAGACCAAGCAAACATACCTTGATATATTCAACACCCTTACCGAGGCCATATACATTCAGGACGAAAAAGGTACGTTCATTGAGGTAAACAGGGGTGCTGAAATGATGTATGGGTTATCGCGCGATGAACTTGTTGGACAAAATCCAGTTACTGTTACTGCTCCTGGAATGAATAACCTTGAGGAAGTGGGGCGGTTTATCGAGTCAACATTTAAAACAGGGACACCCTCTCGCTTTGAATTCTGGGGGAAAAGGAAGGATGGTAAAGTGTTTCCGAAGGATGTAATTATTAATAAGGGCAGGTATTTTGGGAAGGATGTGCTCATCACAACAGCACGAGATATTAGCAGGCAAAAACAATCAGAAAATGCTCTGAAAGAAAGTGAAGAACGCTTCCGAAGTCTGTTCGAAAATGCCATAATGGGTATTTACCGAACAACACCAGATGGGAAAATACTAATGGCAAACCCTTCTTTTATTAAATTAATGGGATACACCTCTTTGGATGATTTGTATGCAATTAGCCTTGAGGCCGATAATGTTTATGTTGACATTAACCAAAGGGCACTTTTCAAGCAAATTGCCGAGCAGGAGGGCTATGTAATTGGTTTTGAAACTGACCTTTACAGAAAAGACGGTACAGTTATCTATGTAAGAGAGAACGCAAAGGCTATCAAAGATGAATCAGGGAATATAATATACTACGAAGGGACAGTTGAAGATATTTCTGAGAAAAGGTTAAGAAACATCATTGAGAATCAAGGTGAAGGGTTGTGTACAGTTGACAATAACGAGTTCTTCACATTTGCCAATCCTGCTGCATGTGAACTTTTTGGTGTTGAAAACGGAAAGCTTACAGGTAGGAACCTGAGGGAGTTCGTAAATGATGACGATTGGGCCATAATTTGTGCTCAAACGAAAGTAAGAAATGTTGGCGAACGAAGTAGCTACGAGTTTACAATTAATACCCCAAATAACCAGAAGAGGTATATTATTCTCACTGCTAGTCCAAACTTCGATAAAAACAACAAAATCATTGGTGCCATTGGCGTTTTTAGAGATATTACAACGCTAAAAATCACAGAGTTTGCTTTAAAGGAGAGCGAAGAACGTTTCAAAACGTTATTCTCAGAATCGCCCGTTTCAATTTTTATTCATGACAGAGAAACCGGTAAAATTGTTGATGCAAATCGAAATGCATTTGAAAGTTACGGGTTAACCTCGGTAGATGAGCTTATGGGAAAAGCTTTCCAGATGAGTTCACCATACTCATTTAAAGAGGCTTGGGAATGGCTTCAGAAGGCCGACAATCATGGTATGCAGGAATTTGAGTGGTGTAGCATGAAGGAAAAAGGCGTGATTTTCTGGGAGTTCATTCGGTTAATGCCAATGACAATTAACGGAATAAGAAGAATAGTTGCCGTTACAATTGATATCACAAAACGTAAGCAGGCCGAAGAATACGTTAAGCAAACCACAGATAGGCTCAAGGCCTTAGTTAGAATCTTTGAACATAAAGCAGATAGCATTGAGAGTCTGCTTGAGTTTGCCCTTAATGAAGCATTGTTCATTACATCCAGCAGGATAGGCTATATATATGATTTTAATCAAGAAACAGGTATTCTTACACCAAATACTTGGATTAGAAGTAATTCAGATGTGAGTAAAATCAAAACTTCCGAGCAGTGCCTAGAACTACTAGGATGTCTTTTGTTGGATTCAGTAGTACAACAACGAAAGGAGATAGTAAGGAATGATTTTGAGCTAAATAGTTTACCTGATATAGAGTGTATTGGTGAAGATAGTGAAGTATTCCGTTTCATTTCACTACCAGTTATTGAGGACGATTCAATTGTGGCAGTTGTAGGAGTAGCAAGTAAAAGGGAGAACTACAACGAGAGCGATTTAACTCAGCTAAAGCTTCTTATGGGTTCAGTTTGGGGCTTAGTAAAGAAAAGTATAGACAGCGAGAAGATTACTAAGCTCTCGGTTGCTGTTGAGCAAAGCTCAGCTTTGGTTTTAATAACCAATTCAGAGGGTGTGATAGAGTATGTAAACCCAAAGTTCACCGAATTAACAGGTTACTCCAATGAAGAGGTTATTGGCAAAACGCCTCGAATCCTTAACTCAGGCTATCATGAAAAATCATTTTTTGCAAGTCTTTGGAAAACAATTCTTTCAGGAAAGGATTGGAGGGGGCAGCTTGTCAATAGAAAAAAGAATGGTGAGCTATTCTGGGAGTTGGCTTCAATTTCGCCAATATTTAACTCAAAGGGGGTTATCACCCATTTTATTGCAGTAAAAGAGGATATTACCCAAAGAGTTGAAGCAGAAAAGGAACTAAACGAACTAAATAAAAGTTTAGTTGAAGCTGTTGAAACGCTTCAAGAGCAAAAGCAACTGGTAGAAAGCGTGCATAAAAAAATTACTGATAGCATCGATTATGCTCAGCTTATCCAAAAATCAATCCTCCCAAGGCCAAAGGTTCTAAACGATTTCTTTACCGACAGCTTCATTTTCTTCCAACCAAAGGATGTGGTTAGCGGCGATTTCTATTGGTTTAAGCGGGTTGGAGAGTCAATCATTATTGCTGTTGCCGATTGTACTGGTCATGGAGTGCCAGGGGCTTTTATGAGCATTCTATCAATAAACTTGCTTGAGATTGTTTGCAAAAACCGACCTGAAGCTTCAGAAATTGATCCAACCAGCATTCTTGAGGAATTGAACGAGAAGCTGACACAAGCCATAATGTCAGACCCAGAAAGTGAATTCTATCTCAAGGATGGTATGGACATAGCATTATGTGTATTTGACCCAGAAAGAATGGTGCTTCGATTTGCGGGTGCAAACAACCCTGCCGTAATTCTGAGGGAACAAGTGGAGGATATGAAAGAAAGTGATAGTTCTCAATGGGAATTCAATCTGCTTAGCGCTACCAGCAGATCCATAGGCTACTCATTGTTTAGCACAAAGTTTTCTTCCAGAGAATTTCAACTAAAACCCAACGACAGCATTTATCTTTTTACGGATGGTTACTATGATCAATTCGGTATAGAAAACACAAAGTTCTCACGTAGAAAGTTTTACAATCTATTAAGTGAACTGCAAGAAAAGCCTTTTAACGAGCATGGTTCAATACTAAAGAAAATTCATGAAGATTGGAAGGGAGGAAAAGAGCAAATAGATGACATACTTATTGTTGGACTAAAAATATAGTTATGAATAGATTGGTGACATTTTCTTTATTTTCTTATGTCCTCCCTATTAAGCAAAAAGTGAACTATTCGAAGTTTTTTTATGAAAGCACACGCAATCCATTTTTTTTAATACCTTTTGGGCAAATTACAGAACTAATCCGTCTAACTCAATAATTATTTAGCAATGGAAGTATCTTTCAAAATCCACTACCAAACCAAGCCTGGTGAACAGCTGTGTGTTTGCGGTTCTGGCAATTATTTAGGAAACTGGGACATAACCAAAGCTTTAAAGCTTAACTACCAACAAGGTGGTGTTTGGACTAATGTTATAGAACTCACTAAAGCAGAAAAAAGTATAGAGTATAAATACCTGCTAATTAACGATAATGGTGATATTATTTGGGAGTGGGGACCTGCTCGAAAGTTGAATTTGGAACAATTTACCTTTTCTTTTGTACACCTTTTGGACACGTGGTTTTTCCCTCCAAACGACCAGAAAGTGCTGTTTAGTTCAGCTTTCACAAAGGCAATTATGCAACCCGAAAAGAAGGCAAAAGGTGGAAGCACTAAAGCAAAAAAAGCAATCACTTTTAGAATTAGAGCACCACGTATTGCCAAGGGGCAACAGCTTTGTGTAACAGGAAACCAGAAGGATCTTGGTGATTGGGATAAGTCGTCGCCCCTGTTGCTGGGGTGTGGCGAAGATTTTCCTTTGTGGATTGGCTCAATCAACGCTGGCAACCTGACCCTCCCAATAGTTTACAAGTACGGAATCTACGATATCAACAAAAAGGAGATAGTTCATTAGGAGGTTGGTTCAGACAGAATAATA
>CAYZSD010000125.1:0-10482 GCA_964481075.1 uncultured Rikenellaceae bacterium | reverse complement strand
GCTGCCTTGATATCGTACCTTGCCCGTAGAAATTATATTTCAGAAGTTGAACGTGAAAAGGCTCAGGAGCGCTTACGAGAGTCGATGGTTCGATATAAGAAGCTGGTTGAAGCTTCAACCGATGGAGTGCTCATGCTGCTTGAGGGGGAGATAGTTTACTGTAACCCATTCCTTTTAAATCTTCTTGGTTTTCCACTAAACAGCTTCGAAGAGCATGATAACCAACTTTTTCAAACCCTCAATAATTTTATCGATTCGAAGATTACTCCTCAAAAAGGTGACGTTGACAAACAATTAAGGGGTTCAACCCAGGAATTTAAGGTAAAGCGGAAAAATGAAGAGCTTATTGATGTTATTGTAAGCTACTCAAAGTTTGAAATTGAAGGGAAACAGGGATATATACTGGCAGTTAAAGATGTATCAAAACATAAGGATGTTGAACGTGAACTCGATCTTAGCACCGAGAAGTTCAAGTCCATTTCGGGACTAATGAATCTTGGAGTCTTTCGCTGTAGCATTGGAAGGCAGTCGCGGTTTATTGACATTAACTCAAAAGCCATCGAACTCCTTGGTTACTCTTCGCAGGATGACCTAAAAAACACGCAAGTTCAGGAACTTTTCGATGTTACCGACGAAAAGAAGGAGGTTATTCGTGCAATAAATGAAGGTTTAATCATTAAGGATAGATTACTAAGACTTAAACGTGCTGATGGAACAATCCTCCCTGCAATCGTTTCACTTTTTCCTGTAAACGACTCAGTGGGAAAAATTGTTTATTGTGATGGAATTCTAATCGATGCCTACGATCACCTTTGTCGTGATTCAAACTTCGATAAGAATACTACTAGCATTCATCTATCTGCAAATATGCTTCTTAGGCCAGTAAAAGAGTATCTAATTAGTGCTCCTACCTGCAATATGGATACACATGTTAAGACTGCTGCAAGAGTTTTGTCATCATCAAAAACGGATATTATTCTGGTTATCAATGAATCAAACATAGTTGGGCTTATTACCAATGGCGATATAACCCGTAGAGCTGTTGCCAAAGGCAAAATGATGAGTATTCCAGTGTCAGAAATTATGAGTGCTCCTGTTATTGCTGTTTCTGAGGATGATTTATTGATGGATGCCTTCACTTTAATGGTTGAGAATAGAATCTCGTACGTTGTTGTTAAACCGAAGAAGGAAGAAAAACCTTCTTACATCAGCCTTATGAGCCTATCATCCCTTAGAAAGGATACACCGGAATATATAGTTAATGCTCTTCAGAAGGCCGAAACAATCCATGAAATATTCGAGATCTTCAGTACCCTTCCTCAGCTTATCAGGGTTTTGGTCGATTCGGGAACGGGTGTAATTGCAACGGGAAAGTTAATTAGCACACTTTCCGATGCTATAACTCAGAGAATCATCGATATGCACATTAAGCAACTTGGAGAGCCACCAGTTCCTTTTGTTTTTCTTGCACTTGGAAGTGAGGGAAGGGGAGAACAAACATTAGCCACCGATCAGGATAATGCCATTATTTTTCAGGTTGAGAGTTCGCATGGTTTGGAAACCTCACAAAGCTACTTCCTCGAGTTAGGAAAAAGAGTGTGCGAATCCTTAAGTATGGTGGGTTTTCCTTTATGCAAAGGTGGCGTAATGGCCATGAACAGAGATTGGTGTATGGAAATGAATGATTGGAAGAAAACCATCAGTTCTTGGATAAGTATTCCCAATCCACAGGAAATCTTGAACACATCAATCTTCTTCGATTTTCGACCGGTTTACGGCGATTTTGATTTGGCTAACCAGCTTCAGCTCTTTTGTCAGAGAACGCTAAAGGATAAGAATGTGTTCTTCTATAATTTGGCTCAAAGCACCATCAATCTTAAGATTCAAGCAGCAGAGGGAATGAAAGAAATTGAATCATACGATATTAAGCTACCGTTGCTTGCCATTACCAGCATTGCCAGACTCTGGTCGCTCAGGTTTGGGATAGGGGAAAGAAGCACATCTGGACGTTTACTATCACTCCAGTCGGCCGATGTTATATCAAGTAGCTTAAGGGAAGAGTTCGATCAGGCATTCCGTTTTCTCATGCTGCTGCGCATAAAGAATCAACTTCGCCAAATCGAAAGAAGAGAGGAGGTTTCGAACAGCATTAATCCAAAACACTTCTCGGAGATTGAAAGAATTATGCTAAAGCGGATTAACTCAACCATCTCCGATCATCAGAGCCGATTGGGGATAGAATTTAGATTGGGGTAAAAGAGCATTAATGGGTTACCTTTTAAGCTTTCTACAACTTCTTCAACATATAAATTATCTTTTCCTGATAATCGTTATACAACACAACCCTTTCAAATTCAATACTTCTATTAATACTCTTTGTTATTGTAGCTGAAAAACCATCGAAGTATATCACATCTCCCTCAATCATCCAGGTAAAGTTGCTTACACCAATTTGATGTAACTTGAAATCAGGGTATAGATTTTCAATTTGCATTGAGCCATCGCCATTACTTCTAAAGAATATTTTACCGATACCGTCATAATTTGTGGTATATAGCGTTAGGTGAGGCTCTTGAAGTGTCTCTTGCGATGCCGTTATCTTTTCAATATCCCAAAGACCTAGGATGTTTTCATGTGTTTCCTTAGTACAACCATACTGTACTATTAATAGGTAGCTCAAAATAAATAACCTAAAGATTTTCATATAGAATTCAATTTAGTTAACCTAAAGAATTACCTTAAACTTTACGCCTTGCTCCATTCCTGGATACCTTTCGTGGTAACCACTATAATTGTAATAGTAAGATAATCGAAGATATGTATCTTCTTCAAAACCAAGTTTTTTGAAACCAAGGACTCTTATTCCGAAACCAACCTCTCCTCCCAAACCATTCTGTCCGTTATACACCATTCCACTTTCAGAGAGAGTTTTATCAAAAAGGTCGATTTCCGACTTGTAGCTTATACCCGCAAAAAGGGTGGGACGAACTGAAATAATACTTTCAACCCAGGGTTTGCCAATGAGTTTATATAATGTAAAACGCACATCATAGTCTTCAAGCTTTGTCAAATCCTTTAATTGCCCCCCTCTAGCTTCGATGAATAGATCCGCATCCCAGCTCATTCTGCTCCACTTATTGTGGTTAAAAAATTGGTGAGCAGAAAGGTATAAGTTTGGAGCATATCTTACTTGTGAAAGCTTATAAATCTTTAGACCAACATTAAAGTAAGGTACTAGTGATGTTGCAAAGCTAAAATTATCGATATTAAGTACCTTCGATCTAACTATCTTTTTTTGATCATCGATTGGATCGATTATTTCATCGAATTGACTTGTACCTACACCAAAATGTGTCTTAAGGAAAGGAATAAAAATTCTTCCGTATAGCGAGGGAATTCCATTGGCTAGTGTGGCATCGGCAGTTAGTGAAAAGAGGTTAAACGTATAGGATCCACCAAAGCTGTAGGCTCTGAACCTATCAGGGGCAATAGCTTCCTTAAACTCTGAACTCAAGTCCCGATGCGCTGCATTTCCGGTACCATAGCCCAAAAAGTGAATACCCCACTTTTTGCTTTTCCCATCGCCAACAGCAAAACCCAAAAGCATGGGTCTGCCCATAAGCCTATCGGTGTCAATACCATAGTTAAAATCATACATCACGCTAAAAAAACCTCCAAGCATACCACCGTGCCCAGCTTTATGTAGCATACGAGCCTTGTCGTAGCTATGACGCATATAGTCAAGTCGCTTGTAGTAAAAAACGCCATTTATATAATCGGGCGTAAGGTTATCGTTTTCCTGTGAGGCTAATCTTAATGATATTACCAGCAATACAAGCGACACAAAAATTTTTCTTTTCATTTTTTTCTAGTTATAGAGGTCTTTGTGTATATTTCTAAAACAGTATTATTCGATGTTTTGTTCAACGCCAAAAAAACAATCAAAACGTGCTTAAAATCCTTTTTTTATGATATTCATCAATTGAAAAATTGTATTTTTGGGAGTGAGTAGTATGTAGGATCGTTTAAGCCATTTTTAATAATGAAGCTCATGGAAAGAATTTTGATTAATAAAGAATCGTTGACCAAGCGTTTTCTTCACTATGTAAGTCTTGATACCCAATCCGATGATACCGTAACCGAACGGTTTCCCAGTACTGAAAAGCAACTAGTTTTATCCAATCACCTAGTAAGTGAGTTGAAAGAACTTGGTTTAGTTGATGTTACAATCGATCAGTATGGTTATGTAATGGCCACTGTTCCAAGCAATTCTTCAAATGTGTTGCCAACAATCGGTTTTTTAGCCCATGTTGATACAGCTCCTGATATGAGTGGAAGCAATGTAATGCCACGTTTCATTGAGAATTACGATGGCTCAGAAATATTACTCAACAAAGACCTTAATGTAAAGCTTTCTCCAGCCGAGTTCCCAGAACTAAAGAATTATATAAATCAGACCCTCATTGTAACCGATGGTACAACATTACTGGGTGCCGATGATAAGGCCGGGATTGCTGAGATTATGGCTGCAGTAGAATTCATGGTGAAAAATCCATCATTTGAGCATGGTCCTATTCGCATAGGCTTTACAGTTGACGAGGAAGTGGGTAGGGGAGTAGATTTTTTTGATGTCCAAAAGTTTAATGCCGATTTTGCTTATACCCTCGACGGGGGAGCTGTTGGAGAAATTGAGTACGAGAACTTTAACGCTGCAAGCGCAAAGGTGTCAATACAGGGACAGAATATTCATCCAGGCTATGCAAAGGATAAAATGCTGAACGCTATCATTATTGCCAATGAATTCAATAGTTTACTTCCACCAAGTCAACGCCCTGAACATACCCAGGGATACGAAGGGTTCTTTCACCTCATAAAAATGGATGGAACAGTTGAAAATGCTACCTTTCAGTACATAATACGTGACCATAACCGCAACAAGTTTGAAGCACGAAAAGCATTCATGGTAAAAATTTCCGAATTTCTTAATATTAAATACGGTGAGGATGTAGTGAAGTTGGAGCTGAAAGACCAGTACTTCAACATGCGTGAAAAGGTTGAACCAGTTTACCATGTGGTTGATACAGCCGTGAGAGCCATGGAGCTAGTGGGTGTTAAGCCCAAGGTTAAACCCATTAGAGGTGGTACCGATGGTGCCAGGTTATCGTATATGGGCTTACCATGCCCAAACATCTTCGCCGGAGGCGAAAACTTTCATGGAAAACAGGAATACATTGCAGTTGAAAGCATGGTTAAAGCTACAGAGGTAATCCTAAAAATTATTGAATTATACACAAAAAAGAATTTTGACAATCCAATAACCTAAACCCTGTTTGCACCTGTTTGCACTGCCAATGCTGGAAGTTAGCTTGCTGTAAGCAGGGCAAACTTTACCATTTACTCTTGCCCCTAGTCTCTGGGGCTTTAACCCTGCTTGCGCAGGCAAGCTTTACCTTTAAAACCAACAGTAGCCTCACACAATTATTCCCCTTTCCCGTGGCAAGCCTTGAATTTTTTACCGCTACCGCAGGGGCATGGTTCATTTCGTCCAACCTTCTTTTCAACTCTAACTGGTTCTCGGTTACGTTCTTGGGTATTAGCCCCTGCTTGAAGGGCATCGGTGCGTGAGGTTTCGTACTTGCTCATATCGAGTTTCTGACGTTGACGGGCTTCCTGAACCTGACCCGGATTTTGTAATGGTATATGAGCTTTCATAAGTATTGAAATAACCTCTCGGTTTACCTTATCAATCATGCTTTTGAAAAGCTGATAAGCTTCAAACTTATAAATAAGTAAGGGATCTTTCTGTTCGTAAGCAGCATTCTGAACGCTCTGTTTCAGGTCGTCCATTTCTCGAAGATGCTCCTTCCAATGGTCATCGATAATGTAAAGAATTATTGTCTTGCTGAAAGAACGAGAAACCTCCTTTGAACCCGATTCGTATGCCTTCTTTAGGTTAGTAACAATTTGGAATACCTTTTGTCCATCGGATATTGGTACAATAATATTTTGGTATAGCGCAGCTTGTTTCTCATAAACATCTTTAATAATAGGATAGGCCTGACGAGCAATGCTGTCCACCTTACGTTCGTAGTTTTCGAGAGCTGCTTGGTATATCCTTTCGGTTAGGGCTTCAGGAGAAAGTTGGAGAAAATCATTTTCTGTGAAAGGAGCTTCAATGGCTAAGTTCTTGATTAATTCGAGGTTAAAATCCTCATACTCCATGTTTCCATGTGTCTCGTTTATTATGATGCTGCTAACATCGTAAAGCATGTTGGCGATATCCACATCTATCCTCTCTCCGTGAAGGGCATTTCTTCGACGGGTATAGATTACCTCTCGCTGAGAGTTCATCACGTCGTCGTACTCAAGAAGCCTCTTCCTGATTCCGAAGTTGTTCTCCTCAACCTTCTTTTGAGCGCGCTCAATGGAATTGGAGATCATGGAGTGTTGAATCACTTCACCCTCTTTTAATCCTAACCTGTCCATTATTCGAGCGATACGGTCAGATCCGAAAAGCCTCATCAAATCGTCTTCAAGCGAGACAAAGAACTGTGAGGTTCCTGGGTCTCCCTGACGACCCGAGCGTCCTCTTAGCTGACGGTCAACCCGACGTGATTCGTGGCGTTCAGTACCAATGATTGCTAAACCTCCCGCAGTTTTCACCTCAGGAGTGAGCTTAATGTCGGTACCCCTACCGGCCATGTTTGTTGCTATGGTTACTGTTTTGGCACGACCTGCCTCAGCCACTATATCAGCTTCCCTTTGATGAAGTTTTGCGTTCAAAACGTTATGTTTCAATCCCTTCATCTTTAGCATTCGGCTAAGAAGTTCAGAGATTTCTACTGAAGTTGTACCCACAAGTACAGGTCTATTGGCTTGGGTAAGCTTCACAATTTCATCGATTATGGCTACATACTTCTCACGTTTTGTTTTGTAAACCAAATCTTCCATGTCTTTCCTTACAATATTCCTATTTGTTGGTATTACAACTACGTCGAGCTTGTAGATTGACCAGAATTCTCCAGCTTCAGTTTCAGCAGTACCTGTCATACCAGCAAGCTTATGGTACATACGGAAGTAGTTCTGTAGCGTTACCGTAGCGAAGGTCTGGGTGGCAGCCTCAACTTTCACCTTTTCCTTTGCTTCAATAGCCTGGTGGAGACCATCGGAGTATCGTCGCCCTTCAAGGATACGACCCGTTTGTTCATCAACAATCTTAACCTTGTTATCCATCACAACATACTCAACGTCTTTCTCGAACATGCTGTATGCCTTAAGCAATTGATGAACAGTATGAACACGTTCCGATTTGATGGAGAATTCCCGTAAAAGGGTTTCTTTAGCGTCAAGTTTTTCCTGTGGAGAAAGGTTTTTCCCTTCAAGTTCTGCAATCTCGCTGCCAATGTCAGGTAGAATAAAGAATCGGGGATCTTCCGATGCACTGGTAATAAGGTCAATACCCTTGTCTGTTAGCTCAACCGAATTCTGTTTTTCATCAATAACAAAGAAAAGATCGTCGGTTACGATGTGCATGTTCTTATTATTCTCCTGCATGTAGAAGTTTTCGGTCTTCAGCAGAAGGGCCTTCATACCCATTTCGCTTAGAAACTTTATGAGAGGCTTATATTTAGGGTATCCTTTGTATGCTCTTAGTAGAAGCTTACCTCCCTCTTCGGTTTTATCTTCACCAATTAGTTTCTTTGCATCGGCAAGAAGCTGTGTTATTAGGTTTCGCTGGGCGTTAACTAGTCGTTCAACTTTTGGTTTATACTCCTCGAACAATTGGTCATCGCCTCTAGGGATTGGCCCTGAAATAATGAGTGGTGTACGTGCGTCATCGATTAGAACTGAGTCCACCTCGTCAACAATTGCATAGTGATGCTTCCGTTGAACCAAATCATTGGGAGCAATTGCCATGTTATCACGCAGGTAGTCGAAGCCAAACTCATTATTTGTTCCGAAGGTGATATCAGAGTGGTAGGCGTTTCTACGTGCCTCACTATTTGGTTGATGCTTATCAATACAATCGACTGAAAGGCCGTGGAACTCGTAGAGTGGACCCATCCATTCGGAGTCGCGTCGAGCAAGGTAGTCGTTTACGGTTACTATATGCACCCCCATGCCCGCAAGGGCATTGAGGAAGACGGGAAGGGTTGCTACAAGAGTTTTCCCTTCACCGGTTGCCATCTCCGATATTTTTCCCTGATGTAGCACTACTCCACCAATGAGCTGCACATCGTAGTGAACCATATCCCATACTATCTCATTCCCTCCAGCAACCCAACGATTCTTATAAATGGCTTTATCTCCTTGTATTGTAACGAAATCACGTTTAGTTGCGAGGTTTTTGTCAAAATCATTGGCTGTAACCTCAACCGTTTCGTTTTCCTTAAACCTTCGGGCAGTATCCTTTACAATAGAAAAAGCCTCAGGAAGAATTTGATGCAAAACCTCCTCAATTTTCTCGTCTATCCTTTTCTTCAGCTTATCAATATCATTGGCAAGGTTTTCCTTCTGTTCGTAGTTAAGCTTATCCGACTCCATGTCGGCCTTCATCTCCTCGATACCTTTCATCTCTTCGGCAATGAAATTCCTGACATGCTCTTTTAACCGGTTCGATTCTGCTCGCAGCTCATCGTTGGTTAAAGTAGTGAAACGTGGATAAACTTCCTGTATTTTATTGACATAGGGCATTAGCTCCTTTAAGTCTCTTTGTGCTTTGTTTCCAAAGAATTTCGATAGTATTACATCAATAAACCCCATTTGTATATTATTAATTAATAAATCAAATTGAATGAACTTGCAAATTTAATATTTTTTTTGGGAGAGAATGATAAAGGTCGTATATGGGCTTATTCTTTTTTTTGAGGATATTTCTCGAAGGGATATTGAAATCATATATACTCCTGATTCAAGCAATTGGCATAGGTATTCCTCATTATAAAAGGTATTTCATAAATGATAACCGCAAGATTAGCATATCCAAAGAAGGGCTAGGTGATTTTTTTGTGTAAAGCTTTCAAAGAAAGTAATGAATCGCAGTATGAATAATGCAAACTATTTTACCTTCCTAACACCTTTTCTGCCATTCTTTTGGCTAGCATGTCGCATTGGTCATATTTTTCAAGCGATGGTTTTCCATAAATTTCGGCAGGTTCACAAACAAGTTCCAGTTCGCAGTCTTGTGCATAGTTCATCAAATCTTTAACGCCTCCACCATTCCAACTATAGCTTCCAAAAACACCTAAGTATCTATTTTTTAGTTTAATATGAAGGAGAGTTCGTGTAAGGTGGTCCATCATAGGGAACATATAACCTGTATAAGCACAAGATCCGAGAATTAGCCCTTTGTACTTCCATATCTCGCTAATCAGTTGGCTTATATGAGTACGCGAAACGTCGTGAATGCGGATAATCTTAACTCCATTTTCAGAAAGTTTCCTTCCAATGTAGTCGGCCATAAGCTCTGTATTGCCGTACATTGAGGCAACAACGACAACAACACCTTCTTCAGCCTCATACTTACTCCATTTATCGTAAAGGTCAAGCACTTTCTTGGGATTCTCTCTCCAGATAGGGCCGTGAGTGGGCGCTATGATATTGATAGGAATATCACTAAGCTTTGCAAAAGCTTTTTGTACCATGTTACTATATAGCCCAACTATATTTGAGTAGTAACGACGCATCTCATCCTCAAAGAAATCAATGTTTAGTTCATCGTCAAATATCCCTCCGTCAAGTGTCCCAAAACTTCCAAATGCATCGCCAGAGAATAGGATTTTGTTTGTTAGGTCGTATGTCATCATGGTTTCTGGCCAGTGAACCCATGGGGTCATTACAAAGCTAAGGATATGGTGACCTATACAAAGACAGTCGCCATCATCAACCTTATGCAATCTTTCTGTTATTCCCCAGTAGGCTTCAACCATTTTGAAGGTTTTTACGTTACCAACTATTGTAACATCTTTGAAATGATCGAATATTGCTTTCACTTCGCCCGAATGGTCTGGTTCCATGTGGTTGATAATGAGGTAGTCTAGGTTTCTCCCTTGGAGAAGCTGCTCAATCCTTTCAATGAAATTACCTGCCGCTCTGTCTTCAACAGTATCGATAAGTGCGGTCTTCTCGTCAACAATTAGGTACGAATTGTACGATACACCCCTGTCAAGAGGCCAAAGATTCTCAAAGAGCCGTTTACGTCGATCGTTCACCCCAATCCAGTGAACCTTGCCCGAAATAGAAACGTTATAGTGCATATTATGATAGATTTAAGATATTTTTTTTATTTCTAACTCAAATTGAAACGCAAAAATAGTATAAATAGTTCAATTATTTATTTCAACCAAACTCGTCGAAGGAAATAAAAGAATGACTATTTTAGTCGCAATTATTTTTAAAGAGATGATAAGAATTGGGGTTATTGGTCTTTTATTAATGTCATGTAGCGTGATATTTGCCCAAAAAAGTGAGGTTGATTCACTT
>CAYZSD010000124.1:0-10493 GCA_964481075.1 uncultured Rikenellaceae bacterium | reverse complement strand
AGCTTTTGGTTAAGGGCAACATTACTATTGCTGCAAACGGAAGACTTTACACAACTACCAATGCCAACGTTGCTCATAGCTTAACCCTGGAAGGCAATCTTATCAACAATGGCACCGTTGTACTCCAAAGTACTGCAGCTCGCTACTGCGATTTGACAATGACCGCCAGCGGTGAAATTATCAGAGGAACTGCCGGGAGCATCACGCTTAGAAACCTCATCCTCACCAGCGATGATGCAAAGACATGCTCCTATGCTGGAAATATAAGCTTTTATGGTGGGGCAGGAAGCAACTCGTTTACAAATAATGGGGGCTCGTTCACAGCTACCGCAGGAACGTTCCAGTTCCTCGATGCAGCCCAATTCAGCATTGCTGGCACAGGTGCAGTTAGCTTCAACAACTTAGTTTCAGGAAACAATAACGCATCGATTCTAACCCTAGAGCGTGAGGTAGCCGTAAACGGTCTGCTTACTATTAACCACAGCTCAGCAGGGTATATTGCCCTAAACGACCAAACGCTTAACCTGAACGGCAACATTACCCGCACGAACTCAGGACAGTTTAGGGGTACTGCTGGTTCTACGCTAAATCTTGGCAATGGGAACACCGTTACCGCCACAAGTAATTTCTCCTTTCAAACCGATTATCAGGTGCTTGCAGCCCTAAACCACAATACTTCTGCTTCTACTTTCTACTACACTTTAGTTAGCACACTATCTGTTCCCAATTTAAACGTTACTTCTGGGGAACTGCGTAGCACGGGAGCAATCACAGTAAACGATTTAAGTATAAGTAATGGTGCTGGGCTTACAACCTCTGGAAACCTTACCAGTACTAATACTTGGGTCAACAATGGGAACTATACCCAAACTGCTGGTACAACAACATTCGATAAAACAGGGGGAACAATTGCTATTGATGGAGTAGGGACAAACACGTTTTTTAGTTTCGAAATTCTAGATGCCACATCTGTTTCAACTGCACTTGACCTATCAATTAATGGAAATTTGATAAATTCAAGTAATGCATTGTCCTCCTTCAATCAAACGGCTGGAACAACCACCTTTAGCATCAATGCTGCTCAAAGCATTCAAGGTACTGGGACGGGAGAAGTTAGCTTTAACAACCTTACATTGGCTGGTGGTAACACCAAAACCATCAACCATAGCTTTGCGGTGAAAGAGAATCTCCAAGTAAACAATGGGGTTACCTTGCAGTTTGGAACAACAGGCGACAGGTCAATTATTGCAAAAAACGTTATCATAGGTCAGGGTGCTTCGGGAACTTTCAATGTTGCGGCATTTGCTGGGAGATATCATTCGCTTGCCATTTCAGGAGAACTTCTTGTAAACGCCGGAGCCACCTTCAACATGCGTAACTCAGCAACAGCCTATTGCGACCTTACTTTTACTGGCAACGGAGAGATAATCAAAGGAAGTGCTACAACGCTTACTGTAAGGAACATAACGCTGTCTGGCGGTGCTGCAAAAACCAGTACCTTTACAGGGAATATTGATTTCTATGGAGGAAGTGGAGCTAACGATTTTACAAACGATAATGGCTCTTTTACAGCAAGCGAAGGAACTTTCAGGTTTTTAGAGCCATCGGGCTTTACTATTTCTGGTACAGGTAGTATTGCTTTCAACAACCTATCCCTTGGAAATGCCAATACACAATTCAGGCTTACTCTGAATAGAAATGTTACGGTTAATGGCCTTTTCTATTTGCAGTCAAGTGCAACGGGCTATCTCGATTTAAACGGATATACGCTTGATATTTACGGGAACTTCAACCGTCAGAATACTGGGCAGTTTCGCGGTTCGGCCACATCGATTCTCAATCTGGGGAATGGGAATACCCCTACCATAACTAACAGCATCCTTTTCGATGCCACTGCCGCTGAGCTGGCCGCCCTTAATCACAACGTAACAAACGGTTACACGTTGGGTTCCAACCTAACCCTGGGCAACTTAACTGTATCCAACGGAACTTTAACTACAGCGCTTAACCTCAGTGTTTCTGGCGATGTTACTAACAACGCCACCATCAACCAGACTGCTGGGACTACTACCTTTACGGGGGCTGACAGCTACATCAAGACAACTGGAGGCACACCTAGTACCACCTTTTTCACTGTCACGGTTGCCAACGATTCAAAAGTTACCAATCAGGTGGAGGTAACAATTTCAAATCTTCTGAATGGTTCGAATCCAAATTCGACCTGGGTAAATGACGATAACTCCACCCTAAACTACAACGGAACCCCGGCCATGCCTATGGCAACTGGTTCGTTTGATGTGAACCAAACGGGTAACACGGTCAACTACGTTCGCAATGCAGCACAAACAATACACCCAACCACATACCATAACCTCACATCAAGCGGAGGGAACACCAAAACCCTTGGTGGCGACCTAACTGTTGAGAGTACCCTACATTTTAGTGCAGGGACAATATCCATTGGGGCCAATACGTTGACCCTGAGAGGTCCTGTTACTGGAAGCATTCTTTTTACAGGTGGGGCTAGCTCTAACCTAACGATTGAAGATGCCGGTGCTATGCCCTCGTTTTCACTTCCTGCGGTTACACTCAACACCCTTTCCCTTAACCGTGCCAGTGGAATAAGCCTTGGGGGTGCGATTACCGTCACCAATCTTGCACTTAGCAACGGGCTGATTTCCCTTGGTTCGAATAATCTTATTGCAACCAACATTGCTGGACATAGTGCTAGTGGATATGTGGTTGCAACTGGAACAGGAACTTTAAGGCGAGTAGTTGGCGCAAGCGATGTGGTATTCCCTGTTGGTACACTAACTTCCTACCTCCCATTAACACTAAACAATGCTGGCACCTCGGACACCTACTACGTGAGCCTGTTTGACATGGTAACCGATAACGGCTCGTCGGGGGGGAATGCTATCACAGACAACGTTGTGAATGCCACTTGGGTGGTGAGCGAAGCGGTTGCCGGGGGTTCAAACCTGACCGTAACAGCGCAATGGAACGAAGGCAATGAAGGTGTTGATTTCGACCGAACCAACAGCATGGTTGCATACTACTCAGGTGGGGCTTGGAGCAAGACGGCCCCCTCGGCCGCAGGAGGGGCAAACCCCTTCACGCAGCAGAGGAGCGTAGGTGCAATTGTGGGCTCATTCGCAGTGGTTGACCAGCTGTTTCTGGGCGTACCTGGGTTATGGTCGGGTAACGTGAGCTCCGACTGGCACACCCCTGGAAACTGGACCGACTACTCAATCCCCAACGGGACGGTTGATGTTACCCTCCCTGTAGGAAGGTCAAACTACCCTATCCTAACCGGAACGGTGGCGTGCAACAACCTGACCATTGAGGCGGGAGCCTCCTTGGATGCTAGTACTGCTACCTTTACTGTCAATGGCTCAACTAGTATTGAAGGAGCTTTCACTGATGGGAGCAATACGGGTGTAACAACATTTGTGGGGCTTGTTACACTTAGTGGTACAGGAACATTCACGTCAACAAGCGTTACTACTGTGGCCAATATGGTATTCCAGAATGGCATTACTAATAACAGTACTGGTGCGTTCAATGCGGGTGCAACAACATTTGGGGCAAACTCACAGGCCATTTCGGGTACTGGATCAATTTCGTTCGCTGCAGTAACCATTGCAAACAATATTGAGGTAACCAACCAGACCACTGTGTCAATATCCGGAGTGCTAAATGGCGGCAACGCCAGTTCCAAATGGATAAACGACGATAATACAACCCTAAACTACTCTAGTGCTACCCAGCCAATGGCAATAGGCGATTTTGATGTAAATCAAACTGGTAGTACTGTGAATTACTCTGGGGCAGGGCAAGGGGTGAAGATTACCGACTACTACAACCTGATTTCCTCAGGGACAGGGACAAAAACACTATCAACAAATGGTAGTTTCAGCGTATTAAACAACCTAAGCATCGCAAGTGGAACTGCTATTTCTGCTGCAAACATCAATGGTGAAGGGGTTCTCACAGTTGATGGAGTGATAACAAACGATGGCACTTTGACTCTCTGGATTACGACAGCAAGGTACATGGATTTGCTTTTAACGAATTCTGGCACAATCCTCACGGGATCAGGTGCTTTCAATCTGGCAAACCTAACCCTTAGCAAC
The DNA here is from genome assembly GCA_964481075.1 of uncultured Rikenellaceae bacterium. Lineage (GTDB taxonomy): Bacteria > Bacteroidota > Bacteroidia > Bacteroidales > Tenuifilaceae > MWFE01. The sequence continues at coordinate 6,357 of CAYZSD010000124.1, read as the reverse complement.
GTAGGAGCGAAGACATGCGATGTTACCGGGATCATCAGTTTTAACGGAGGGAATACGGTGTCAAGGGACAACCAGTTCACAAATGACGATGGAGCTTTCACTGCAACACAGGGACTAATCCGGTTTATTCATGCTTCCACATTCAATATAAATGGCACAGGGTCAATTACCTTCAACAACTTCCAATCGGGAAACAATACCGCCTCAATACTGATATTAAACCGTGATATCACTATTGGTGGTACGCTAACCATCAATCACAGTTCAGGATATATCTCGCTAAATAACAATACGATAAACGTTTTTGGTAACATTTCCAGGTCGAACAATGGTCAGTTTAGAGGAACAGCCTCTTCAACGGTCAACCTCGGGAATGGTAACACGGTTTCCACTACAAGCAACCTTGCCTTTGAGTCTGGATTTCAGGTGCTTGGTTCGTTAAATGTGAACACCGCTGCATCAACGCTTTACTACACCCTTGCATCAGCCCTTTCGTTATCGAACCTAAGCATTTCATCAGGCCAATTGAATAATGGTCAGAATCTTACCATTACCAACAGCTGGACAAACGAGGGCACATACAACCAGACCAACAATACCACTTTCTTTAATAAAACTGGTGGTGGAACCATAAGCATAGCTGGAGATGGCTTCCACACCTTCTGGAATCTGGAGGTTTCAGATGGTACAACGGTAACAACGAGTAAGGATTTATACATACAGAATAATTTTGTTAGCAGCAGTAATGAGGCGACTGCATTCAACCAGAGCGATGGAACTACCCACTTCAATAGGAATGCAGCTCAAGGATTGAGCGGTGCAGGGTCTGGTACAGTTAGTTTTTACAATCTAACTGCTTCGGCAGGAAATGTTAAAACCATCGATCTTGACATTGATGTGAAGGAAACAACAACCGTTTTAAATGGTGTAACCCTTCGAATAGGAACCATAGCAAATAGAACTCTTACTTTCAAAAATATTACCGTTGGGCAAGGATCATCGGGGGCTTTTGACGTTGCCGCTTCGGCTGATAGACGACACAGCCTAATCATATCGAACCTTCTCACGGTTAACTCGGGGGCAACATTCTATATGCGAAACTCAGCTACCAGCTACTGCGATGTAACCATGTCGGGAGCAGGTACAATTGTTCAGGGCTTAGGGTTAATTCGATTTCGAAATCTTACGCTCACAAACCCAGCTGCAAAGAACTTCAACACAACTGCAACGGTTAGATTTTACCCTGGATCTTTCAACGCCAATAGTTTTACTAATAATGGAGGTGATTTCACAGCACCTAGCACCAATATGCTTTTTAGAGAAACAACCACATGGCTGATTGAAGGTAGTGGAAATATCTATTTTGGTACATTGCAGGTTGGAGAAAATACTGCTACCATTGTTCGTATGAACAAGGATATAACCGTTGATCATAATCTGATTTTTAACCTTAATGCTGCCACTTATTACCTTGAATTGAATGGCAATAATTTGACACTTAACGGTAATCATACCCGTGTTAACAATGGAAGAATTAGGGGAGGAGGAAGTTCTTCGCTAACCATCAATGGAACAGGAAACTTTACTTCAACCTATGCATTCGACCAAACGGCATTGGGTAGCACAAATCTCCTAAACTCTTTAATTTTCAATAGAGGGGGTGATGGTATGATGCAGCTTGCAAACGTTGTGGAAATAAATACATTTAACTTGAATCAAGGTGTTTTCAATGCTGGGGGAGGGAGTATTGTTGTTAACGGAGTTGCAGGTATCAACAGTGGTTCATTCATCGACAATGCGAATGGAGGTTACAACTCCTTCCTTGGAACTCTGACGATTGCAGAGCCTGCATCGTTTAATCCAACGGCTAACTCAGCTCTGAACCTAGGCGGAACAATTACTAATAATGGCAACTTTATAAAGGAAGGAACCGGAAATACAACCTTTGTCGGTAACGCCACTCTTACCGGCGACTCCGCAATATTCCTAATGAATGGACCAATACTAATTGATGATGGTATATCGGTAATTAACAGCATTTCCAAATCGGGCTCTTCGGGAGTTTACATGGTAGGCAGGCTCAACGGAAGTGGTGTTGGCTCAGAATGGGATAACCGAGGCATCTTAACCTACCTGAATGGAAGTGAACCCATGACAACAGGAACGCTTACTGCTACGTTCAATCCAAATACAGTAATATACGCCCGAAATCTAACAAACCAAGATATAAAATCTACTACCTACCATCATCTTCAATTGGTAAACGGAAGCACACGTACGATGTATGGACCAATTACAGTTAATGGAAATCTTCTGATTGGTGAAGAGAACATATTAGCTACCAGAGAGTTTGAAATTACTGGGAATGCTACAGGTACCCTTACCATGCTTGAGATATCAGAACTTCGTATTGGCCGCGATGTGGTTGCTTCAACTAATGGATTTCCCTCGGGATTCATAAGAGAAAATATTATTCTTGACCCAACAAGTCTGGTATCCTATGCTGGACAAGTTCAACCTGTTTCGCATGTTCCTGTCTATGAAAACCTATCAATTACAGAAGGAGGTAACAAAACTATAACTGGCGATGTTACAATTAATGGTTACATGCGTATGACTGCTGGCACCTTTGTTTTTGGCGATGCTGTGAAGAGAACTGTAACAATTTATGGTGATCTGTATGCTTCAGGGGGTAGAATCAATATGGCTTCAACAGGCGATGCTCTTACCCATGAGCTTGTTCTTTGGGGAGCTTCTAACCAAGCAAATCGCTTCTCAAATGCAATCAATAGCATAGTTACCTACGCATCAACCGGAATTCAACAAATATTTGCCCCAACTGGAGGCGACTGGTATGGTATTCTAGAGATTGCTGGTGGTTCAACAAAATTTCTGGAGGGTAGTGTTCAACTTCGTAAAGAGTTGCGAATTACTTCAGGGATAATACGACTCGAAGACTTTGATTTAAACTTGTACTCAGATGCTACAAATCTGACAACCGTCACTGGTAGTTTTTCTAACACAAACATGGTTGAAACAAATGGGAGTGGTAGGCTTGTAAGGCAGTCAAGCAACAATTCTTCAGTAAATATTCAGGGTTTATACCCAATCGGTTCCAACGGTAGGTATGCTCCATTTACTATCAATAGTATAACCTTTACTGGTACAGGAACAAGAAGTTTAGGTGTTAAAACCATTCCCGAACGCCATCCGAGCATACCCTACACCTACGATGCTCTTCTACGCTATTGGGATATAAATACCACAAATATTACAAGCATTACAGCTGCTAACGCAAACTTCCAGTTTTCGCCCCTCGATGTGATTGGTGATGATACCAAGTTTAAGGTTTACCGTTGGAATGGCTCTGAATTTGTTGAGCAGGCAGGCTCATCAATTGCAGCAAATACCATGCTAGCTCCAAACGCATTGCCTTTAACAGGAGTTTGGACTTCTTATGATGAAGAAACGATTAGAGAAACGTTATATTCATACAAGGATGGCGATTGGAATGACCCTGACACCTGGACCACTGACCCATCGGGCCAACTTCTGGAAAACCCAAGAGTACCTGTTAATTCTGACAACGTTGTGATTCTGTCGGGTAAAACTGTTGAACTCACACAAGATCTTGATACAAGGGGCTTAATAATTGAAGTCAACGAAGGAGGAATTCTTGACTTAGGAGCCTTTGCTTTTAATGAGGTTGTCTCAATTCTCGATGGAAAAGGTACACTAAAGTTAGCTACCAACCAAATGCCACAGGTTGCACTCAATAAGATTGTAGAGCCCGAGGGAGGAACAGTTGAATATAATGTTCCCGATGTTTCATTCAACCTTAACAATCAGGCATACTACAACAACCTTACCATCAATCTTCCAAACGCATCAAATAAAGCAATTCTTTTAAATAATCTTTTGGTTTACAATGACCTTAAGATTGATAAAGGAGTTTTTCAGATTTTTTCTGACGACCCAACAAGTACCATTTATAGTACGTTAACCATTGATATTTCGGGAGATGTAATTGTTGACGAGGAGGGTTCAATAATAATTGGAACTGCCTCAACCAACAATGGAACACTACCCCCTACGGGAACTACACCGGGCAGACCTGTTCCACGGTATTATGATATTTACCACTTAATTAATATTGAAGGAAGCCTTCAAAATAACGGGGGAAGTGTTAGGTTTGTCAGCAACGATATCAATAGCTTCGACTTTTCAAGTCTTTCAACAAGAGGTGCTGCTACTGTCCGATTTCATGGTACAAATAGTACCGAGATAATTTGTAATGGAACAACCGACTTTTACAATCTTATTATTGATAAAGGAAATGGTCCTTCAGTTGAGCATATTATAAATACCTCAGCACCAGAGCGATTTAGGCTTTTTGGTTGTAACTCCTATTCAGTACCTGCTGACAATGCAAACCCAGAACTACGAAAAGCTCTTTGGATTAGGAACGGAACTCTTCGATTGAAAGGTATGACAACCATACCATCACTCACTGAAGGAGGCTCTCTTGCACTCCAATCATCGTGGTATATCCCAGCCAACGCCGCTCTTATTCTCGATGACAGGGATGTAACCGTTTTAATTACTGCCGATGGCAACAACGAGGTAACAGCCGTTTGGAACTTGTCATCAACTGGAGTTTTCCACAACCTGGCATTAAGCAGGGCAGAGGAACTTAGGCTTTACGGTAAACTCGAGATAAATGATGGTTACCTCTCAACCCGAATGTCTGGAGGAATTATTTACCCAGGTACATCTGGAGGTGAGCTAATTATGAACGGAGGTAAACTAAGCACAAGACAAATTAGAAGCGGAGGAACAGGTAATGCTCTCTTAGCCGTGAATGGTGGTGAAATTGAAATGCTTGGTGGGTTTCAATATAATACTTCTACCATTAGTAATTTCGAACAGCTTCGAACTCCTACAATTAATACAACACATAGCGCTTACCGTCTTGATGGTAATGGAACACTTTATATGGCATCAACAAATAATATGGTTTTTTTTAATGGGGGAGAGGTTAATATTTACAATACAAGCGGTGGAGGTGGCTCTAGCGTAGTAAGGATCAACTCTTCTTCCAATAACATTACTTCAACGGGTGGGGAAATTAATGTTGAGGTTATTAGAAACACCCCTTATGATTTTTACTGTTTAAATGGGTGGTTGCCTTCAATAAGTATTAATCGCAATGCTTCAACTGGAAATACAGCTAGACTGCTTTCAAATATTAGAATCAATGGAGACCTAGTTCTCACAAATTATGGCGCAATAAATGCCAATACCAATAACTATAATCTGACTGTTAATGGTGATTTCATAATAGGAGCCAACTCAACTTACAACCCACAGCAGAATGTTACAATATTCTCAGGCGAAGAGGACAAAGCTTTCACAGTTAATGGAACAATTACCAGCAATATATACTCCCTAACTGTCAATAAGCCAAATGCCTCCCTTACAATGGATGGTTCAAATGGCAGTATCACTGTTCGTGCTGATTTAACTATTTCTAACGGAACTTTTAATGATGGTGGAAAGACCATTACAGCAATGGGAAGTATTTACAACTCCTCAACTCACGTTGGAACGGGAAAGATTAGAATGGCCTCTGGTCTTACTAACCGGGAAATTGGTGGAAATGGCTTAGGGCAGTTTGAAAATCTTGAACTCAATGAAGCGGTTGACATAATATCGACACTAACAGCAAATCAAACTGTTAATGGAGTTATGACCATGACTTCTGGTCCGCTAAACCTCGACACATACAAGTTAAGAATAAACGGAAGCCTTTCACCCAATACTTCCTCTTCATACTCAAGCCAAACTCTCTTCTTTACAGCAGGTAATGCCTCTGATGGTGGGTTAGAACTTTTTGTAAACGGAAATGGAAACTACCTATTCCCAGTTTCAACCCGAAAGGATGGAATTAACCGCTTTACCCCAGCAGTTGCGTCTGTTTCAGGTTTCATCGACGATGGCTATATTCAGTTAAATCCAGTTGCTATTGAACTTCCAACCCTTAGCCAGGATAATCCAGGCGATGCTCTTCAATACTACTGGAAGGTTCGTCAGGATGGTTTTGACGATGTACCACAGGCTTCCTGGTTACTCACATACGATGAAAATGATGTTGATGGCGATGAGGGATTGTATATTCCTGGTCGAGTTGAGGTTAGTACAAGGATATGGGAGCCTTCAGGAGTAAATACAACAGAAAACACTATAACATTCCCTTCACATAACGTAACCAGAGCCGATTATACAGCCGCTAAAGAGGAACGCTTTACCGGGCCAGTGAGAGAATTCTACAATATTGTATTAACTGGTGGAAATTGG
>CAYZSD010000123.1:0-10567 GCA_964481075.1 uncultured Rikenellaceae bacterium | reverse complement strand
CAATGGAGCATTTTTCATAAACAATACCTGCTTGTATATAAATACGGTTCCAAGGATAAGTGAAATTGTAAGCGTAAACTGAAAGATTACAAGTATTTTTCGAATTGAATTCCCCTTTTTGGTAAGTAAAGCATTAGAAGATAATCGAGTAGGACTATAAAATGAGAGAACAAATGCAGGGTAACTTCCGGCAAAAAAACCAATAACTACAATAATACCAAAAATCAAAACCCATAGTTGCCAAAAAGTGTAATCAATGCTGAAATGAACCTGAGTAATACCATTTAGCCAATTCAGTAAAAGCTCAATGATAAACATTCCAAAAATATGCGATATAAAGACCAGCAAAGTGCTCTCGCCAATAAATTGATAGATAAGCTGTTTGCGAGTTGCTCCAACCGTTTTTCGAACCGCAACCTCTTTGGTTCTGGTTGCATATTTCGCTGTGGATAGGTTGATGAAATTAAGTGCCGCTATAGTGAGTATGAAAATACCTGTAACAAAAAGTATGTAAATAAAAGTCATATTAGCTGGTTTTTCGGTATCCCAAGTAAATTGAACCGAATTATCAAAATGGATATCCTTTAGAGGTTGCATATGAATTATACTTGCTTTGCCTTGACGGTTAAGTTCTTCGTCTTCAACAATATGCGGAACATTTTTTAATTTCTCCTCAACTACCTTTGGGTTTACTCCTTCTCTGAGTTTAATAAAAGTCTGTAGATATCCACCAGTCCGCCAGTCGGTTGCCTGATCGGGATTTCCGGTAATCCATGATAGCATAATGTTACATTTTACCCGCGTGTTCCAAGGATAATCTTTCATTACCGCCGTAACCTCGAAGAATGAAGAATCAACCCTAATTAGTTTGCCTATTGGGTCTTCGTCACCAAAATATTTTTTGGCAATTATTTGGTTTATAACCGCCGTGTAGGGTTTCTCGAGTGCAGTTTCAGAATCTCCAAATAGGATGGGTATTGAAAAGATTTTGAAAACATCGTTTTCTACGTATTGAATATCTTCAATAAACTTTTGATCTTTATATGAAACCGGCAAAGGTCGGGCAGGTCGAAACCTTGCCAAATTCTCAACCTCGTCAAAGTTTAGTTTTATGTAATAACCGTACTTTTGGGGAATGCAGGCAAAATCAATTTCTCTTCCGGGTGATTTTTCGTTCTGAACTAATCTGAAAATCCTGTCAACATCTTTATGATATCTGTCGTATGTACTCTCAAAATGAAGCAGATAGAATATGTAAACGCAGCATGCTATTGCTACCGATAGTCCAAGAATGTTAAACAAACTGTTCCACTTGTGGCGGAAAAGGTTTCTGAATGCAATTTTTAGATAGTTTGAGATCATGATTCTGCAATTTATAACAATTCACAATTATATTTACTGAATTCAATGGTACATTTCAGTTCACTTTGTACAAATTACAAACCTGTTGTTAAATGTTATTGTTATTCAGGTAATTATGTATTTTTCTTGATTTTAAATAACATAATAAATTGATCAATTTTCGATACCATGTGACGGATTCTGAACACTTTTATTTGAAAAATTATCCGCTTTTACACCAATCATAAAAGTTGAACAATTCGACACGTTATTGCGACAGAAAATCTGGCATGGGTATTAAGTGTGATATCTTTAAAATCATATTTTTTCACTGTTTCTAATTACCTTTACTATCATTTTTCAAACCCTTTTGCCTTTCAAAATCCATGTACAACGTTTTTGTAATCAGGGTAGTACTCTCATTTTTCATTGCTGGTATATGGATTGCGCTATCAACCATTTTGGCCGAAAGGTTTGGCAGCAAAATTGGCGGGCTAATCGCAAACCTACCTTCAAACATCCTCATCAGCTTGATATTTATATACTTAGTAAACGATATTGGCTACCTTACCGATTTGGTGCCCGGTATCCCAATTGGCCTGATCATCGATTCATTCTTTCTGGTGATCTTTATTATCCTACTGCGGTATAATCTGGCTATTTCAGTTGTTGTTTCGTTAGTTATATGGTTTGTTCTCGCATTTCTTTTGGCTAAGGTTGATCTAAATAATCTCACAATCAATATCATATTATTTATTTTGGTAACACTTCTAACGGTATGGTTTGTCGAGAGGGTTGTTAAAATCCCATCAAAACAGAATAGCAGAAAAAAGTATTCGGTTGGGCAGATCATTTTTCGTACGGCTTTTGGTGGGTTTATTGTTGCCACAATTGTGGTTATCTCAAAGTACAGCAACCCTTTTTTCACAGGGATATTCTCCACATTTCCTGCCATGCTTTTGTCAACCTTGATAATCCTTTCCATCAATCAGGGTCGTGAATTTGCCATGGCAACCGGGAAAGTGCTAGTGCTATCGCTTACCAATATTATTGTTTATGCTCTTTTGGTGAAGCTAACCTATCCAACAATTGGGGTTACGCTTGGGACAATTATCTCGTATTTAGGTTCGGGCATTTGGATTTTGCTTCTCCATCCTTTGGTAAAGAGAATGAATTAAAACATTTTGATTCCTAAGTTACTGTGGAAAGAAAGTTTATTATAAGTAGCAGTAAACCTTTTTGTTTTAAGTGCATCTAATATCTTAAAATCAGCAGTTTATATGCTAAAGCAGTATCTCACAATTGCCATTCGAAGCATATCAAAAACCAAGGTTTTTTCAATAACAAATACGTTGGGGCTAGCCCTTGGAATAACTATATGTTTGGTGGTACTCAACTACGTTCGCTTTGAAAGGAGCTACGACAGATTTCACGCCAACCACGACAGGATCTACAGGATTAGGTACGAACGCTACAGCGAGGATGGCGAGTCGGTGCGTTTCGCATCATGTGCTCCTCCAGTAGGGTTGAGGATTCGTACTTTGTTCCCCGAAGTTGAGCATGTTGCCCGCATCGGGAAATTCCCTGCTAATGTTTCCTTCAGGGAGAAAAAGTTTCTGGAAGAAAAACTATTCTACGCCGAGCAGGAGTTCTTTGAAGTTTTTAACTTTCCATTTATCCAGGGGGATTCGAAAACCGGTATTGCTTCGCCTAATAGCGCATTTCTCTCAAAAACAACCGCCGAAAAGTACTTTGGAGAGGAGAATCCCATTGGCAAATCCATTAGTATCGATAATAAAATGGAATGTCAGATCACGGGAGTTTTTGAGGATTTCCCTCACAACTCGCACGTTCGAATGGATATTGTTTTGCCCTGGGCAAATCTGTTGCAGCTTGTTGGCAACGATTACGATGAAGCATGGGGTCATTCTGGGGCATATACCTACGTCCTTTTTAAGCAAGGGACAGATATTGAGCAGTTTAAGATTAAATTGAATCAAATTGCCGAAAAGGAGTTTGGCGAGATTCTCAGAAATTACAAGCTATCCATGTCCCTTCCCATTCAGCCTTTGGCTGATATCCATCTACATTCCCATTTTCAGCAGGAGTTTGAGGTCAATGGCAGTAAACAAACCCTCGACATCCTCATTGCCATTGCCATTCTCATTGTGATAATCGCCTGGATTAACTATATCAATCTCTCTACTGCACAATCACTTACCCGTTCGAAAGAGGTGGGTTTGAGGAAAGTTATTGGTGCAACCCGACTTCAGGTTATTCTGCAATTCTTTGTAGAGGTGGCAATTATCAATTTCTCTGCAATTGCCATATCGATTATCCTGATTGAGTTTCTGCAGCCTTACTTCCAGAATATTGTTGGTGTTAACCTTGGTGAAAGGATTATGGAGCAGAGTTTCTCATGGTTCAACCTTTCAATTTTGTTCTTTTCAGGTGTTTTTATTGCTGGTGGGTATCCTGTAACGATCCTTTCTTCGTTTCAGCCCATGCAGGTGCTTAAGGGAAAATTACTGAGCAATCAGAAAGGAGTTCTTATCCGTAAAACTTTGGTTGTTATTCAGTTTATACTCGCAATAGCGCTGCTTTCTGGTACTTTTGCCATTTTCAGGCAGATCGATTTTATGAAAGACAAGGGCTTAGGCTTTAATATTGATGGTTTGGTAGCCATAAGAGCCCCTCGAGCATTGCCAACGAATTATCACAGCCGTTTAAACACATTTAAGGAAGAAATACCAAAAATCCCTGACATACTGGGAATGACAGTGGTGACTGAGGTTCCTGGGAAGCAGATTTACTGGGATGCTGGCGGTATTCACCCTGTGGGAAGCGACGAGAGCAAGAACTACCAGATTGTGGGGATCGATTACGATTTTGTAGATCTTTTTGGGATTACCGTGGTTGAGGGTCGAAATTTCTCAAAGGATTTTCCCTCCGATTCGCTTGGGTTAATTCTCAACCAAACAGCCGTTAAATGGATGGGATTTGCCGACGACAAGTCGGCTATTGGGACACAGGTCGATTACTGGGGAATCATTTACACCATAGTGGGCGTTGTAAAGGATTACCATCAGCAATCGCCAAAGGCAGCGTTTGAGCCTCATATCTATCGGCTTATGCCATACGGAAGGGGCAGCAGGGGTATGTTCGTACTAAAATTGAAGCACAGTAACTCCCTCGATGTGATGCCATTGGTAAAGAAAATGTACGATGGCTATTTCCCAGGAAATCCCTTTGAATACTTCTGGATTGATGAGTATTATGGCAGGCAATACAACGATGATATTGCTTTAAGCAAAGTTCTTACAATATTCTCGATTCTCGCAATTATTATTACAGCACTTGGAATTCTTGGCCTCTTCTCATTCATGGTGAGCCAGCGCGTTAAGGAGATAAGCCTGAGGACGGTTATGGGCGCCAATACTGCCGCTATACTTTACATTTTTGCCAAAGAATTCTTTTTATTATTGATCATCGCATTTATCATTGCAGTTCCTCTTATGTATTATGGCATAAATCAATGGTTAAATTCCTTTGCCAGCAGAATGAATATCGAGATTTCATTATTTTTTCTTCCTATCCTCATAGTTTTTATTGTTGCAGGTTTAACCATTTCTTCGCAGGTTTTAAAAGCAATCAAAACAAATCCTGTTGATAATCTAAGGTATGAGTAAGAGAACTTACTTCTTTATTTTCTCAAATCCCGTATAAAACTGTATATCTCTCGTCGAACGCTAACAGCCTGTGGGTGGGTGTCCACATAGCCAATCCGTGCCACAAGGTGAATGGGTTGGTTTAATCCAAGGGTTTCATTCACAATGCCCTCAAAATTTGGTTCCTCAATCATTTGATTCATGGGGTGGAATCCTATCATTAGATCTTTGCACTCCAAATGCGAACGTTGGTATAGCCTACCACTATTCATCCAATCTTCAGGTGTATTGCCGGGTTGAGTAATTACCAGCCATCCGCCGCAGCCCTGGGCTTGCGATACAGTTTTATTTACCCCTGTATCAACAAATGTTTTCTTTTTCGAATCGTTGGGGTTAAAGAAACGGCTAACCATAAACCCTCCAACGCCTTTAATGCCCATTCCAGATGTAGTTAGCCCGTCACGCTTTGTTTTCACATCTTTATTCGAGAAACGTATCCAATTGGCCAGCTCCTCCTTGGCATCCTCTCGGTTTGCCTGTTGGGTATAGGCTTCAATGGTTGTTTTTGATATGAACTGTCCAACTAGGCTGTTTGCTGGGAAGTAATGGAGGTTTTCTGTGTTCCCACCGGTAATGATATTGATGTGCTCTTCGATTATTCCATCGGTTTTAAAAGGAATCCGAAGGGTAGTGCGGCTTTCAAGTTTAGAGATGTTGTGCGGAATTCGCTTCTGAGCCTTCAGGCATACCTCAGCAACAAGGTTGTCCTTACTGGAATTTGCGGTTAGGTAAACGCTTGGTAAGTAGCCATAGTACTCCGATGCAATACATTGGTTCTCAATAAAAGCCCCAAGAGAAATGTATATTCCTCGTGCTGAGGGGTCAACTACATGTAGCTTTCGAGTGAAGTCGGCTCTTACCAGCAGTAGGGTGTCGCTTAGGATATCAACAAGCCAGGGTTGGGTGTTGTGCGTACTGCCAGCAAGCGATGCGTAGTAAATAATCCGTTCAATATCAGAGTTTATATCCTTTTTTGAGGTTAAACTCTTACGGGTTGTAGTGCAATTTATTAACATAATGGTTACAATTAATAGTGTGAATAGTTTTGTTTTCATACATGTACCGATTAATTATCTGGACAAAAGTATGACCGTGAAAGGAGGATGTTTTTGATAAATATCAAAAAAAGCTAATGGATAGCTTTTCGCATCCTACTGAGAGTTTCTTGTGTGATACCAAGATACGAGGCAATGTACTGTAGGGGTATGCTATTCACAAAATTGGGATACTTGTCGAGGAGGATTCTATAGCGCGTTTCAGCTGTTTGACTGAGAATCATCAGCAGGTGGGTCTCGGATGTAATAAAAACGTGCTCAGCCATTATTCGGCCTAACCGTTCAATAATATGATGCTTATTGTAAAGATCATAAAGTTTTGCTTTACTAATCTGAATAATATCCATATCCTCCATTGCCTGCACATTGGTTCGCGATGGGCTTTGAGTGAGAAAACTGGTGAAAGAGGTTATGAAGCCTGGCGCAAAGTGAAAATCAGTAGTTACCTCATTGCCATTCGAATCGGAATAATAAAAACGAAAATAGCCCTCGATGAAAAACCCAATAAACGTGCAAGCTTCACCCTCCTTCACTAGCAACTCCTTCTTTCTTATTTTCTTTATGGTTGATGCGTTAATAAATGCCTCCATCTCGGCATCGCTAAGCTTTACGTAGTGGTCAACAAAGTCTTTTAGGTTTTCAGTCATATCTATCTTTCAACAATTTCACAGAATATCTCTCATTTGAAGTTCACTTTTCTTAAAATACTCACTAGGCGTTACCCCCATCTCCCTTTTAAAGAATGCGTTGAATGTAGTTTTGGAGTTAAAACCACACTCGTACGCCAAACCAAGTATGGATAGGTGCGAGTACTTAGGATTCTTGCTGAGATGCAAGAATTCTTTTAGTCGAAAAGAATTTACGTAATCGTAAAAGTTCTTGTTCAGATGCTCGTTGAGGAACTGCGAGAGTTGATTGGTGGTAATGTCAACAAGCTCAGCTAAATCGGGAGAACTGAGACGTGAGTTTAGGAAGGGCTTTTCCTTCTCCATCATCAGGGTAAGCCTGCTCTCTATCTCTTTGCCTTGTTGCTGGGTAAAAACTGTGCGTTTGTACTTGGGTTTCTTGGAAGAAGAATCCTGATTGTCAAAATTCAGGCTCAATAGAGCCTTTTGGAGTTGGGTTTCATCACGAAGTGTATCAAATGCACAGTCAATTTTTGCAAAGAGCAAAGGCGAAGCCCTGAATTGCATCCCCTGTTCGAAGTATTCTAGGGCCTTCTCCCTGTCGTTTAGGTTAATATAAATCTTACAAAGGTAGTAGTAGAACGGCATTCCCATCTGGGTGTTATCCTTCAGTTCGCTTTCCAGTAACTCAATCTCGTTAAGCGTATTATTTTTATCTCCCCTGATAGAATAGTATAACCCTTTGATATAGGGCATTAGGTATGAAAAATTCTCCAGCTTCTCTTTTTCAGAAATAATTTCCCACGATTCATCAAACCGATTCAACTTACAAAGGGTCTCAACGCTAAGGAAGAAGTGTGCATCCCAGAGTGAAAGAGTGTTGAAACTTCTTTTCACCAGCTCCATAGCCTTCTCATTCTCGTTCAGAAGCGAGTGAAGAAACCCTATACAATACTCAGTAACCTCATCGTATGGGTTGAGTCGCTGGGAATGGTAAAGCGAATCGAAAGCCTCATCAATACGCCCAATTGCCATAAAAATCAATCCCTTCTGTACGTAGGCCTCTGCATTGTTAGGTTTTAGTTCAATTGCCTGGTTAATATTCTCTAGAGCCAAAATGAAGTTCCATTCCAACCAGAAATTCTTACCTGCGATGAGCATGTATATTTCCGGCGTGTTGGGGTTTAGCCGCATAAGCTTACGAAGGTTTTCCTCTATCTTATAATTGCCGTCAATAGGATCGTATGCCCCAACGGAGCTAAGCCAGGTATATGCATTGCACAGACCGATGTATGCCTTCTCAAAATTTGGGTCGATGGCTATAGCTTGCTCAAAGTGCCAAATAATGTCTTGCTGGTTGCTTATTATAAACTTGTTGAGTAGGTACTGACCCTTTAGGTAGTGGTCAAGAGCATCGGTATTTTCTATAATGGCTTCAGAGTGTACAACTGGTGATTTTATTTTTCTATTTATCCTCTCGGCAATGATTCGGGCAATTTCATCTTGTAGGATGAAGATATTCTTCAACTCCCTATCCCAAGTTTCTGACCACATGTGAAATCCATCCTCAGACTTGATAAGCTGGGCTGTAATTCGAACCATTTCGCCGGCACGGCGAATGCTGCCTTCTAAAAGATAAAATACATTCAACTTTTTACCGATCTCCCGGATATCAGTATTCTGGTTCTTAAAGGCGAAGGATGAAGTGCGGGAAGTTACGTGTAGCTCCTCGTAACGGCAAAGGGCATTAATAATCTCCTCGGTAACGCCATCGCTAAAGTACTCATTGTCCCTATCGGGGCTAATATTCACAAAGGGTAAAACGGCGATGCTATACCTTGATATCATAGAAAGTATAAAAAAACTGTCGGAAAACTCATTGCACTAACAATAACAAAAGTATTAAAAAGTAACGATATATTGTATGATTGAACTATGGTAATCGTTTAGTCATCAAATCATAGAATTAATATAGTCCATTATTATCAATATATTGAATTGGATTATCACCCTAATGTAAGAAATTTTGAGAATGAAAGCTAACCAAAGAAAACTGCCAGAACATCATTTGACTCCTCGATTAGAGCTCTTTAGACTCTTTGCGAGATGGTATTTTTATTAACCGCAGTATTTGAAAAAATCAGCTTAATCACACAAAATGCGACACATTGTCGCTTTGTCGCAAAAAAAAGCGCCATATTGACACACTTCATTGATGCTTGTAATTTATCATCATAAAAATAAGAATTGATTATCAATGTTTTAGTTTGTTTTAATAAATCATGATTTTTTTTGGTATCTGTTTTGAAAATCCTCATAATAGAAAAACTAAAGTCAAACTAAAATATGGAGGATTTAACCATGACACTGCTAAGATTTTCGAATGTGTATCCAAGATTAATTGACCGTTTCCTCGATGATGAGATGTCGGACTGGTCGAACCGTAACTACTCAAACACCAATACCACATTACCTTCGGTAAATATTAAGGAGGATGTGAACGGTTTTGAGGTGGAACTTGCAGCCCCAGGTTTTGAAAAGGGCGATTTTAAGATTGATCTCGACAAGAATGTTCTAACCATCTCATCGGACAAGCAGGTTGAGAGCGAAACCAAAGAGGGTCAGCGCTTCACCCGCAGGGAGTTCAGCTACCAATCGTTTAGCCGTTCATTCACATTGCCCAACATTGTTGATGGCAATAAGATTGCTGCCAAGTATGAGAATGGTATCCTAAGGGTATCAATCCCCAAGAAGGAAGAGGCAAAACCAAAACCTGCCCGTCAGATAGAGGTTTTATAGTGCGCTCTTTGTAAGGTTTTTTACGTGTTGCTTTGTTGATAATGTCTAATCATTAAAAAAGGAGGTCATTATGTCACTAGTACGTAGAACTGATGATTTCCCAATGTGGCCAAGCCTATTTAATGATTTCTTTGGCCGCGATTGGATGGACTTTAACAGTCGGAACTTTTCATCCACCAACACCACGCTGCCATCGGTAAATATCAAAGAGGATGACAACGGTTTTGAGGTGGAGCTAGCCGCACCTGGCTTAGAGAAGGGCGACTTTAAAGTGGAACTCGACAAGAGTTTACTAACCATCTCTTCCGAGAAGAAGGTGGAGAATGAGACCAAGGAGGGACAGCAGTTCACCCGTAGGGAGTTCAGCTACCAGTCGTTCAGCCGTTCATTCACGCTGCCAAGCACTGTTGAGGCGGACAAAATTTCAGCCAAGTATAACAATGGCATCCTTAGGGTTTCAATTCCCAAGAAGGAGGAGGCTAAGCCAAAACCTGCCCGAATGATAGAGGTGAAGTAATTCAAAGATAATTTTGCATTAAGGGGAGTTCCATGGGGTTCTCCCCTTTTTTTTCTAATTTCCTTCAATCCTGTGAAGAATTTATTATTTTTGAAAAGATAAATTGTATGAAAATGAAGCGGCAACCATACCTCCTTACCTTTTTCGGCGTAGGCTTAACGGTATTTATTATTGGATTTATTGGGATAAACCTTTCGTTAACCTATATCGAGAAAAACTACGTTGATATACAAATTGACGTGAATAAACGCCACGCCAAAAGCATGGCTAAGCTCCTTGAGAATGAAGTTCAAATGGGAATCTTGCTGGATACTGTTCGAATCCGATTCCAAAAAACCATTGAGGGAACTGAGTTCGATAAGGGTTTCCTGTGCATGATCAACACTGGCAATGCCTCGCTGGCCTGTCACCCCAACCCATCGATGATTGGGATGGCAATGCCGCCAACGTTTACCTTCGATTTATCGTCTCGGAAAGGCGTAAGCGTTCCGCTCGAAATTG
>CAYZSD010000122.1:0-10608 GCA_964481075.1 uncultured Rikenellaceae bacterium | reverse complement strand
ATGATACAATCTGATTGAGGTTTTTGTTGGGATAATGGATAACAATTGCAATCTTTGTGAAAAGTATATGAAATGTTTCAAGAGTTAAACCTCCCTACTTATGATTACAAAGTAAGGCAATTTGAGGATGGACAAAAGATTTTTGATCCATGTAGGAAGAAGTATGTAGCTCTCACTCCTGAAGAGTGGGTTAGGCAGCATTTTATTAACTATCTGCATGTTCACAAGAAGTATCCCTTGAGTTTACTTGCTGTTGAGTACCCATTAATGGTTAATGATATGCAGCAACGTGCCGACATCGTTGCATTTGGAAGGGAGGGAAAGCCTATAGTTGTTGTTGAATGTAAGGCAACTGCGATAGAACTTTCACAAACAGTTATTGAACAGGTTGCCAGGTATAACATTATTCTTAGGGCAAAGATTCTAATAATTACTAATGGTATTAACCATTACTGCTGGAAGATTGAATTTGATAAGAAGAAATTTGTTATGCAAAAAAGTATTCCAAATTTTTCAGAACTTTCTGTTTAAAAAAGTTTTATCTACATATTTTTCTATCAAAATTGATTCATTTGTTAAATTGGGTGAAGTTTTTTTTTCGAATGAAAACTATATGTAAATTCGCTTTGAATTATTGAATGTTATCAACCACAATTTCAAAATTTAAATCGAAATTTATGAGAAAACTATTATTTTTTGTTTTCCTACTATGTATTGTAGGAGTGAGTTCTTTTGGGCAATTATCTAATAATTCAACACATCCGTATAAGGATAGAGATGAAAAAGCATCAACTAATGTGTTTAGAATGAAGGCTGTTAAGGTTGATGAATTTAAGGGAGAAAATTCAACTCAACAATCAAATGCATCGAAGTATTTGATTAAGCAAGGTGAAAAGATTAAGATTAATAAGAAAGCGAGTTCTGTAAAAGCATCTTGGGAGAACAAAACAACTTTTCCTACAAAAACAAACAGTATTACTCCCTCTGTTAGCAAGGATGGTCAATGTGCATACACTTTCAATCTAATCGATTTATGGGGTGATGGATGGAATGATGCAATAATGCTGGTAATCCAAGATGAGCAGCTTGTTGCTGTTCTTGGGCCTGAATTTGAATACGGAAGTTTTTATTCCCAGATGGTAACCCTAAACCATAATCAAGATTTTCAGGTATTTTGGTCTGAGGGAGGAGAGTATCCAGATGAGGTTGGACTTGAGATACTTGATGCCTTTGGGGAGCAGATTTATATTCAGGTTCCAGTTGATATGAATCTTATTGGACAGGTGATTTTCTCTGAAACGGCTTTCTGTACTCCACCTACTTGTCCACGACCAATAAGCCTTGGGGTATCAAACATTACCTCCAACTCAGTTGATTTGGAGTGGGTTGAAGTAGGAGGTGCAACAACCTGGGATATTGAGTGGGGTATATCTGGGTTCACCCCTGGTACTGGTACCATGATTTATGGTCACAGTGCTACACAATACTCATTAACAGGTTTAGATGCAGCTACGCATTACGAATTCAGGGTTCGAGCAGTTTGTAGTCAAGAGGATATGAGTGCATGGACAAACAAATTTCCATTCACAACGCTATGCGAACCATTTACAGTTCCTTTCTTCGAGAATTTTGATAACACAACAACGCCAACCCTTCCAATGTGTTGGACTCCAGTATTTGGAGGTATGTGGGGCTTGATTGAAACTACTGACTATGTTTCTTTCTCCAATCCAAATAGCGTTGTTCTTGTTTTTGAGGAGACTAGCACCGCATTACTTGCATTACCACAGTTTTCTGAGGATGTTAGCAATTTGAACCTTTACTTTTCTGGGTTATGGTGGAGTGGTAAGAATGTTCTTGAGGTAGGTGTGCTTACCAATACCAGCGATGAGTCCTCGTTTATTCCAGTTGAAAGCATTACCTTAGAAACAAATTGGAGCAACTACTCGGTAAGTTTTGCCAGTTATTCAGGTCCATTTGGTCATATTGCTTTCAGATTTATGTATGATGATAGTAATTATTGGGGTGCTGTTCTGGTTGACGATATTTTTGTTGATACTCAGTCCGATTGCCCATCACCCTACCAACTTAGTATTAGCAATTTATCATACAGCACTGTTACCCTTCAGTGGAGTCCATTTGGAGAGGCTACGCAATGGGAGGTTGAATGGGGTGTTGAGGGATTCCTGCATGGGGAAGGAAACCTTATTTCAAATGTTAGTGAGCCATTCATCCATTTAGCAAACTTGGAGCCAGGCACCGATTATCAGTTTTACGTTAGATCGGTTTGCGATGAGGGAGTAATTGGAAATTGGTCGATACCTTTCTCCTTTAGGACCTACAATGAGGGGGAGTGCTTTTATACTTTTATTTTGCACGATACCTACGGAGATGGATGGAATGAATCCTTGATGCTGGTTTTACAGAATGGTGAGGTAGTGGCTACCTTAGGTGAGAATTTTTGGAATGGTAATGTTTTCGTGCAACAAGTAATGCTTAACGAAGGACTTGATTTTGAGGTGTTTTGGGCTGAAGGGGGTTACTATCCTGAAGAGGTTGGTCTCGAAATAATCGATCCATTCAACGATCAACTATACTTCTCTGTGCCATTAGGATGGGGTTATGTTGGAACAGTAGTTTACACCGACATGGCTAATTGTACTCCACCAACATGTCCAAGGCCTAAGAACCTAACAGCAAGCAATATTACAACAAATACAGCTATGCTAAACTGGTCTGAGCAGGGCAGTGCTAGCACCTGGGACATTGAGTATGGAGAATTTGGGTTTGAAGGAGGAGAGGGAATCGTTATCGAAGGGATAACAACAAAACCCTACATCCTTACAGGATTAGAATCAGGTACTGTTTATCAGTTTAGAGTACGTTCAGTTTGTAGTGATGAGGATATTAGCATTTGGTCGAATCGTTTAAAGTTTACAACTCAGTGCGAACCAATTGCAATTCCTTATTCGGAGAATTTCGACGGGGTGAACCCTCCCGAACTGCCAGCATGTTGGCAACCAATTACTTTTGGAGGAAACAACCTTTGTGAAACAAATAATTATTTTTCCAATTCAAGCCCCAATAGTATTGTCCTCCTTTACGATTATTTCAATGAAGTGTATTTGGTTGGTCCTCAGTTTCAGGAAGACTACAGTCAGCTAAGGGTTAAGTTTAAGGCATTGCATTATGATGGAGACAACATTTTGCAAGTTGGAATAATGACCGACCCATCGAATGTTGAAACCTTCGAACTACTTGGTAGTTTGGCAATTCAAAGCTACATGGAATGGAGTCAACAGGTTTTCTATCTTTCACAATACTCAGGAACAAACGGAAATATTGCCTTCCGCTTCGGTGATCAATCCGTTGCTTCATTTGGTATAGTTCTAATTGACGATTTTGAAGTGGAATTTATCCCATCGTGCCCAGAACCCTACAACCTTTGGGCAAGCGACATATCTTCAACATTTGCTGTACTCGGTTGGAGCGATGTGGGTGCAGCAAACAAATGGGATCTTGAGTGGGGAATATCTCCCTTTACTCCGGGGTCAGGCAATTTGGTGCAGAACATCACAAATACGTTTCTGGAACTTGATGGGTTAAATCCTTCCACAAATTACCAGTTTTATGTACGTTCTGTATGTAGCGATACTGAAACCAGCCAGTGGTCAACCGGGTATTCCTTCACAACAGGCTGTGGTGCTGTGGTTCTCCCATTCTTTGAAAATTTCGATAACGTATATATGTATGATATTCCTGAATGTTGGGGAGCTTATGGTGAAGGTTGGGATTACTTCATAGGTGCTGGGTCATGGTCATCATATTCACCACCGTTCAGTATTGCCTTGTATCATAGCGAGATGAGTGTTGCTTATCTTTCTACACCTGAAGTTTCGATCCCATTAAGTAGCGTTAGGTTGAAATTTAAAGGTTTCTTCCTCGACGGGCTTAATAACGTTATTGCCATTGGCACAGTTGATAATCCCAATAACCCCAGTTCTTTTACTCCATTGCAGTTGCTTTCGTTCACCGAAGCATGGCAGGAGTATGAAGTCTCTTTCGAGCAATACACTGGAAATCAAAAGCATATTGCTTTCAGGATTGGGGAGTTAAACATTGACAGATGGGGAGTTGTACTTATTGATGATGTTCTAATTGAGTTGGCGCAGCAACCTACTTATTCTGTTAATTTTACTGTAACTAGTCACAGCGTAGCGGTTGAAGGTGCTGCTATTCAAATCGTTGGTCAAGCTGAAACTCTATATACTAACCATGCAGGACAGGCATCGCATAGCCTTCCCAGCGGTGTTTACCAGTATTCGGTAACAGCCGAGGGACATCATAACCACGAAGGACAGTTCACGATATCCGATGCAAACGTAAGTGTTGCTGTGAACTTAATTCCATCTGATGAAGAGATACCTTATCAGGTTACATTTATCGTACAAAGCACAAACGATGAGCCTATTGAAGGTGCTGTCATTTTTATCGATGGACTGGAAGAAGCTTTGGTTACAGGTTTTGACGGATTGACTGAGGTTGAACTGACTAATGGAACATATGCTTTTGTCGTTTCAGCCGATGGTTATTTAAATTATAATGGAAGCTTCGTTGTTGAGGATGCCGATGTAACGATAACCATTGAAATGGTTTCAACAGAAGGTTACTATCTGATTACATTTAACGTTAAGGATGCTGATGGACAGCCAGTTGAAAATGCAAGTATAACATTCACAGAGCTTTCAACAACCATTATTACGAATTCTAGTGGTATTGCATCTGTTCAGTTACAGAATGGAACCTATCAGTATAGTATAGTTGCTTCAGGCTTTGTTACAAGTGTAGGTGAAATAACTGTTGCCAACCAAGACCAAGACGTGAATATTACGCTAACTCCTGAGGTTACGTTGTATTTAGTTACCTTCAACGTGAAAAATCCTCAGCAAGAAGCTGTGGCTGGCGCAACTATTTCTGTTTCAGGTAGTGATGCTATGACAACAGATGTTAGTGGAATTGCTAGTCAGCAGCTACCTTCCGGTGATTACTCATTTACAGTTGAAGCAAATGAATTCCAAACCTACCAAGGTTCATTTAGCATTGATAATGCACCAGTTAGCATTTCTATTATTCTCACCCCAACAAGTGCAGGCAAAGACTTGATGTCTAAAGTGTTGGTTTATCCAAATCCATTTGGCGATGTGTTAAGAATTGAGAATGCAGTAAATGTAAGAAGACTGGTTCTTTCTAACGGATTGGGCCAGCAATTATATGTTGCAGAGCTTAACGGTGAGAGTACCTTTGAGCTAAACACAAGGGTGCTCCCTTCAGGTTTATACCTTCTTGAAATACAGTCGAATGAGGGTGGAAAAATATTCAGGAAAGTAATAAAACGATAGAATTCTAATTAATTAATTTGAATTAGGGGCTGTTTAAAAGAGTAGCATAACTTCGCAGTGGAAGAGAATCTATTCATAAGCAGCCCCTAATTTTTTTTGAGAATTGAGCAGGACGATTTGCTTAGAATATAAGCTAGCTGTTTGAAACGTTATGCAAAGGATTAATCAGTTGGAGAATGATTTCGTTGTCCCAGCCATGAATAGTTTTGGTCCAATCCTTCTTTACGCCAATAGTTTCAAAACCACAATTCTTAAATAGCTGTAAACTAATGCTATTGCTGGCGGAAATATTGCAGTAGAGCTGGTGAAGCTGTAAAGTCTCGAAGGAGTATCGAGTTAACAGTTTAAGGGCTTCAGTAGCATAGCCTTTCTGTCGATGTTCCTTGTTAGCAATTAAAATCCCCACACCAGCACGAAGATGAAAAGGGTCGAAATCAAAAAGGTCAATGGTGCCTATGGGTATATGCATCAGCGAACTTTGGGTTTTTGCATCGATGATAAGTCGTAGCTGTTTGGTTTCCCAAATATCGAGGTGCGAGCTTTCTATGTACTTCTTAAGTACGTACTTCGAGAAGGGTGCAACGGTATTGCTAACCTTCCAGTTTTCCTCGTTGTTCTCCCAAGCATAAAGCAGTTCCAGGTCAGTAGGTTCTGGTGCCCGCAGCTTAATCAGAGTGTTTTCCAGTGTACTATTCTGCATACAATTGTAATTCTTGGCTTTAGCGGGTTTTTGTAGTGCCAGGTTTATACAATCGATTACTTCTTGGTAGAGTTGGGTAGTGCTAAAACCCTTTGTAGGTCAACTTCTCCAATAATAGTTGCATTGGGAAAGCCATTGTCAATTGCAAAGTTAAGAAGGTCAATTGCTTTCGATTTATGATCGAAGCAACCAATAGAGAAAGCAAACTTATTATTTGTGCCAGAATGTTTTGTAACCCTCATTTCTGAATACCTTTCCAACTTTTGCTGCTCGCTTGCAGAAATGTTTGTATTGATAGGAGCAAGCAGGATTACAAAAGTTTGTTCACGGGGCTTAAGATGTTCAGGGATTGATAGGTCTTCCTCAATGGAAACCTTTTCGTCAGATTGAATTATAGTAATTGATGCTCGTCGGTTAAGCCTTCTTCCTGCTGGGTTATCAGTACCATCGGGGTTAAAGTTGGCCGCAACATTCTCGAATGCGCTGGCAGCACGTGCTACCATGCGTTTATCGCTAATCCCTTTACTAGTAAGATAATCAATAACAGCCTGAGCTCGTTTTTGTGAAAGTTTGTAGTTATAGGAAGCAGAACCTTTGCTGTCGGTATGCCCAGTAATCTCAATGGTAAGTGTTGGGTATTTTTCCATGATAGTTAAAACCTTCTCAAGTTCAAAGGTTGCTTCACGAGTTAGTTCTGAGCGATCGAAATCGAAAAGTATGCTACGAATAACAACATACTCGCCAGCAGTTACCGTCTCGGGAGTAAGTACAATTTCAAGACCATGAATTGGTTGACTTTGGCTTGATGAAATGAATAGAGGAACAGATTCTTCGGTATAACCTTCGCCCTTTACCTTGAGGTTATATGAGCCAGCCTTAGCTACAACTCTATAAGCACCCGTAATGTCTTCGGGATGGGTTGTTAATAGTATTTTTTGATTTTTTTCGTCAATAAGTGAAATTGTAAACAGCCTTCCTTCAACCTCATAGCGATTAGCTAGAGTAATGTTTCCAAATATTTCAATGGAATCGGTTTCAAAAGTTGGGGCAATAGTAACGTGATATAAATTCCTGCTACTTGGGTTATCTTTCTCGACACTAGCAATAAGACCCTCTCGAGGGTTGAGGGGAAAGTAGTATAAATCGTCGTCGGGGGTATTTATTGGATATCCAAGATTGATAGGAGTTGACCACTCATTTTCGCCAATTCTTTCGGAGTAGAAAATGTCGTACCCTCCAATACTGTTGTGCCCCTGAGAAATAAAATACAAGGTATTGCCATCGTTCGATAGGAATGGAGCCTCCTCATTGTATGGAGTATTAATTACATCTCCAATATTTATGGGTTCGCTCCAATCCCCATTGGGAAGCCTGTTCGAGTAGAAAATATCTAACCCTCCTATGCTTCCCCTACGATTACTAGAGAAGAATAAAGTATTCCCATCGGGGGAAATTGATGCGGATGTTTCCCAGTTTCTTGTACTAATTCTTCGGCTAAGTTTCTGTGCGGGTTGCCATTTGTCATTGATAAATATGCTACTGTAGATGTTGCCAATACCTTTATCATTCTTAAAAAGAAATAGCTGAAGCCCATCATGGCTTAAGGATGTAGTAAAAACTTCGCCTTCAACACCCAGCTCAAGTGTAATATTTATGGGAGTACCCCAGTTGCCTTTGCTGTCTTTTTGAGAGATAAAGATACCATCGTAAAATTTTTCGTGAACTGTGAATGCTAGTGTTTGTCTGTTTCCAGAAACTACGGGACTAAAAATATACTTTTCTGAATCGAAAAGTGATATTTTTTGCTTCTTAATACTAAGTGGGTTTTGCATCATGATTTTTGCTCGGTTGCAAGCATTTATCTGATGGTCAACGAAGTCGAGATTGTAAACATCCTTTGTGTCGAGCATTTCTCTGAAAATCTGGTAGGTCTCAATGGCTTTATCCAGATTACCGCATATACGATGGGCTTCGCCCAAATAGAAGAAAGCATTGATTGGGGCTTTGTCTTCCCTAAAGGAACCTTCCTGATAGGTTGATGAGATATTCTGAATAGCCACTTGCAAAAACTCAAGGGCTTTGTGCTTTTGTCCGGGTAAGTTAAGGTAACATAGCCCTATTCGATAATTGATGTTTGCATTATTGGGCTGATGCTCATACACTTTCATATATAGAGGCAGAGCCTCAGCGTGATCGTTATAGAGAAAGTAGTACTCTGCATCGGTGAAAGCAGCACGCAATTCGGTGTCTTGAGCACTTGAAACGCCACAAAAAAGAAGAGGAGTTATAGCAACAAATATGGAAAGATATTTAATAATCCTTCTTTTTCGATGGGCTAGATTAAAACTGAAGCTACATTCTTTCATTGGGTTTTGTTGGTTTCTTAGGTTTTGAACCTAATCGGGTTTATCGGGTTGTTGCGTAATGGTGTGAATATTAAGCAAGTAATAAAAGAACACAGTCCTTCCATGCTAACAAATTTATAACAAAAAAATTATTAACCCGAAAAAAGGCAATAACTTTAACGTATTTAGTAAAAATATCCCGATGTTAAACTTCAATTAAATGGTTTTCATCGACATACCATAAGTAACCTTTAACTGCATTCAGCCCCATTTCTTTAAGAAGGTTCATATACCCTTTCACCTGTATTTGATGTGAAGATGATTTTATCCCGAATTTGAAATCGACTACTACAGTATAATCATCCATAAGTATTACTCTATCAGGGCGGTATGTCGATAGATAGGGTGTTAAAATTGAGGATTCAGTTTTAGTTTCCCATTTTCCTGAGAACCAATCTTTGAATGGTTGTTCGTTAAGTAAAATTTTTATACGCTCAATAAATAAGGATTTAACATCATTACTCAATTTTCCTTCAATAATCATTTGATTTACAGTAATTACAATATCATCGAAGGTGATAATACGTGAGAAAAGCTCGTGCATTAGCATACCATACTCGGCAGAAATTGCCTTCTCTGAGCAAGAGGGTAGAAAGAATTCTTCGGCATCGGATCTGATTCGTATGCTTTTGAATGATTCGCCGGAAGGATAGGTGTCCATTAGCCAAACATTACCAGAATATTTTTCAACTTCTTTTACTGATTTTGTATGGATTTCTCCAAAGCAAAACGTTTCCGTACCCTTCTCGCTATCTGTAAAATGTTTTTCAGGGATAGATAAGTCCTGTAAACTATTCAATACTCTCCATAATAGCCTTGATGTGGAATTAGTTGTTTGGCTAGCATTATTTTTATCGGATTCCTTTAATGGCACAAAAACATAAAGTTCTTTCATTGAACGAGTAAAGGCCACGTAGAGAAGGTTCAGGTTATCAACTACTTCTCGCATTTTTTCCTCTAACACTTCTTCGGCAAACAAGCTTGTTTGTGCTTCGATTGTTGCATAGATAGGGTAGCGTGGTAGCAAGTTGAAAGGTTGTACAGGCGACGAAACCCAAAGTAGGGGGCTGTTGTTGCTAGTTCGAAAAGGCCAACCCGCAAAAGGAACTATCACAACAGGGAACTGAAGGCCTTTGGCTTTGTGAATCGTGATAATAGTTACAGCATTGGTTGATTCAGGGATAGACAGGGAAAGACTGTCGGAGTGCTGATTCCACCAGCTAAGGAAAAGGTTTAGGTCTCCACCAGTTCTACCACTGTGGGTTAGGATGTGTTCGTGGAGTTCGGAGAGGTGAGTAAGCTCTCCCTGCGCTAAATTAAGGTTGAAATGATTTACTATGGCTTCGAATATTTCCTGTAGAGGGCGTGTGCTGAGCGAACGAAGCCAATCCGTTTCTTCTTGTGGAAATGATGAGCTGAAGCACTTGTGATACTTACTTTTGCTATCTCCCTGAAATGTCAAATGCTCTTTTGAAAGTACTTTTTGAGCAATCTCATTATTTGGGTCTTGAATCAGATTTAGTGCTGCAATCACCAGTCTAACAGATGAAGAGGCTTTCAGAAGAAGCCCTTCCTGGCTTACAAAAGAAATGTGCTTGTTCCTATCCTCTTCAACCCTATTATATTCGAGCAAAAGATTAGCTATTTGCTGTCCATCCTTTTTTGAGCGAACCAATACAGCTAAATCACCCAGTGAATGGTTTTCCTTTAGTCTATTTATTAGATTAGGAAATTCCTTTGAAAGTATCTCAATGTAGTCATCGTTAATCTTTTTATCGAAGAATGAAACCTCAACGTACCCTTTGCCATTCTTCATTTTTTCTGGGAGTTCTTGCTTGAAATCGGAGTATGCAGAACTTATTTGGGTGCATAGTTGCTCAACGAAAGCTTGGTTGGCTGAAGCATTAGTTTGATGAATACTTTCTACCGCAAATTCTATTGCCTTTTCAAAAAAAATGTTGTTAAAATTTACAATTGTTGGTAGGCTCCTCCAGTTGGTATTAAGGGTTTCTTTCAAAACACCGTGGTGTGCGAAGGCTTTCTCGATACACTCTGAGAGAATCGACCAATCGCCATTTCTCCATCTGTAAATCGACTGTTTTAC
>CAYZSD010000121.1:0-10892 GCA_964481075.1 uncultured Rikenellaceae bacterium | reverse complement strand
CGGGGCAAGCCCAGCTGGGCCCACCAACAGGAGGTTGTCAAATTAATGCAACAGCTAATACTCCAGCTTAGTTATCTTGCTTAATCCATTTGAACCTCCAGCCCAGATATTCCCGCTTTTATCACCTACAAGAGTATTTACAGATGTATTAATCAAACCATCATCAGAGCCTATAAATTCCCAGGTATTATCCTGAAAAACCGAAATGCCAGGACTTCCTCCAATCCAGATATTGCCATTTATATCTTCACCAACTGTATAAACAAATTCAATCATTGTCTCACTTTCAGCAAAGTTTAACCAGTTACCATTTGAATACCTGAATGCTCCCAGCGGTGATTGCCCTAACCAGATATCGCCCAAAGAAGAGCAAAAGATTACATTTACAAAAGAGTTGAGGTTATTGATGTAGTGTGTCCAGCTATTTCCGTTATATTTTGACAATCCAGTATAACACGATCCCACCCACATATTATCATCATGATCTGCATGTATTGCATGTATGTGACCCATAATGGTTCCTTCGGGGCTCGTTTGCGGGTTTACAGGAAAGAAATTGAATGAGGTTCCTTCGAAAACAGTGATATCGTTATTTCTTGATCCCATCCAGATGTTGCTGTTCTTGTCAGCATAAATGGAATAAACTCTGTTGTTAAAAAGTCCATCGTTTTCGGTGAAGTTTGTCCATGTTTGACCATCGTACTTGAATATTCCGTTTTCCCATGTTCCTATCCAGAGATTCCCGTCTGGACTTAAACACAGAGCCTCTATTCCCTCAAGCGATATACCATTTGCTTCTGAAAGGTTTGTCCATGTTGAACCATCAAATTTTGAAAGGCCTATTGCTGTCCCCACCCAGATGTTATTACTATTGTCAACTGCAATGGATTTTATTATGTTGCTTAATAGTCCGTTGTCCTGAGTAAAGTTGGTTATTTCCCATTTTGGCGGTGGTGTGGTAGTGAAGACTTGCTGATTGCCATAGGCTGTGCCTACTTCATTTGTGGCGTAGGCTCTGACATAGTAGGTAGTATTAGGTTCTAAGCCTGAAAGGGTACTAATAAAATTCCCCGCACCAGAACCGTCTTCGGTTTTACTGTCATTAATGGTTGGGTTTTGGCTTGTACCCCAACAAACACCACGTGCTGTTATCGTGGCGCCCCCATCATCGGTGATGCTTCCTCCCGAAACAGCGGCAATATGTGTTATTTCTGTAACCCCAGCAGTGCTTAGTGCTGGCGCATTCTTGTCGTCTTCCCTTTTGCAGCCATTAAAAAACAGAACCGTTGCCCCTATAATAGCAAAAACGTAAACAAAAATCTTTGTTTTCATAATGACGGGTTTTTGGTAATGTTAACATTCCAAAGATACTACTTTTTGTCTTATACATGTACTCATAATCAACTCAAAAAGTTAAACTCTTCAATAACTTGACCCAACAACCTGTTGGTTTCTCAAAGGGTATTACATTTTTTTGAATTTGTAATGAAACCAAGATGAAACAGGACACTTTAAGGCATTTTTTGTATTCACATTAAGTTTATCATCTACTGTTTTTTTCAATGCAATAGTACTCTGTTTTTCTGGTTGATTTGTAATAAGCATAATTCTTGATTTTTAAAAGAAATAAGTTTGAAAAATTGACTTCAGCGTGAATACAGAGTAATTTAGCATTTATGTAAGACGAGAAACAAGTTGGAGATATGATACATTTAAAACAAAGCCATTATGGAAAAACTATCGTTAATATTAATCTTATTGTTGATTACTATGATGTCGTTTTGTCAAGTTTCAGTATATCAAGAGTATGTGAAAATAGAAACCAAAGATGGAAATGAGTTTGTTGGTGTGATTGTAGAAGAAGATGATACCAAGGTGGTTCTAAAAACAGAATTCTTTGATGAGATTACAATTAAAAAAGAAATAATTGCGAAAAGAAGGCTTGTTGAAAGCGCAAAACTGGTTGAAGGGGAACTATGGGACGATAACCCTCAGTCATCTAGGTATTTATGGACACCAAATGGTTACAGTTTAAAAGAAGGTGAAGGATACTATCAAAATATTTGGGTGCTTTATAATCAGGTGAGCTATGGGTTCACTGATCACTTTTCAGCAAGTGTAGGGGTTGTTCCAATACTATTATTAGGTGCAGAAATACTTGGCCCAGTATGGTTAGTACCAAAGTTTTCTATACCTTTAAAAAAAGACATTATTAACATGTCTGCGGGTGCATTTATTGGTAATGTAGCTGGAGAGTCTGAAGCTGGATTTGGCATATTTTTCAGCACTTTAACCCTTGGAAACAGAAATACAAACCTTAATTTAGGTTTAGGTTGGGGATATGCTGGAGGAGACTGGGCAAGAAACCCAATTGTAAACATTAGCGGAATGTATAGAACCTCTCCTAGAGGTTACATTATTACTGAAAACTACTTTGCATCATTTGATAATGATAATTTGATAATTTTTTCTTTAGGCTACAGGTATATGGCAAAAAAAGTAGGAATTGACTTTGGGCTTTACCTCCCAATTTCTTCAATTATTGAGGATAATGTTGCAATTCCTATTGTTGGAATAACGATACCTTTTTCAAAGTAGATTATCTTTGCTTTGAAATAATGTAGTACTTAATCTGTTTTTTTATTAACGATTAATTATCAGCAATTTAACGTTAACTTCAGGTGAAATGCTTGTGATGACAATACCTTTGCAAAAAAAACATGTACGCGAAGGGACGATTGCTTTTTCTTTATCTAAAAACCGGTGGCGGTCATCTAGCTCCAGCCAAAGCATTAGCCGATTGGATTTCGCAGAATAGCCAGAATGATGCTGATGTAATTCTTCACGATGGTTTTGAAAAGGTAAACCCATGCGTCAAATGGATTGTGGAGGATGGTTACAGACACTCGCAGGCAAAGGGTAAGTGGATGTTTGAGTTAATCTATGCCGTTAACAAGATCAAACTTTTCGCCCATCTTTCAAGCAGTTTGATAAGTCGTTTTGTGCTTTCGGCTCTGGAAAAGACGATACTTGAAGAAAAACCTTCCAAGATTATCATCTTCCATTTCTTCCTGATAAAGCCTGTGAAAGAGTTACTCAGAAGAAATGGATTGGAAATACCGGTTCTAACGGTTGTTACCGACCCATTCACTGCTCACCCAATCTGGTTTCTTGAAAAAGGACAGCATTTCATTGTTTTTAGCGACCACCTGAAGGAGTATCTCGAAAGGGTTGAAAATATAGAGTCGTCTAGAATATCTGTTTTCCCATTTGTGTTAAGCCCAAAGTTTAACATTTCGTTTGATAGTGAGAAAGGTAGTGCCTTAAGAGAACAATTGGGGATAGGTCTTAGTTCGAAGGTTATTTTAATGCTAGGAGGGGCCGATGGGATACCAAGAGGCGAGAAGCTTCTTAAAAGCTTCGCAAAATCTTATCTTGATGTCGATGTTGTTGTTGTTTGTGGTAGGAATAAAAGCCTTTTCGATAAAGCTCAAGCTATCAAATTAAAGTATAACTTTAAAAGGCTTCACGTGTTGGGCTTTGTCGATTTTGTTTATGAGCTTTTAGGGATTTCGGAACTGGTTGTAACTAAGTGTGGCGCTTCAACATTCTCCGAGGTTCTGCTTTCTGGGAAAGTACCTCTGGTGAATAGTTACATCTGGGAGCAGGAAAAGGGCAACATTGAGTTTATCACAAGAAACGGGTTAGGAATCTATGAACCTAGCACAAAGCGAATTATTAGCCTTGCTGCGGAGTTGGTTAAAGACGAAAGCTTTTACCATTCTTTCAGGCAGAATATCAGTGGAATGCAATTAACTAATGGAACGCCATTGGTCTCAAACTTCATTCTTCAATACTAAAATATAAAAAATGAACCTTCTCATAGTCTCGGATCTTCATATCGATTGTGGCGACAATTTTGGAACATTTGGCTGGAAGCCAAAAAGGTTTATTAAGAATCTGGAGAAGCTTATTGAAGCTTACAAGGTCGATAAGGTTGTACTAAACGGTGATGTGTTCGATCTGTATAAGTACAGCTTTAAGGAGGTGTATCGAAATAATTTTGAGCTTATTAGCTACTTCAACCGTAAAAAGTTTATCTACATTCGAGGTAACCACGATCTTTTCAACCCGTTTGCGCAGGATTCCTACTCAATTGTTAACTCAAAGGGTCAAACAATATATATTGAGCATGGGCACAATGCCGATTTCCTTAATGGGACGAGGCTCGGTAGAGCGATTAGCATGATAGGCTTTTCTCTTCTCAAGAAAACCATTCATTTACCCTTGGTGGAAAAGATATACTTCAAGATTGTGGAATGGGACGACCAAATCAATCGTATCCCCAAGAAGTACAACACATTCAAGTACTTGAACTATGCCTTAAAGCTGCTCAGAAGCAACGATGTGGTTATTCTAGGACACACCCACAAGCTCGAAACACATAAAACTTACTACCTAAACAGCAAGAAGCTATACCTGAATACAGGTACATGCTCTCTAGGTCGGTTGCAAGCTATTGTTCTAGATACTGAAAGCCTAAAGTATGAAACAATCAAAGTGGCAAGCGATGAGAAGTTAAAGGCTGACGAACTACCCCAGGGGTCTTTGGTAAAACTATCCGCTTCAGCATAGCCAAAAAATTTAACCTTTTTTTCTTTTTACAGAGTCAACCAAGCTGCTAGGAATTTTGAATTTTTTAGCAGCTGTTACTTTTTTTGATGTTGGCGGACCGAATGGCAAAAAGTTTATGGTTAAAAACCTCCGTGAGCTGGTGGTTGCCAATGCCCATCTGCCCATGGGGCAGCAATGCGAATTACTCGATGTTTCGCTTGAGGAATGGAAGAACGGAATTGAACAGGTGGATGATGTAACTATCGTTGGAGTTCGAGTGTAAAAAAAGTTGTACCTTTAGCACATACATTTTTTTTACAGCATGAAAAACTTCCTTCTATTTGCTTTCATTCTTTTTCCCTTCCTTTATTCATGCAATGATCCCATATTCAAAAGGAATAGTTATAGCCTTCATAACACGAATGAAGTAAATACGCTTCTTACCGATACCTCTTTTTTGGCTAAATCTCTTGATTCTCTGTTGTTAGGACTTAAAAACACACATTCAGAGACTCAACAAATAGATTTATTGAATGTTATCGCAGAAAGGTTATTGCCTGTTGACCCCGAAAGGGCTGTGAAACTAGCAAATGTTTCAGTCCGATTCTCCAAACTGTTCGATTACCCAAGTGGTGAGGCTGACTCGTACATT
Organism: uncultured Rikenellaceae bacterium; assembly: GCA_964481075.1. Classification (GTDB taxonomy): domain Bacteria; phylum Bacteroidota; class Bacteroidia; order Bacteroidales; family Tenuifilaceae; genus MWFE01. The sequence continues at coordinate 5,626 of CAYZSD010000121.1, read as the reverse complement.
ATAAAGGCCTTGTATTTCACACAAGCAGAGGTATTCGATAGTGCGCAACACTATTTTTCTTTCGATAGCATTTACCCTAAATTCGAGTTTGAACTACAATTCATAAGGTCGTTGATAGGCAAAGGGAACCTCCTTCGATTGAAGAAAAAGCCTGCTGAAGCATTCGATCTTTTCTTAGAGTGCCACAAGCATGTTAGTGAGTACAGCAAAAGCATTGATTCACTTTCAAACTATCGAAAATGGCTCGAATGCCAGAAGGTAACAGGTTTAATATACCAGAATGAGGGTCATGCTCATCTCTTTAAGGGGGATAGGTTGCAAGCATTGGCTTGCTATCAAAAGAGTTTGGTGTACTTTTCAAAAGATCCCGATAAGTATCTTACTTCAATTGCCCTAAACGATATTGCTAATTGTTTCGAAAAGTTGGGGAATTTCCAAAATGCTATCGATTTTTTTGGTTTAGCTCATGAAACTGCGAGTAAGTATTTTAATCCACACATTGAGTCGGCTAGCCTTAATAGCCTTGGTATTATCTATGAGAACAGGGGTGATTTTGTAAGAGCGTACGAATACTACAATAGGAGTTTAGCTCTTCGCAAATTAATTGGCGACAAGAAAGGTACTGCTGCTGCACTCAACAATCTTGGAAATGTACTTAAAAAGCAAGGCGATGTTGCTAAAGCTCTTGATTATCACCATCAGAGCATAAAAATTAAGGAAGAGTTAAACGATCAGAACGGCATAGCTGTATCTCTCAATAATATTGGAATCATCTTTTTTGAACAGAAAGATTTTGAAAAAGCACTAGACTACTATACGAGGAGTCTCGAAATTAGAGAAAAACAGGATGATAGAATGGGTATTGCTGGATCTTATAACAACCTAGGTATTGTTTATCGAAATCTACGCGACCTTGACAAAGCCTTGGAGTTTTACAGCAAAAGTTTAAAAATTCGAATGGAAATTGGAGACAAGCGTGGTATTTCGAGTGTGCTAAATAATATTGGAATTATCCATAAAACTCAAGGCGATGTTGAAAAGGCAATAGAGTACTACCAGAAAAGTTTAGCGATACAGCAAGAGCTAGGTCAAAAAAGCAACATATCCAGTACACTCAGCAATATTGGGCATCTTTACCTTCAAGAGAGCAATATCAAAGTTGCATTTTCTTTTGGAGAAAAGTCGTATGCTACTGCAAAAGAGGTTGGAAACCCTTTGCAGATAAAAATGGCTGCAAAGCTACTTGATGAGGTGTATAGAAAGAAAGGTGATCATAAGAATGCCCTCAAGTTCTATGAGGAATACATCGTAATGCGCGATAGCGTTGATAACGTCCAGAATAGGGAGCTTACCGAAAAACGTTACTGGCAGTATGAGTACCAGAAGAAGGCTCTTGCAGACAGCCTTCAACATGCTCAGGCTATTGAGGTTAAGAATCTTATGTTAGAAAAAAAACAGGAGGAGTCGAAAAGGCAAATGGTTGTTATCTACGCATTATTCTTTGTCTTTATCTTGGTGATTGTGCTTGCAATTCTCATATATAGGGGTTATCTAATGAAGATTAGGACAAACAAGCTCATATCCGAGAAGAACTTGATGCTTGAGCAGGCTTTTGAAGAGATAAAGGCTACCTCTGAAGCTTTAACCATGCAGAATGAGATGCTGCGTGAGAAGAATGAAAAGATAGCTGCTCAGCAGGAGAAGCTGGAGCGAACCCAGAAGAAGTTGGTGCAGTCAGAAAAAATGGCCTCCATTGGAGTTCTTACTGCTGGAATAGCCCACGAGATAAACAATCCAATCAATTTTGTGTATGCAGGAGCAAACTGCATAGCCCGAGACCTAATGGATATCGACTCAGTCCTTGCTGCAATTGAGGGAGTCGATGAGAATCAGCAAAGTTTAAACGAGATCGTTGAGAAGTTGGTAAGACTAAAAAACGACCATCAGTTTAGTGAGGCATACCAATCGATTAGGCAAACTATAGTTGATATTCAGAATGGAGCACAAAGAACCGCTGAGATTGTTCAAGGGTTGAGAAGTTTTGCCAGCGACGATAACGAGGGGTTTTCAAAGGCAAATGTCAATCGTATAATGCAAGATGTCTTGCTATTACTAAAAAACCGACACGCTTCAAGTGTGGAAATATACACTGATTTCGACTCGAATATTCCACCCATTGAATGTAAGCCAGGTAAAATAAATCAAGCCTTTCATAATATCCTCACAAACGCATTTGAAGCAATTGTAGGAGAGGGAAGTGTTAATATTTCAACACGTTATACTAATGAAAGTTGTATTATATTCATCAGGGACTCGGGAGTTGGTATTCAGGAAGAAAACATTAAGAAAATCTTTGATCCATTCTATACAACAAAGAAAGTGGGTCAAGGAATAGGATTGGGGCTATCAATAGCGTATAGCATTATCGATGAGCATGGAGGCAGCATCGAAGTGGAGTCAGAGCTAGGAAAAGGTACGGCGATAACCATTGTTTTACCCGTAACAACCTGCTAAATTGTTGCTAAAGAAGTTTTTGGATGTTCTCGGTAACAATATGACCATCGAAAAGTTGAACAATTCGATGTGCTTTTTCGGCATCGCTAGGAGAGTGGGTTACCATTACTATGGTTGTACCTTCTCTGTTAAGTTCAGAAAGTAGATTCATCACCTCCTCACCATTAACCGAGTCGAGGTTTCCTGTTGGCTCGTCGGCAAGGATGAGCTTGGGATTCCCAACAACGGCTCTGGCAATTGCAACCCTCTGCTGCTGACCACCAGATAGCTGCTGAGGAAAATGCTTCTTCCTGTGGGTAATCTTCATCCTTTCAAGAACGCTCTCAACTCTCCTTTTCCTTTCGCCAGAGGCGATGTTTTGGTATAGAAGGGGAAGCTCCACGTTCTCATAAACGGTTAGCTCGTCAATCAGGTTGAAACTTTGAAAAACAAAGCCAATGTTCGATTTCCTTAAATTTGTACGCTGCTTCTCCTTGAATTTCGAAACCTCAATACCATCGAAGTAGAATTCTCCAGAAGATGGGTTGTCGAGCAAACCAATAATATTAAGTAAGGTTGATTTTCCACAACCCGATGGACCCATTATGGCAACAAACTCGCCACTTGTAACCTCAAAGGAAACTTGGTTTAGTGCTGTTGTTTCAACCTCATCGGTACGGAAAATCTTTGAAAGGTTAACTGTTCTTAGCATAGCAAATAAATTTGTTTGACATATAGAAAGACGATAAATATACCGTTAATGTTACAGACGAATAAATAAAAATCAAAAAAAAGTGCTAGTGGGCGTCAAGCCAGTTTTCTCCAACGCCAACATCTACTTCTAAAGGAACCGAGAGGGTTATGGCACCCTCCATACATTCTTTTACAAGCGTTTTCATTGTATCCAGCTCGGGTTTAAAAACCTCGAAGACCAATTCATCGTGCACTTGAATAATCATACAGCTTTTGAGATTCATCGCAGAAAGCTTAGCGTGAATAGAGATCATGGCAGCTTTAATGATGTCTGCGGCAGACCCTTGTATCGGGGCATTGATGGCATTTCGCTCTGCAAGACCCCTGACAGTTTGGTTGTTGGAGTTAATATCGGGGAGATAACGCTTACGTCCATAGATAGTCTCTACGTAGCCTTTCTTTCTTGCGTTCTCAACGCAGAAATCCATATAAGCTTTTACTCCCTTATAGGTGTCGAAGTAGCCATCAATTAAATCCTTTGCTTCCGTCCTACTAATTCCAAGCCTTTGCGATAGGCCGAAGGCTGAAATGCCATATATCATTCCAAAGTTAGCTGTTTTGGCACGGCTTCGCTGGTCGCGGGAAACCTCAGCCAACGGCACCTTGAATATCTTTGCCGCTGTGGCTGCATGTATATCCTCCCTATTATTGAAAGCCTCAAGCATCGAGGGATCCTTGCTCATGTGCGCCATTAGGCGCAGCTCAATTTGTGAGTAGTCGGCCGAAAGAAGGATGTACTCATCGTTTACCGGAATAAAAGCTCTTCTTATTTCCCTTCCCCTTTCCTCCCTGATTGGAATATTTTGAAGGTTTGGATTATTGGAACTCAACCTTCCTGTTGAAGCAACAGCTTGATTGAATGAGGCATGTATTCTCCCCGTTTCCTTGTTTATCAGGGTTGGAAGAACCTCTACGTATGTTGAAACCAGTTTTTTTACTGAACGGAAATCGAGGATCTTAGGAACTATTGGATGCCTATCGGCATATTTTTGGAGTTCCTCCTCGTTGGTAGAGTACTGCTTTGTTTTGGTCCGTTTAGCATCGCTGGCAATCTTGATTCTTTCAAAAAGAACCTCACCGAGTTGCTTAGGCGATGAAACGTTAAGATCAGGAACTCCGGCCATTTCCTTTATTTCCACATCAAGTTTTAAGAGTTCCCTGTTAAGATCAACGGCATATTCGTTAAGTGCATTGGTATTAATAGATACTCCCGTATATTCCATTTTGGCCAGTACCCTAATTAAAGGTTCTTCAAGCTCATAGTAAAGTTTTGTTAGATCCTCCTTTTCCAGTCGTTTCCAGAGAATCGTCTTTAGCTGCATGGCAATGTCGGCATCCTCGCCTGCATAGGTGGCAATTCTTTTTGGGTCAACATTTCGCATATTCAGCTGTCGGACACCTTTCTTCCCTATCAGATCTTCAATTTCAATGGGCTTATATCCAAGCAGGTTTTCGGCAAGAATGTTAAGGTTGTGGCGCATATCGGGTTCAAGCAGGTAATGACCTAGCATGGTATCGTTAAGTTGCCCTTTAAGTTCAATTCCATAATACTTTAACATTAAAAGGTCAAACTTAATGTTCTGTCCCACCTTGGAAATGCTTTCATTCTCAAAAACAGGTTTGAACCTGTCAAGAATGCTTTTTGCCTTGTTGGCATCGGAAGGTAAATGGACATACCATGCTTTTTGTGGCTCTAGGGAGAAAGACAACCCTACAAGCTTTGAGGTATGATGTTCTAATCCAGTTGTTTCGGTATCGAAACAGAACTCCGATGCAGATGAAAGAACGTCAAGCAGCTTGTTTATATCTTCCTCGTCTTCAACAAGAAGGTACTCGTAGCTTACTTCTTTGATTGTTTTTAGTGAAGGAGTTTGTGGTGCAGGTGCTGCGAATGTTTCGTTGTCGAAAAGCGAGGTTTGAAAGGTTTTTGGTTCTACCTTTTTAACTTCACCTAGTATTTCTTTGGAAAGCGATCGAAACTCCAGCTCATCAAAAAGCCTTCTAAGTATTTCGCTGTTGGGCTGAGTGTATTCTAATTTTTCGAAGTTAATCTCAACAGGAACATCGGTCTTTATTTCAACAAGAATTCTTGCTCTGTCGAGCAATTCTTTGCTTTCAAGCAGTTTTTCCTGCTGGGCTTTCGATAGTTGATTGATATTCTTGTATATCTCTTCTATTGATTCAAATTGAGCAATTAGCTTGGCAGCGGTCTTTTCACCAATTCCAGGAACACCAGGAATATTGTCGGATGTATCGCCCCAAAGGGCAAGAATATCCTTGAACTGTGACGGTTTTTTAATCCCGTAACCCTTGCAAAAACCTTCAGCTGTAACAATCTCTACATCGGCACCACTACGCGAAGGTTTAACCATAATAACCT
>CAYZSD010000120.1:0-10951 GCA_964481075.1 uncultured Rikenellaceae bacterium | reverse complement strand
CTAAACACATCTTTTCCTGTGTTATCGAGTTTGACAAGTGTATTTTTAGGGTTAGCTGTTCTTTCATTTACAAGAGCAATACATCCACCATTGAAACTGCGAATAAATGAAGAGGCATCACCTTGAGGGTGAATGTCTTTCCCCTTTGCACCGATTTCCCTTATCCATTCAACCTTTTTCTCCGAGTCAATTTTTGCAGCGAAGGCCAAGTGGCTTCTACCTGATCGATGTATGTAACCCGAAACATAGTTTGGTTGCCCCAAAAGATTGGATACTCCGAGGGTAACATAAGTAAGGGTGCCAATTCTTTCGCTATCAGACTCAATTGGATACAGAGGGACGATTGTCCCTCTTGTTCCTTGGGCATCATCAGTAAAATATCGCGTTGCCCGCTCGTTATCGAGGTAAACCCTTAAATTTTGTAAGGCATTATCGGTTACCTGCGGAAGCGAAAGGTCTTCCTGGCTTGCAAATTGGTAGAGTCCATTCACACCTCCATAGCTTTGTTCGAAAAACTCCTTGAAACGGGTGATTCGGTCGCTTGTTATTGCCTGACGGAAGTTTTCTAGTTCTTTCTCGGTTGACTTTTGTTGTAAAATTATACGATGATAGTATCGTAACTTTCTGTTAATGAGAATTCCTGAACTATCCAGAGGGGAGTTCAATGGTGATTTGCTAAGTTCTAGAAAATCCTGACGACTCTTTAGATACCGGAAGAGTTCTCGCACCAAAGAGCTGTTGTCGTATTTACCAAGCCTAAAAAGAAAGAACTCATCGTATGAAGCGAACTTATCATCAGGACTTAAACTTTCTGATAGGAGGATTTTCCTTCGGTTATCGGTGAAAAGCTTTTGGATGGATGAAATTTCCTGGCGAAGAGAAACAATATCATTATTGTATGTTTTCTGAAAGCTAGCGATCCATGAACCGTAATCCCATAGCTCAAAGGTATCGCGCATGAAATCGCTGTTGGTTAACCCATCAAGACGGTATGTTTCAATCGGACGAAGAGTGTAGATCTGGCTGTATCCTTTTATTGGGTAATTCTCTAAGTATGTTCTGTAGTTGCTAAAAGCTTCTGTACTCTGCTTAAATTCCATTTCAAGCGATTTTAAGTCCTTTAACAAGCTGGCATCGGTTTGAAGTAAAAGCTCGTTTAAATTGTCGTAAGTTTTATTGATGTTAGTAAAAATTCTGATGCAGTTGTTGTAGTGGTCCTTCGATTTTTCAAGCGCTTTAAAAATCATTTCCACGGAATCCTTTCGGTTGTTGCACCTTAAGGTTCTTTGTTGTACATAAAAAAGCACATCCTCTGTCTCAAGTCTTTTCCCTACGGTCTCGATGGGAATATTTGAGTAGAATTCGCGGTTTTTACGAACTTCGTTCCCTTCAAGGTAAGCAGGGAAGAGGGAGTAGTATAGCACGGCATTCCCAACCCAGTAGTTATGCAGCTCGAAGTTTCGAAGAGGATCAATTTCTTCAATAATTTTTTCGGCATAATGCCCCAGTTGAACGTATGTATTTGCAAAATGAGGGTTTTGATTCTGATATTGAAATAACCTATAGAAGAGTTGCTGGGGTGTGTACTTGTTGAACTCCTTATAGAAATCGTCGTACTTAACTTGAGCAAAAGGGACGAAGGGAATTATTAAGATTACAAATAGTAAGAATATTTTTGTAGTCTTTTGATTCGTTTTGTATGATGTCATTATTGTTTAATTTTCAAAGTTTTACCATTAATGTATTTACTCCTCGTTGGGTTGCTCCTCAAGGATGTCAATAATTTTGAACTCAACCCTTCGGTTAAGGGCACGATTTTCATCGGAAGTGTTAGGAACCATTGGTTTGGTAAGACCATACCCTTTTGCAACAATTCGTTCCTTCGGAACGTTGTAGTCGAGCAGGTAGTTAACAACCGATTGGGCTCGACGTTCCGATAAGCGTAGGTTAAAGTAAGGGCTCCCAACATTGTCGGAATGTGCTGATATTTCGATTATTAGGGTTGGGTTGTCCATAATAAGTTGAACAACACGGTCAAGCTCAGGGAAAGATTCTGTTGAGAGATCGGCTGAGCTTGTCCCAAAGTTGATGTTATTCAGCCTAATGGCTGTTTCGGCCTTAAGAGGCACCAGGTCGGCTTTGATACCTCTTGTTTCTCCTTTCCCTAAATCAACCACTTGATTGTGGAATGAATACCCTTGTGCACCCCTGATTGTAAACTCGTACTCATCACCCTCGCGAAGCATGGCGGTAATCTTTCCATTCTTAACGTCGTCGGCCGAAAAGAAAATCGTTTCATCACGATTCAAGTTTCGGATAAGGATTTCAGCAGCAACACCTTCCTCGGTTTCAGAGTCTGCAATATTGATTTCAAAAGGACGTTTTTTGGGATCGAGGGGCAGATTCCTTTCAAATCGTGAGAATACTATATCGCCTTTCAGGTTGAATTGGAAAGAATTCTCGCTGAACCACTCCGTGTATGCGTTCACCTCATACTCTGTTCCCATTGGGAGTTTGAAGGAGTATATCCCAGGTTCCACCTCAACCCCTTTGAATTCAACACCACTTTGCAGCAAGTTGGATACAGTTACCTCTGATTTTAAAGGGCGAAAAATCTCACTATCATAAACTGCTACAAGTAGTTCGATGTTATCGAAAAGTTCAATTTTCGATGGGGCATGTTTTTTATCTTCACCTCTATAGTCAATCATAAAGCTAAAGAAGGAGTAACCCGTTTTTCTTACATCAACGATGTAGTTACTACCGTTTAGAAGAGGAATCTCAAAATCTCCGGTCTCCTTATCACTGTAAAAAACACCTAGAATCTTAAGGGTTGTGGGATCGAAAACGGTTAGGGTTGCATCGAGCGGAGCCCCGTTGGATAGCGCAACAACTTTTCCCTTTGATGAGAATGTTTTTTGTGGAAAAAAATTTTCTGCAACGGGTACCTTGTATATGCTACCAAAATCCATTCGACGAGCTTTCCACTTGCGAAGAAAGTAAACGTTTCCGTTGATAAAAATTGGGTTAATGTTTGTTTCCTCAGATGCCGCCTGATCGATGCGTTGGGGAACCAACCAGTTGTCGTCCATAATTTCTCTTGTGTAGAATATGTTGTAGCCTTCCTTTGGAAGGGAAAGGTTTACCGCTGAGAAGAATACCGATTTTCCATCGTTGCACATGCTAGGGCTATGCTCGCATCCTCGGTTAACTCCTTCGTGAATAGGGAAAGGCTCACCCCATGTTAACCTAGGGGTTTTAAGCGACATTAGGATTTGCTGGCATTGAGGGGTATCCTTTGGCTTTTTAATTTCCTCGTCGGGAATACTTCTTGAAAATAGTAAGCGTACTTCACCCGGTGTGATGCTCGGATACATCTCGTTTGCAGCAGTATTAATGGGTTCTCCAATGTTTTTTGGTGATTCCCATCCGTTTGGCCCCTTTGAAGAGTAGTATATATCAAAACCACCCTTTGAGTCGGGAAAGTTGGCATGGAAGTATAAATACCGTTCGTTGTAATTAAGACTTGGCCCCTCAATATCGTAACCATCACCATGATGTTTGTTAATAATATCAAGTGCAACTAACTCCGACCAATTCCCATTCTGCAATCGGGCTTCATAGAGCTGATTCTTGCCGAGAACCGTTAATGATAGAATAATGTAATCTTCCGTTTGGTTGATGGTGAAGCTATTAACATTTTCCCAAAAACCCACCTTCTGGGGCAATGGAAGCTGAGCTTGGCTAGAAATGAATGAAAGATGTAAAAAGAGGTAAACGAAAACCCAATTAAAAAGGGATTTATTTCGCGACATTAGTGTAATAGGTTGCATTAACGTTTTTTTTATATTTAGTTTGTTTTACACAAAAGTAACTAATTTTTTATTCATCTCAAGAGTTTTCTTATATTAGCATTCTGAATAGCTAACTAAAAAAAACGAATAATGAACCCCAAAAGATTGATTTTTGCTTTCCTATACTTTTTTATTGCTACAATTGGCTACTGCCAGCAAGACATAGCTGAGCTTAAGAAATCGTTGAAAGTGCAAACTAACACTGCTGCCCGTATGCACATTCAGCTTGAGTTGGGCGATAGGTACCAATCGATTAATCCCGACAGTTCGCTGTTCTGGTACAACGCCATTATCCCAAAAGGGATAGCCGATTCTCTGGGATTACACTCATGGTATGAGGAGGTAACGGGTGCAGAACGTTACTATGTTGCTGTGGCATTGGCTCGCTCAGGGTTAATTCTTATTCAGAGCCGTAGGCTTGAGCAGGGAGCAGCTAACCTTGAGAAAGGCTATGTTATTGCTCGGTTGTTGGAACAGTTCGACCTTGCGCTCTATTGCTCCGATAATCTTTCTGTTGCTTTTGCCCGAGCAAAAAGAGTAGAAGAAGCTAGCCGCTTCTTTGAGGAATCTTTAGGGATTTATCGTCAGCAAAATAACGAAGAGGGTATCATTCACTGCCTTGGAAACCTCGGTGCAATGCACGCAAGCATGAAGAATTACTATCAAGCGGCTGAATACTACGAACTTCTTCTTTCGCATCAACAGCAATCAAACAGCCCGCTTTCAAATCTTGACGATATGATGAATATTGCAGCCTTATACAATTTAATGGGAGAGGAGGATAAGGCAAAAAATGCATGGGAGAGAGCCCTGAACTTTTCGAATCAGGTGAATGACCCCAAAAAAACATCGCAAATACTGGCAAACCTTGGTGCAATTACCTATAAGCAAGGTGATTTCAAGTCGGCGGAGATCTTTTATAACCAGCTACTGGAACTTTCAAAGCAAAATCAGAACAGCAACGATGAACTCTTAGCTTTGAATAATCTTGCTGTAATTGCATATAATTTGAATGAGCTGGATAGCTCAATAGGTTATTGGGAGTCAACTCTCAACCTGGGGTTTAGCCTTGGTAATGGGCAAGCTGTTCTCGATGCCCTTATTAACCTGAGCAATCTGAGCTACCAACAAAAGGATTTCGATAAAGCTGCTGAATACTATGAGCGTTATATGCTGATTGGTAGTAAAATAGGAAATCCTGTAACCATGGCAAATTCCTACGCAAGTATTGCTGAAATACAGGAACGAATTGGGAATTTCGATAAGGCAAGGGATTACTATCAAGAATCGCTCAAGATTTACCTACAACTTAAAGATACTGTAGGCCTTGCCAAAACTAATATACTGATTGGGAAGACCTTCCAACGCCAGCATCGTTATTTCACCGCTATGGAGTTTTTCCGGGCAAACCTAGAGATTCTTTCATCGGTTGATGAAAAAACTGCAGCAGCAACCTACCAAGGAATGGCCGATATCTACAGAATGCAAATGCAATACCCAATGGCATTAGATAACTATCAGAAAGCGTTGGACTTGTATATCGAGTCGGAAGAGAACAACCTTGCTTCGGTATGTCTAAATGCAATGGGAACAATCCATCAGGTTACAGGCGATTATCCTAAAGCTGTCTCCTACCTCGAAACAGCTCTTCGGTTAGTCAGACAAATGGGTAACAAGGAGGGTGCGGGAGCAGTACTAAACAATTTGGGTATTGTATATAGGCAACTTGGCGATTTGCAGAAGGCCAGAGAATCATACCAGAGAGCCTTGGATATTAGCACAGAAATAGGCAATGTTGAGGGGACATCATACTCATTTAATAACCTTGGGATTGTTTTTGAGCAGCTTGGCGATTACGAGAAAGCAAATGAGTACTACCAAAGATCCTTAGAAATTAAGCAGGAGACAAACGACAAGTTTGGGCTTGCTGCAAGCTACCTAAACATGGGTAATGTTTTCAAGCGACTAAAGGATTACGAGAAAGCCGAAGAGTTTTTTAACCTTTCACACGATATGTCGCGAGAAGTAAGGGATAAACAAGGGAGAGCTCTGGCTCTTGGTAGCTTGGCGTCGCTAATGGTGGAAAAGAAAGATTACGAATCGGCCATAGAATATGCCAAAAGTTGCCTTGAGGTGGCTAAAGAAATTGATATGAAAAGTACCATCAAAGAGGCTTACCGACAACTTGCATGGGCTTACAACGCCTCAAACTTTTCTGAGTGGGCAGAGGAGGCTTTTCTGAATGTAATTAGCATGAACTATGATGATATCAACCGAAATTTCTCCTTCCTTTCGGAAAGTGAGAAGGAACTATTCTTTCGAACGGTGTCCGAGGATTTCGACCGTTTCTACTCCTTTGCAATGAAAAGAATGGTTAATAATCCAACGATTACTCAAGATGTGTACAATAACTTACTGAAAAACAAAGGATTGCTATTGAAGTCAAGTACTGCGATGCGAAATGCCATCCTTGGTAGTAATAATCCAAAGCTGATTGAAAACTTTGAGAAATGGATTCAGATAAAGCAAGAGATTGCGAAGTTATACACATTACCCATTGAGGAGCGTGACCAAAATCCAGAGGATTTAGAGAAGAAGGCGAACGAACTAGAGAGGTTGCTGGTTAGAACTTCATCGGAGTTTAGCGACTTTGAGAAGTCCCTGAAAGCAGATTGGACAACCGTACGAAACAGCCTTAAGGAGGGTGAAGCCGCAATTGAATTCACTAACTTTGTTCACTCCCGCGATAGCGTAATGTACTGTGCGTTAATTGTAACTCCTGATAGTGAGAATCCATTAATGGTTCCACTTTTCGAGGAAAAAGCATTGACCAAAGTATTAGGTAGTTTTGCTGGAAACAATTTCCAGTACATAAAAAATGTGTATAGTTGTCGAGGATTCAAACTTGTTGATCAAAAAAACGAAGATCAAAAAGCAGCAGAAACTTCCATTGAAAGTCTTTACGATATAATTTGGAAGCCAATGGAACCCTTTCTAAAAGGGGTTTCCTCTATTCACTTTTCTCCATCGGGACTGCTCCATAAAGTTTCTTTTTCGGCTATCAGTCAAGATGTTAATAGTTACCTCATTGATAGCTACCAACTACACGTTCAGAGTACAACAGCCAATATTGCCAACGTTTCAAAGTTTACAATTGATAAGGATATGACCATTACCCTTTTTGGTGGTATAACCTATACAACTGAGCCTACAAATGCTGAAACTTGGAATTACCTGAAAGGTACTCTCGATGAAGCCCTTATGATAGAAGGGTTATTACAGAATGAGTTTAAGTATGTTTATACAATAACTGATATTCAAGCCACTGAGGAGAGGTTTAAGTCATTGGCTACACGAAGCCAAGTTCTTCATATTGCTACACACGGTTTTTTCTTTCCCGATCCATCAGAAATTCAACAGAAGGTTGAGGCACTCAAAGAAGAGGGGGACATTGACTTTAGGGGTGGATCCCCAACCTTTGGGATGACCAATTTTGTAAAGAATCAGAACCCTTTAATGCGTTCAGGCTTGGTTTTTGCAGGTGTAAACGATTACTGGACAGGTACTAAAGCAGTTGCAAGCGACGATGGAGTTCTCACAGCCCTAGAGGTTATCAACATCGACCTTAGAAAAAATATTCTTGTTGTAATGTCTGCCTGTGAAACTGGTCTTGGTGATATTGCTGGTAGTGAGGGTGTTTATGGACTTCAGAGGGCTTTCAAGATGGCTGGAACAAACTACCTCATCATGAGCCTTTGGCAAGTTCCTGACAAGGAAACCGCAGAATTTATGGAAAATTTCTATACCGAACTTGTGAAAACCAGAGATCTTCAGAAAGCATTTACGAACACACAGAACACCATGCGACAGCTTTACGACCCTTTCTTTTGGGCTGCATTTGTGCTACTCGAGTAAGTTTAACTTTCACTACTGTCCGACTAAGTAATTTTTATGATGATAATCATGTAATAGATTTCTCGCTTCGCTCGAAATGACAGGCTGTTACGTTGTGAGTAGTGAGGGGGTGATGGCGGCTTCGCCGCCATCACCCCCTCACCAACCTTGATTTCCTGAAAGTCTTGTCATTTCGAGCGAAGCGAGAAATCTGTATTAATTAGTCGGTCAGTAGTGTTTAACTTTAATAACCTTGGCGATGAGAACAAGGCTTATCATTCTATTCCTATTTGCTGGAATTTCATGCTTGGTTGCACAGAATCAACCAAGAATAGATAGTCTTAAGAATATTCTTCAAACCCTGCCAGAACTTAATGGCTCCGATGCCGATACCCTCAGAATGAGGATATCGCTTGATATTGGAGATTTGTTTTTAAGAAGTAAACCTGATTCCGCAATGTTCTACTATAAGAGCATTTTCGAACCCAATATATTTGTGGACGAAGATGCATTACTTCTGGCAATTCCCGAAAACACCTATAAGTACAGGTTAATCGCAAGTAGTCTATACATTATGGGTACAATTCATTACAACAAAAGGGATTACAATGAGGCACAGAGTAATTGGCTTAAAGCTCTACTTCTCTATAAGAAATTAGGTAATCAAAAAATGATTTCTACGTGCTTAAATGCATTAGGTGTAATTGCTAAAGATACTGGAAACTTTCCTTTGGCAATCAACTACTTTAGGGAATCGATAGGGATTAAAGAAGAGATAAACGATAGGATAGGAGTTTCTTATGGTTTAATTAACCTAGGTTCGATTGCAAGAACACAGGGAGACTACGAATACGCATACCAATGCTTTGCCAAATCGCTTGAAATAGGAGAGGAACTAAATCACAAACCCACAATTGCTGGTTGCTTAAATAACCTTGGTTTACTTTCGGAGCGAAAGGGGGATTTAACCAAGGCGGTATTTTTTTATGAGAAAGTGTTGCTTCTAGCGGAGGAAATAAACAACAAAGAAGCCATATCTAGCTCTCTTGCCAATCTTGGTAATGTTTCGCAGGAGCAAGGAAACTACTTGAGAGCTTTAGAGTATTTTGAACGATCGCTTGAAATTGATGTGTCCATTTCCGATAGGAAAGGGATTGCAGTTTCATACAGAAACATTGGAATAACTTACAAGTTTCAGGGTGAATATGAAAAAGCTGAGGAATACTTTTTAAAATCTTTAGATCTTTCTAAGGAGATTGGTGACAAGCAGGGTTTAGCCCAGTCAATAGGGAATTTAGGAAATATTGCATTATCATTGAATAACCTCAACAACGCTAATTCGTTCTATTTAGATGCCTTACAAATATTCGAAGAATTAGGCTCAAAAAGAGATATTGCATTGGTTTATACCAATTTAGGTCATATTTCCGGTAGGTTAAAAAGGTTTGATAAAGCTCTTGACTACTATGAGAAATCGTTGAAGATAAATGAAACACTAGGTGATAATAAAAACTTAGCCTCAAGTTACTCATATACAGGGAATACACATCTAAAGCTAAGTTCTCCTGAAAAGGCCTATCCTTTATACCTTAAATCGCGGGATATTACACTCTACATGTTACAGGACAATTTTTCAATACTTACAGAAAAGGAAAAAGAGAACTATCTTAATACCTCAAAGGATATTTTTAACAAAATCCATTCTTTTAACGCATTATACGGAAACCAATTTAACGAACTTTCAGGAATATGTTACAATAACGAACTCATAATAAAAGGGTTATTGCTAAAAAGCACACAAGCAATTCTCGATGTAGTTAACAACAATCCTGACCCTGAAATCAGAGAAGCATACCTTTCTTTTACACAACTTAGGAACAAGATTTCAGAACTTCAGAGCAAGTCGGTTGATGGGTCAACTGAGGAAATTGAGAAGCTTGAGAAGCAAGCCAACGAGCAGGAAAGAAGGTTGGTAAGGTTGTCTTCAGAATTTGCCGATCTCCATAACCTATTCAATTACAATTGGGAGGATGTTAAAAAGGCTTTAAGACCAAACGAGGCTGCCATAGAGTTTGTTTCCTTTGAAAAGAGTGAAGATGATAGCCAGACAACCTTATACGCTGCACTTCTTATCACCCCAACATGCAATCAACCTATATCGGTTCAACTTTTCAATGACGTTGAGATGGAATCCATTTTAGGTTCTTCAACCGAGACAGGTTTTAGGTATGTAGAAACAATATACGGTACAAACAAACCTGCCAACAAGGCTCTATACCAGCTAATTTGGCAACCACTTGAGGATAAACTTTCCGGAATCAATACTGTTTACTATGCTCCAGTAGGTGTTTTAAATAAGGTATCGTTTGCTGCACTTGCTGTTGATACAGTTAAACTTCTTTCAGATGCTTACAATTTACAACAGGTTAGCAGCACCAGCAGTTTAATCGATAGAAAGCTATCCATGCTTCACCCAAATATAAAGGCAGCAATTTATGGTGGAATTGCATATAGCGCTGAGGACACAGAAGACTACTGGCAATACCTTCCAGGAACTTTAACTGAGAAGAAAAAAATTGAAAATCATTTGGTTAAACACAATATTGATGTTGCAACATTTACAGGAGAACAGGCAAAAGAAGAGAACTTCAAGATAATTTTTGGCGATAATCAGAATCAGTATGGAATAATACACATTGCCACACATGGCTTCTTCTACCCCGATCCTGATAAACGCGATAAACTGAAAAGTTCTGATTTAGAAGTAGAAACAGATGATGTAACATTTCGTGGATCTCGAGGATTTGGCTACTGGATGTTTGTGAATAGTAAGAATCCCATGATGCGTTCAGGTTTGGTTTTTGCTGGCGCAAACAGGGTGTGGTCTGAGGAATGGGGTAAGACTGATAATGACGGAGTGCTTACAGCCTATGAGGTGGCTCAGCTCAAAATGCGCAACACCCAGCTCGTAGTCCTCTCCGCCTGTGAAACTGGTCTGGGAGATATTCGAGGCAGCGAAGGGGTTTATGGCTTGCAGCGTGCATTCAAGATGGCAGGAGCCAAGTATATCATTATGAGCCTATGGCAAGTACCTGATAAGGAAACGGTGGAATTCATGGAAATATTCTACGCTAAGTTGCTGGAAAGCAAGGAGATTCGGAATTCATTCACCCAAACGCAAAGGGAAATGAGAAAGAAGTACG
>CAYZSD010000119.1:0-11253 GCA_964481075.1 uncultured Rikenellaceae bacterium | reverse complement strand
TTCCCGTACCTAAGGAAACCTTTAAAACTGGTAGTAATTTCAATATTGCTGCCTACACAGTGATGATTATTCTGGTGGTGCTTTATACTGTGTTTTGGTAGGAGGAAAGCTAGAAGACGGAAGTTGGATGACGGAAGTGCCAACTCTTCGGTCTCCCGTCTTCGGTCTCCCGTCTCAAAAGTTAAAAATATGAAACCAAACCTAGTAATAGAAACATTCTCTAAGAATTTCGGTGCAAGTTTCCGTCTTTTCGCTGCACCTGGCCGCATTAACCTGATTGGCGAGCACACCGACTACAATAACGGTTTTGTTATGCCCGCAGCAATCGATAAAAGGATTTACCTTGCCATTGAACCTACCGATGATCAAATTGCCAAGATTGTTTCCATAGATTTCAACCAATCGGTTGAGTTTAATATCAACGAATCTTCTCAAAGTCTTCCGCATTGGGCTAAATATCCATTTGGTGTAGTAAAGGAGATTCAGGGAGATGGCCATAATATCAAAGGTTTTAATGCGGTTTTTGGTGGCGATATTCCTTCCGGAGCAGGCTTATCCTCATCGGCTGCACTTGAAAGCGTTTTTGCTTACGCACTCAATAAACTTTTCAATCTCAATATTGATAACCTTCAGCTAGCTAAAATCGGCCAGAGGGCCGAGCACAATTACGCAGGTGTGAAATGCGGAATCATGGATCAGTTCGCCTCAATCCATGGAAAAGAGGGGCATGTGATAAAACTTGATTGCCGTTCGCTCGAATATGAATACTTCCCCTTACAATTAGGCGAGTACGAGTTGATTCTTGCTGATACTCAGATTAAGCATAGCCTGGCCTCATCGGAGTACAACCGCCGAAGGTACGATTGCGAAGAGGGTGTTATGCTATTAAGGTCGCAAATGCCTCAAGTGCGAAGCCTTCGCGATGTCCGCTCTAAGGATGTTTACGCATTCAGAGAAATGATGGGCGAACAGATTTTCCTTTGCTGTGAGTATGTTACCGAGGAGAACGAGCGGGTACTCGACACCAGTGAAGCCCTTTCAAAAGGTGATCTGGAGAGAGTTGGGCAACTACTTTACCAATCGCACCACGGGCTTAGCAGGAAATACTTCGTAAGCTGCGAAGAACTTGATCTACTCGTTGATACAGCTAAGAAAATTGACGGCGTACTTGGCGCAAGAATGATGGGCGGAGGCTTCGGTGGATGTACCATCAATCTTGTTAAATCATCATCTTCAGACAATTTTAAGAAGAAGATTAGATTGGAGTATGCAAAGCGATTTGGCTTAGAACCAATATTTTACGATGTGAGCATTGGTAATGGGGCGTGTGAATTAATGGAGGGGCAACTATGAGTAACCCTGTTTTCTTTAGTACATTGCGTTGAATTCAACGACTAGAGAGTCATAAAAATCTTTTTCATCTGCTCAACTGGTAGTCTTTCACAAGAATATTTGCTGAGAGGTTAAGTCTAGAGGTTAAATTTCTAATCATATCTACCGTTAGTTTTCTTTTTCTATTCAGTATTTCAGACACTCTACTTTTTCCTCCGATTTCATTTACTAAATCCAATTGTTTAAGTTGCATTTCTTCCATTCTTATCTTAATGGCTTCAATTGGGTCTGGCGCTTCAATAGGGAAGTGCTTTTTTTCATAGTCGTCGATAACTAACGCCAAAATATCTGCTTCGTCGCTTTCTGTTGTACCCGCTGGTGCATCGAAAAGTATTTCCATCCTTTTCAAAGCGTTCTCATAGTCCTTGTTTGTTTTCAATGGTAGGATATTCATAGCTTTCTGTATTAAATTATATTTGCATCAATTCTGTCATATTCAGAATGTGTTCCGATGAATCGAATGAATGCCCACTGTTTCTCAAAGTTGAATTTAACAACCAATCGATACGAATTTCCTTTAATCTTAAAAACTACTCGACTATCCTTAAGGATACTTGCCGTTGCATAAGTGAGTTTTACGTCATTCGGGGTTTTCCAAACTGAACTCATGGCTGTGTCATTCCATGTTTTCAGATATTGCTCGGAATCAGGATGCTTCTCCCAATAATCACGTAATGTTCCTTTTGCAAATATTCTTTCCATCCTTTTCAATTGGTTTTCGATGCAAAGATACCACAAAGTTCTCACATTGGGAACTTTCTTTCAGGATTTTTTTTAGTATTGTTGCCAACTATGGTGTATAAATAACCCGATATGAAAATAATTCATTTGATATACGTACTCTTATTATATAGGTTGAAAAAGGAAGCCCGGTATCCTCTCTAATCGACCAAACAACTATATGCAAACCTTCTGATAAATAACTATTTAATAAAGTTTTTACTTTTATCCCCATTGCCGAATACACATCAATAATAACTAATGAAGGCTGTTCTAAACTAAAACTAATGTTAATGGCATCATTAGAAGGTATTGGCCAAAGTTTGATATTTCTTCCATAAGAACTAGTTGTAAATGAAATTGTTCCAACTAAGTTAACAACAACCTCGATATCTGAATCAACAGAAACATCTCCACTCTCCAAATCAAAACCATCGGCTGAAATTATATAACTATAGTTTCCTGGGGACATGTCATAAAAATTAACCTTACCCTCATAATCAGTAGTTTTTGCCTCATCATTAAAACTAACCAGAGCCCCCTCCACTGGATACAAATTATTATAATAAACAACGAATGTAACAGTATATAGTGCTTGTGTAGGATTCATTATTATGTTAATAGAAATGTCGCCTTCCACGGAAACAGAGCCAGACTGGGGGTAGTAACCCACCGCCGAGACTTCGTAGTCGTAAGCCCCTGCCAGCAACTCCCCAAAAACGGTAACCCCATCGGGGTTGGTTGGCTGGACCGTGCCATCAAAAACAACCTGTGCCCCAGAAATTGGCTCGCCTCCCTCTGCAAGAACCGTGAAGGTTACGGTGTAGTAGGTGGGGATGGGTATCATGCTGATGGTCAGCTCCAAATCGCCTTCCACGGTGACAGAGCCAGACTGGGGGTAGTAACCTTCCGCCGAGACTTCGTAGTCGTAAGCCCCTGCCAGCAAGTCCCCAAAAACGGTAACCCCATCGGGGTTGGTTGGCTGGACCGTGCCATCAAAAACAACCTGTGCCCCAGAAATTGGCTCGCCTCCCAAACCTAAAACAGTAAAAATAACAACATAGTTTTCAAACAATTGCTCTATATCAGCAAAGTATTCAATGTCAGTATAAAGAACATCTAAGCTGCCAGTTATTTCATTATACCCATTTTTACTAATTGTAAATGGTTTATTTAATCCTCTAGGCACATTGTCAAATATTGATATCCCTTCACTATTAGTTGAGATACTTGTTCCATTAAACAATACGCTAGCTCCTTCGAGAGGAGAGTTATTGTCAGTAACCTCAAATGAAACAACCTGTACCGATTGGGGGAATCCGATAAAATCAATCCAAGCACAATCGCTTCCACTACTAGTTGAACCGTCCTTACTATACCTCCACTTAAAAGTTCTTAAACCCTGTTCAACTTGAAAACTAAACACTTGCCAGTCTCGATTGCCCGACCAACTCCCATGTTCTACGTTATCAACATAAAATTTCAGAAAATCATAACCCGACTCAGAAGAGACCTTTCGCGCAAACGAAATCTCACCAGCTATTGATATATTGAGAGTTATCTCCATTATCGTTTGCTGATTATGCGAAATCTGAGCCGACTTGATGCTTTTTGTTCCCTCAAAAGCAACGGAATTATCAATAGTCCAATTCCCTCCAGAAAAAGTGAATCCATCTGGGATAAGGTTTTCAAAACTTTCCTCTTCAATAGTGCATAAGTTGAAATCAACGGTATTATCATCTTCCAAAACCAAACGGTCAATTATCTGTGTTATATAACCTTGCTTAGTAGATTTGATTTTATAAAGATTTTCGGGAATACTCTCAAAAAAGTATATGCCTTGTTCATTAGTAGTTGAACTTCCAAAACTTGAATTAAGTAATGTAACACTTGCACCAACAATAGGGTCGCCTGTATATGAATCGGTTACAACTCCTGAAAGTGTTGTAGTATTAGCTTGCTGTAGAACAACACTAAGCTCAACTGTGGACGAATAGTTCTGAAGAGCGACTTCATGAAGTTGGCTTACATAGCCTTCCGATGAAAAATGCAGCTGCCAGGTTCCAGGCTCAATCAACCTGATATACCCTCCGTGTTCTGGGTTTGTCACAACGAATGAGTTATCCCTATCATGATTTGCAATTGATATTGTTGCAGCCAAAGGATTTCCCTGACTGTTACTTACAAATCCCTTTATTCCTTTGAATAATCTCTCAATGTAGGTAAGCATCGCCTCCTTATTATAATTCCAAAAGTTTGGAAGAAGGGAACTGTTAGGATTCTTAGTATTAGAAATCTCAAGGGTTATCTCTCTGCAATGATGCCAGAAGTTCATATAGTCCTGGCGACCTCCAGTAATTACATACCAATCACCTCCATGCGTTACCCCATTGTTCTGGCCAGTAAAGTAGCCTGAAGGGCTATTTTCTTGCGCTAAATCGGCATACTGCCTCGAAATGGTGTAAAACCAATTATTATCTGCATGTGGGTTAACACTACTCTTCCAAGTATCCCAGGGATAATTAACCAATTCTATACCACCATGAAAATTCGCTGAGAGGGCAAAATTACGCTCATTGGCGTAGTTCATCATAATTAATGTTTCTGGCTGATATGTCCCGCCTGGATTTTGCCCAACCCGTGGGTCAGGAAAATTTCTGTTTATATCGTAGCCATTGGCGTTACTTCTTCGGGCATTGGAAACGGTATGGTTACCACCCCAATAGGTTCCATCGGGGTTGGCATTTGGGTTGATATAGATATTTAGATTATCAACCAGATTCGTAATCCTTTCCTCGCTTCCATAGTTACTTAGTAAGTAATCAATCAATCGAAGCATTAAAACAAAACCCGTTGTCTCATCACCATGAATTGTACTTGAGTAAAAAAACTCGGGGAAAGAATTATTTACCTGTACATTATTAACAATCTTAATGACATAAATTTGCCTACCCTGAACACTAGTACCAATGCTATCGAGCTTACAAAGATTAGGGTAATCAGATTCAAATTTCTTCATCATCGAACGATAAACCTCGTAAGTTGGATAGCAATCCCAGTTTACCATCTGCTCAATTGTAGTTGCCATTGCCCTATCGTCCTTAATATTTGACGGATGAGTGAGGTAAAAAACCTCATACCCTAAACTTCTTACTTTATTAAGCTGATTATCATTTGCGTAAGCAAACAAAGTGTCTCCCTGTTTCCTATCAATTGACAGTATGTTTGTTAGAATGCTATTCACCTTATCAATGTCCTTCTCTAGAAGCATTATATAATGTTCGTCTTGAGCAGTTGAACCAATAGAAAGAAGTACAAGTGATAGAACAAGCAAACGGTAAACAAGTGATTTCATTTAAAACCAGCTATTACTATTATTGATTCAAAGATATGGGTATATAGGATATATAATCAATTTTTTATTGAAAAAACATAAAAACTATGTTCGAATATTTCATTTTAGTGTTCGTTTTCGAACACATATTTATGTCAGACAAACCCTTCCTGTATGATTATATAATTGTATATCTGATTACTATAATTTATGGCATACAGTATGATTGTATTATATCAAATAATAAAAACTTTAACTAAAAAAACACAAGGTCATGAAAACAAAAATTATTCTTTTAACAACAATGCTTGTTCTTACTACTCTGTCCCTATCTGCTAGTCGTATCGGAAAGAAGAATGACAGTTTAAGCGCTCTTATCGAAAAATCAGTTGGTTACCCTTCCTTCAATCTCAACAAAAAAATTGAGGGGTATGTAAACCTCAAAATTGAGAAGGATAAAAACAACCATCTTGTCATCACCAGGATTTGCGGAAGTGATTCCGAATTAGTGAATTACGTTGAAAAACAGGTAAACTCACTTCTAAAAACCCATGATACTTTCGAAGATATTACTGATTCGAAAGTGATAAGGATTAAGTTCAATATTGTTGAATAAAATGTACAAGCCTAAAAAAAAGAGGTTGCAAAATATTGCAGCCTCTTTTTTTTTCTTTGAAAAACTTGTATTATGGATTAAATATTACTCTTCTTGAAATCAGTCTATTTCCATACTGGAATTTCACAATGTAAACACCACCCGAAATTTTTTCTCCATTTGAATTAGTCCCTAACCACTCTATTTCATGCGTTCCTTTCTCAAAAACAGCATTTGCCAGAATGGCAATTTTTTGACCAGTTATTGTGTAAATCTCAATTTTCAAATCAACTTGCTCTGATAAACTTATACCAATATTAATGAAGTTTTTAAATGGGTTAGGCCAAAGATTAAAAGTTCCAATTTCATTGTTCATGTATGGAGATGAAAGGGGTATCAGGTAAACATTAAACACTGAATCCGACTCAATAAATACAGTTTGAGCTTCGGCATGAAATCCTTCAGCTTCAACAGCATACGGATACCAGCCCTCAACTAAATTAGGGAAAATAGCTTTTCCTAGCTCATCGGTTGTGGTTTGGCTTCCATTTAAATGGACAATGGCCCCTTCGAGGGCATTTAATTGTTTATCATATACAAAGAAAGTTAATACGTAGTAAATTGTTTCAGGGGAAAGGCTTACTTCAATGCTGGTATCTGATAATAGTTGAACTGTTCCATCAACAGAAATAAAACCATCTGCGCTAATTGTGTAGTTATAGAGTCCTTCAACTAAACTTAGAATCGCCACTCCATTTGTATCAGTTGCAACAACTGTATCGTTTATATTGATGGTGGCAGCCTCAATGGCAACACCTTGATACGTGGTAACAGTAAAAGCAAGAGAATAAACCATTGGCTCATAAATCATTGTTACTAAAATAGTTGTATCCTCAAGTATCAGAACAACACCTTCGTGGTTGATGAAACCTTCAGCAATAACTTGATAAGAATACTCTCCCTCTTCAATACCGTTGAACTGAGCAATTCCTTGGCTATTTGTTTCAAGCGTTAAATCATTCATAGTTACATACGCATTTTCAACAGGCTGTTCTTGATTATCAACAACAACGAAAGTAACTGAATAAGTTTCAACATACTGGTTAAGAATGACATTTATTACCGTATCCTGAAGAATAGTAACCGTTCCATTGTAAGCAAAATACCCATCGGCAGAAACCACATAGTTGTAGGTTTCGTTAAGAACTCCTGTGAAATATGCTTCTCCCTGATTATTGGTAATTTGGGTTGTACCATTTAAACTAACGGAAGCTCCTTCAAGCAGATTTACAACTCCATCATATAAACCGCTTACAATAAAGGTTACAGCATGTGGAGTTGGTTCGAATTGAAGGGTTATTGTTACAATCTTATCTTCGTTAACTATCAAATTACCCTGATATGAAACATACCCGTCAGCAGCTACAAAAAACTCATGAATACCAGCAATAATTTCGGTGAAAATTGCAATACCCTCATGGTTTGTTGTCATCTCATCCCCATCAAAAAGAATGCTTGCCCCCTCTATTGGGCTCTCATGTATATCAACAACAATAAAGGTTACATCGAAGTTTGAAACAATAGGCTCAAGGTTTACAGTAACAATTGAATCGCTTGTCACAGCAATCGTCCCTTCAATTGGAAGAAAACCTGTTGAAGATATTGTGTAATAGTAATCACCTTCAAGCAAACCAGTAAAATACACATAACCCTGGCTGTTTGTAGTTTGCACATTTCCATTCATGTTTACAATAGCCCCTTCAATGGGAATATTATTCTCATCTAGTATCAAGAAAGTTAAGTTATAAACTGGTGGAACTGGCTCAAGATTAATTTCAACAACTTCATCCTCATCAACCACAACTGTCCCTTCCTGAGGAATATATCCCACTGCTTCGACAGCATAAGGGTAGGTTCCTAGGTCAAGACCAAGAAAGACAACTTGTCCATTTACATCGGTTGTCAATGAACTTCCACTTAAAGTTACCAAAGCACCAGCTAGTAAGCCCTCGGTACCAGAAACAGTAAAAGTTACGGAATAGTCGCCTTGCATTGGTTCTAGTTCAACATACTGGTTTACATTAACGTAAGCAATATCAACTGTTCCTACTGCTGTAACATAATTTGCCTTGTTTACTGAATAGGGCCTTGAGTTTCCTCGAGGAACTCCTGAAAAAATAGCAACACCAGAATTATTTGTGCTAACCACCTGATTACTAAAACTTATAGTTGCTCCAGCAACGGGGTTACCAGATGTAGTAACGTTGAAGGTTACTGTTTGTGTGCTCATTGGGAAAATGATATTATCAATCCAAGCACAATCGCTTCCGTTGGAAACAGAACCATCCTTGCTGTATTCCCACTTGAAGGTGTGGTTTCCTGCTGTTACAGGAAATGTCACTTGGGTCCAATCCTGATTCCCACTCCAACTAGCCTTCTCATCGTTATCAATATAAAATTTCAGAAAATCGTAGCTTGATTCAGAAGAAACCTTGCGGGCAAAAGTAATCTCGCCAGGTACTGAGATGTTCAAAGTTATGAGCATTGCTGTTTGTTGGTTGTGGCTAATTGGTGCCGACTTCATGCTGTACGTTCCATCGAAAGCGGTTGAATTATCCCGAGTCCAATTACCACCAGTGAAAGAAAACCCTTGAGGAACAACCGTTTCAAAACTCTCGGCACTCGAAGGCATTAAGCTGAAATTAACTGTATTCGATTCACCCATGAGGGTTTGAGTAACTGTTTGACTTAAATACCCATTTTTAGAAGCCTTTATTTGATAGGTATTCTCGGGAATTGACCCAAAATTATAGAATCCAGAAGCATTTGTTGTAACTGAGCCCATGGAAGTCCCAAGCAGTTCTATTGTTGCTCCACTAATGGGACTGTTTGATTCCGAATCGGTTACTGTACCCGAAAGGCTTGTTTGTGCCGCTTGAAGAAGTACTACATTATTGGTTATCTGTGAGGTATAATTTGCCACTGTGATTGTATGAACCTGACTTATATAACCTTCGCAAGAATAGATTAGGCTCCACGTCCCTGGCTCTAACATCCTAATATAAACACCGTTTGAAGGATTCGTGATAATGTGCGAGTTATCTTTATCGTGATTCTGAACTGTTATGGTTGCAGCCAGGGGATTCCCTTGATTATCCTTTACTGTTCCCTTAATTCCCGTATTTAACCTTTCAATAAAAGTAAGCATAGCATCAATATTATAGTTCCAGAAATTAGGAAGCTGACTGCTGTTTGGGTTTTTAGCATTCGATACCTCAATAGTAAGTTCACGACAATGATGCCAATAATTCATGTAATCCTGTCTTCCACCAGACACAACATACCAGTCCCCACCTTGAGTTACCCCATTGTTTTCGCCAGTAAAATAGCCCGAAGGGCTGTTTGCCTGTGCTAAATCAGCGTACTGCCTCGATATGGTGTAATACCAGTTGTGATCGGCATGGGGATTTTGGCTAGTTGTCCATGCATCCCATGGAAAGTTAACTAGCTCTATCCCTCCATGGTAATTTGCTGAAAGAACAAAGTTCCTGCTGCCAGCATACTCCATCATGGCTAATGTTTCTGGCTGATAAGGCCCTCCAGGGTTCTCACCAACCCTTGGGTCAGGAAAGTTTCGATTTATATCGTAACCGTTGGCATTTGCACGTCTCGACCCATCAACTGTATGGTTTCCACCATAGTACGTGCCGTCAGGGTTAGCATTAGGATTAATATAAATTGCAAAATTATTCACCATGTTCGTTACACGATCATTGGTACCATAATTGGCTAGCAAATAGTTAATTAATCGAAGCATTAGCACAAACCCGGTTGTTTCGTCACCGTGCATTGTGCTTGTATAAAAGAACTCAAGTTCTTCCTCATTTTCTAAAACATTATCCGATATCTTAACCACATACAATTTTCTGCCTTGAACTGTAGTACCCACGCTATCGAGCTTGCAAAGGGTTGGATAATCCTGCTGAAACTTTTTCATCATTGCTCTATACACCTCGTAGGTAGGGTACTTATCCCAATTCGCCATTTGCTCAATGGTTGTAGCCATAGCTCTATTGCGGTAAAGGCTCGTGGGATGTGGCAACATATCAATTTGATACCCCAATCCCTTTAGCTTATCAAGTTCCAAAGGGTTTGCGTAGGCATAGATGATATCGCCTTCAATCTTGTCAATGGAAACAGTTCGGGTAACAACTGTATTAATCTTTTCTCTATCCTTTTCGGAAAACCTGAAGTAGTATTCCTGCGCATTTATCAGTTTGGGTAAATGTGAAAGGAGAACAATAGTAAATATTACAAAATATCGTTTCATTATTAATGATTGAAATTTATTAAAAAAAGATAAGTGAATTAGCATCGCAAAGTTAAAAAGCTATTCCTTTAAACAACTATGAATTTATTGGTTTTTTTCACTTTTATCTTATAAATAAACATTTCCAACGTGCTATCAATAACAAATTGATACAATAATTACTAGAATTAATTACAAGTTATACTATAAGTCAAAACAACAGCTAACCAACGTTAAAAACATACTATTATTCAACTACTTAGCTGTCCGTTTTTAATCAACAGTTGTTCGATTACGTACATTTTTCTAATTTTTAAAAATCTCAAAGGACATTTTTTATTAAACTGTTTTTCAAACACTTGTAGTCTATGGCACGAGGTTGGATTAAACATCAACAGAAACAAATATGGGCTTCTAGGTTTAACTAAAAAAAATCAAAACTATGAAAACAAAAATTTTTGCTCTTACCATCTGCTTATTCCTGATGGTTGGCTCAGCGGTTGCAAAGCAACATGAAAAAAAGAATGCACGTAGCATCACCTCGTACATTGAGAACTCTATCTGGTATCCTACATTTGCCAACGATCAACACCTTGAGGGTGTCGTTAACCTTTTAGTAGAACTTAACGAGAACAAAGAGCTAGAAATCGCTCAAATTTGGGGTAGCGACCCTAGGCTTGTTAAGTATGTAGAAAGAAGGGTGAAGAAACTAGCAAAAAGGCACGGAACCTTCGATGTTCAAGAGGAGGCAAAATTCATTCGGATTAAATTTAACTTGACCACCTAATCTTTTTGCTTAAAAAGAAATCAAGTAAAAGCCCCCATTGGGGCTTTTGCTTTTTCGCTTTATCAATGTGTTATTTTGTTAATAACTTCACCTTTTTTATTCGAAAAAAAAAAAGC